>NZ_BAAABW010000038.1:0-104609 GCF_039521185.1 Streptomyces blastmyceticus | reverse complement strand
CGAACGCCACACCGCCGCCAGCGACACCATCACCGCCCACAACGACGCCTGCACCACCACCACATCGTCCAGCGACACCGCCTCACCACCGCGCACCACATCGACCACCGACCAGCCGACATAGGAGCGCAACGCCGCATCACACTCCGCCAACCGCTCCGCGAACACCGACGAGGACTCCAACAACCCCGCCGCCATCCCCACCCACTGCGACCCCTGCCCCGGGAACACGAACACCACCCGCCCCGGCTCCACCGCTGCCACACCCGTCACCACATTCCCCGCGGGCAGGCCCTCGGCGAGCACCGACAGACCGGACAGCGCGCTCCCACGGTCCGCTGCCAGCACCACAGCCCGGTGTTCCAACGCCGCTCGTGACGAAGCCAACGACCAGCCCAGGTCCGTGACATCGAGCGTGGTGTCCGCCTCGACGTACGCGGCCAGTCGCCCGGCCTGTGCCCGCAGCGCGGCCTCGGACTTCGCCGATACGGTCCAGGGGACCATCGGCATCTCCGACCCGCCCTCGGGGTCGACGGCCTCGGCCGGGGCCTCCTCAAGGATCACGTGGACGTTGGTGCCGCTGATGCCGAAGGAGGAGACACCGGCCCTTCGTGGGCGGCCCTGGTCGGTCCAGTCGACGGGCTCGGTCAGCAGCTCGACCGCACCCGAGGACCAATCGACATGCGGTGTCGGCTCATCCACATGCAACGTCCCCGGCAGCACACCACGCCGCATCGCCTCCACCATCTTGATCACACCGGCCACGCCCGCGGCGGCCTGTGCGTGCCCGATGTTGGACTTGACGGACCCCAGCCGCAGCGGCCGGTCGGCGGGGCGGTCCTGGCCGTAGGTGGCCAGCAACGCCTGCGCCTCGATCGGGTCGCCGAGCGTGGTGCCCGTACCGTGTGCCTCCACCGCGCCCACGTCGGCCGCCGACAGCCCGGCACCGGCCAGGGCCGCGCGGATCACCCGCTGCTGCGACGGGCCGTTGGGGGCGGTGAGACCGTTGCTGGCGCCGTCCTGGTTGACCGCGCTGCCGCGGACGACCGCGAGCACCCGGTGTCCGTTGCGGCGGGCGTCCGAGAGGCGCTCGACCAGCAGGACGCCCGCACCCTCGGACCAGCCTGCACCATCCGCCGAGGCGGAGAACGCCTTGCACCGGCCGTCGGGCGCCATGCCCCGCTGCCGGCTGAACTCCACGAACACCCACGGGGTGGCCATCACCGTCACGCCGCCCGCCAGCGCCAGCGAGCACTCGCCCGAGCGCAGCGCCTGCACCGCGAGGTGCAGGGCGACCAGGGAGGAGGAGCAGGCGGTGTCGACGGTGACCGCGGGCCCTTCCAGGCCGAAGGTGTAGGAGATGCGGCCGGAGGCGACGCTGCCCTGGGTGCTCGTGACCGCGTAGCCCTCCAGCCCTTCCGGGGTGTCGGAGGTCGTGCCGTAGTCGTGGTGCATCACGCCGGTGAACACGCCCGTCGGGCTGCCCTTCAGCGTCCTCGGGTCGATCCCCGCCCGCTCGAACACCTCCCAGGACGTCTCCAGCAGCAGCCGCTGCTGCGGGTCCATGGCCAGTGCCTCGCGCGGCGAGATCCCGAAGAACTCCGGGTCGAACTCCCCCGCGTCGTGCAGGAAGCCGCCCTCGCGCGCATAACTCTTGCCGGTCGCGTCCGGGTCGGGGTCGTAGAGCCCCTCGTCCCAGCCGCGGTCGGCCGGGAAGTGCGACACCGCGTCCCCGCCCGACGCGACCAGCTTCCACAGGTCCTCCGGCGAGCCCACCCCGCCGGGGTAGCGGCAGGCCATGCCGACGATCGCGATCGGGTCATCCGCCACACCGGCAGCCAAAGCCACCGGCCCGGCGCCCACCCCGAGACCCAGCACCTCCGACCGGAGGAAACCCGCGAGCAATTCGGGTGTGGGGTAGTCGAAGACGAGGGTGGCGGGCAGGGGCCGGCCGGTGGCAGCGTTGAGGCGGTTGCGCAGCTCGACGGCCGTCAGGGAGTCGAAGCCGAGCTCCTTGAACGGGCGACCCGCCGCGATCGTCTGTGGTGTGGCGTGGCCCAGTACGGTCGCCACCTGGGCGCGGACGACGTCCAGCAGGGCGCGGTTCTGGTCCTCCTCGGTGAGGCCGGTCAGGCGGTGGGCGAGCGACGAGGTGCCGGCGCTGTCGGTGGCCGCCGTCCTGCGGGTGGTGGTGCGCACCAGGCCGCGGAACAGGGCACGCAGCATCCCTGCCGTCGCCTCCTTGCGCAGGACGGCCATGTCGAGGTGTACGGGCACGAGGTGGGCGTCGTCCTGGGCGACGGCCGTGTCGAACAGCGCCAGGCCGAGGTCGGCGGTCAGGGGCCGGATGCCCGCGCGCCGCATCCAGGTGAGGTCCCGCTGTTCGAGGTGGCCGAGCATGTCACCGGCTTCGGCCCACAGACCCCAGGCGAGGGAGTGCGCACGCAGGCCGTTCGCGCGGCGGTGCTGGGCGAGGGTGTCCAGGAAGGCGTTGGCCGCGGCGTAGTTGCCTTGCCCCGGGTTGCCGAAGGTGCCGGCGATGGAGGAGAAGAGGACGAACGCCGACAGGTCGAGGTCCCGCGTCAGTTCATGCAGGTTGACGGCGGCGTCGACCTTGGGCCGCAGTACGCGTGCCAGCTGTTCGGGGGTGAGCGTCCCGACGAGCCCGTCGTCGAGGACGCCGGCCGCGTGGATCACGGCGGTCAGCGGACGCTCGGCGGGAATGCCCGCGAGTACGGCCGCCAGGGCATCCCGGTCCGCGGCATCACACGCCACCACCTCCACAGTGGCCCCGGCCGCCGCGAGTTCCGCCGTCAGCTCCGCCGCCCCAGCAGCCTCCACCCCACGACGACTGATCAACAACAGATGACGCACACCACGCTCGACCACCAGATGACGCGCCAGCAGACCACCGAGCGCGCCCGTACCACCCGTGATCAACACAGTCCCGTCACCCGCGAACGACCCGGCACCACCCGGCGTGCACGACACGCGCGCAAGACGCGGCGCGAGGAACACACCGTCGCGTACGGCCAGTTGAGGCTCCTCCGCCGCCAAGGCGATCGTCACGGCGTCCCGCGCGTCGGCAGGATCACCGTCGATGTCCACCAGGACGAAGCGGCCAGGATTCTCCGACTGGGCGGAACGGAACAACCCCCAGAGCGGTGCGTGGGCCAGGTCGGCGACATCCTCGCCCGGCCGCGTCGCCACCGCACGACGGGTGACGACCACCAGGCGGGCGCCGCCGAGGCGTTCGTCGGACAGCCACGTCTGTACGAGCGCCAGTGCCCGGTTCGTCGCCGCGTGGGCGTCCCGGGTGAGGTCGCCGTCGCCGGTGGAACCGAAGCAGGTGGCCACGGCCACTCGCGGTGCCACGGCCGTCCCGGCGTCGAGCTCGGTGATCAGGTCCTTGAGCCCGGCGACCTGCGCGGGCAGCCCGGCGGGGCCGAGCGTCATCCAGCCGCCGGTGCCGGCGGGCGCGTCCGTGGGCAGCGGTGTCCAGTCCGTGCGGAACAGGGCCTGCCGTGGCGGTTCGGTGCCGCCCGCGAGCTGCCGCTCCGGGACCGGGCGCAGCGTCAGCGCGTCGATGGAGGCCACCGGGGCGCCCGCGGTGTCGGCGAGGGTCACGGTGACGGTGCCGGTGCCGGACGGGGTGACGCGGACGCGTACGGTCGTGGCGCCCGTGGCGTGCAGGGCGATCCCCCGCCAGGCGAAAGGAAGTTGGACGGGGGCCGTGGGTCCTTCGGTCTCCAGCCGGGCGAGCAGTGCGGGGTGGAGCGCGGCGTCGAGGAGGGCGGGGTGGATGCCGTAGTGGCCCGCTTCCCGTGCCTGTTCCTCGGCGAGGGTGATCTCGGCGAGGAGGTCGTCACCGGAGCGCCATGCGGCGCGCAGTCCTTGGAAGGCGGGGCCGTAGCCGTAGCCGGCGTCGGCGATCCGGTCGTAGAAGGTGTCGACTTCGACGGGTGTGGCCCGGGCGGGCGGCCAGGTGGTGAGGTCCGGGGCCGTGCCCGTGGTGCCGGTGACGAGTGTGCCGCTCGCGTGGCGGGTCCACGGTGTGCCGGTGTCGTCCGGTTCGTCGGGGCGGGAGTGCACGTGGACGGGGCGCCGCCCGGTCGCGTCGGGGGCCGCCACGGACACCTGGAGCCGGACGCCGCCGTGTTCCGGGAGGACCAGTGGTGCTTCGAGGGTGAGTTCGTCGAGTCGGTCGCAGCCGGTCGTGTGCCCTGCCTGGAGGGCGAGTTCGACGAACGCGGCGCCGGGGAGCAGGGGGGTGCCGAGGGCGGTGTGGTCGGCGAGCCAGGGGTGGCTGCGGAGCGAGATCCGTCCGGTGAGGAGCAGGTGGTCCTCGCCCGCGAGCCGGACGGCGGCGCCGAGCAGCGGGTGGCCGGTGGTGCCGAGGCCGAGCGCGGTGGCGTCGGTGGCCTCGGCACCACCGGACTCCAGCCAGAAGCGCCGCCGTCGGAAGGCGTACGTGGGCAGGTCGACGCGCCGGGCGCCCGTGTCCGCGCAGAGGGCTGTCCAGTCCACGCCGGGCAGTCCGCGTACGTACCCCTCGGCGAGTGAGGCGAGGAAGCGGGCCGGGCCGCCCTCGTCGCGGCGGAGGGTGCCGAGTGCCACGGCGTCGGCTCCGGCGTCCTCGAAGGTGGCCTGCATGCCCATGGTCAGCACGGGGTGGGCGCTGGACTCGACGAAGAAGCGGTGGCCGTCGTCGAGGAGGGCGCGCACGGTGCCTTCGAAGTCGACGGGCTGCCGGGCGTTGTGGAACCAGTAGTCGGCGTCCAGCCGGGAGGTGTCCATGCGCTGTCCGGTGACCGTGGAGTAGAACGGCACGCCGCCGGAGCGGGGGGTGATGTCGGCGAACAGCTCCAGGATGCGTTCCCGGAGCCGGTCGACCTGTGCGCAGTGGGAGGCGACGGTGGAGCCGACGATCCGGGCGCGGATGCCGTCGTGCGCGCATGCGGCGACGAACTCCTCCAGCGCGTCCACCTCGCCCGCCACGGTGACCGCGGCGGGGCCGTTGCGGCCCGCGATCGTCAGGCGCCCGTCCCAGCGGGCCAGTCGCCGCTCGGTGGCGTCGGCAGGCAGGGCGACCGAGGCCACCGCGCCCCGGCCGACGAGTTCCTCGGCGAACAGGGCGCTGCGCAGCACCACGATGCGGGTGGCGTCGGCGAGGGAGAGGGCGCCCGCGACGTGGGCGGCCGCGATCTCGCCCTGGCTGTGGCCCACGACGGCGGCGGGTTCGACGCCGGCCGAGCGCCAGAGGGCGGCGAGGGAGACGTGCACGGCGAAGAGCGCGGGCTGGAGGATCTCGATGCGGTCGAGCGAGGGGGCGCCTTCGGTGCCGCGCAGGACGTCGGCGGCGGACCAGCCGACGAGGTCGCGCAGGACGGCGTCGCACTCGGCGAACGTGTCGGCGAAGGCCCCTGGGGCATCGAGCAGTTCGGTGGCCATGCCCTGCCACTGGGAGCCCTGGCCCGGGAAGACGAGGACGACGGGGCCGCGTACGTCCGCCGTGCCGACGACAGCGCCGGCCGCGGGTGTGCCTTCGGCCAGGGCCGCCAGTGCGGTCGCGCGGTCCGGGGCGAGGACGACGCCGCGGTGTTCCAGGAGGGAGCGGGTCGTCACCAGGGACCAGCCCACGTCGAGCGGTGAGAGCTCGGGCCGCTCGGCGGTGAAGGCGGCGAGCCTTGCGGCCTGGGCCCGCAGCGCCTCCTCGGTCTTCGCCGAGAGCACCCAGGGCATTGAGGTGCCGGCCGTGTCGGCGGGGGCCTCGGCCGTCCCGGTGTCCAGGGGGGCGTCCTCGAGGATCAGGTGGGCGTTGGTGCCGCTGATGCCGAACGACGAGACGCCCGCTCGTCGGGGGCGGTCGCCCGCCGTCCAGGCGACCGGTTCGGTGAGCAGCCTGACGGCGCCGCTCGACCAGTCGACGTGGGGTGACGGTTCGTCCACGTGCAGGGTGGTGGGCAGCAGCTCGTGCCGCATGGCCAGCACGGTTTTTATGACGCCGGCGACGCCCGCGGCGGCCTGGGTGTGGCCGATGTTCGACTTCACGGAGCCCAGCAGGAGGGGTCGGCCGGCGGGGCGGTCGGTGCCGTAGGCGGCAAGCAGCGCCTGGGCCTCGATGGGGTCGCCCAGGGTGGTGCCGGTGCCGTGTGCCTCGACCACGTCGATGTCGGCGGCGGTCAGTCCGGCGCCGGCCAGGGCGTCGCGGATCACGCGTTCCTGCGAGGGGCCGTGCGGTGCGGTCAGTCCGTTGCTGGCGCCGTCCTGGTTGGTGGCCGAGCCGCGCACGACGGCCAGGACCCGGTGGCCGTTGCGGCGGGCGTCGGAGAGGCGCTCCACCAGCAGGACGCCCACGCCCTCGGACCAGCCGGTGCCGTCCGCGGCGGCGGAGAACGCCTTGCAGCGGCCGTCCGGGGACAGTGCGCCCTGGCGGCTCAGCTCCACGAACATGCCGGGGGTCGACATGACCGTGACGCCGCCGGCGAGCGCCATGGAGCACTCGCCGGAGCGCAGCGAACGTACGGCCCAGTGGAGGGCCACGAGCGAGGAGGAGCAGGCGGTGTCCACGGTGACGGCGGGGCCTTCGAGGCCGAGGGTGTACGCGACGCGGCCGGACGCCACGCCGGTGGTGCCGCCGGTGAGGCGGTGGCCGTCGACGCCCTCCGCGCCGTCCTGGAGCTGCGGGCCGTATTCCTGGAACATCGCGCCGAAGAACACGCCGGTCCGGGTGCCCTTCAGCGACAGGGGGGCGATGCCGGCGCGTTCGAGCGCCTCCCAGGAGGTCTCCAGCAGAAGTCGCTGCTGGGGGTCCATGGCCAGGGCCTCGCGGGGTGAGATGCCGAAGAGTTCGGGGTCGAAGCCGGTGGCGTCGAGGAAGCCGCCGGTGCGGACGTAAGTGGTGCCGCGCCGTTCGAGGGCCGGGTCGTAGAGGCTCTCCAGGTCCCAGCCGCGGTCGGCCGGGAAGTCCCCGATGACGTCCCGTTCCGCGGCGACCACGTCCCACAGCGCCTCGGGCGAGTCCACGCCGCCGGGGAAGCGGCAGGCCATCGCCACGATCGCGACGGGCTCGTCGTCGGTGGCGGCGGGTCGCGGGCCGGGGCCCGCGGTGGTGGGCCGTCCGCCGAGCAGGGCCTCGCGCAGGTGCCGGGCCAGGGCCAGGGGTGTGGGGCAGGCGAAGAGGAGGGTGGTGGGCAGGGGCAGTTCCGTGCGCGCGCTCAGCGTGTTCCGCAGCTGCACGGAGAGGTGGGAGTCGAAGCCGAGGTCCTTGAAGGTGCGTTCCGCGTCGACGGCGTCCGGTGACGGGTGGCCCAGCGCGGCCGCGGCGTGGGCCAGCACCAGGCGCAGCAGGGTGTCCTCCTGCTCGGCGGGGCGCTGTGCCGCCAGGTCGTGGCGCAGCTCAGTGGTGGCGGGGGCGTCGTCGGTGGCGGTGGTGTCGTGGGCCGGACCGGTGCCGGTGGGCTGCGGCTGCCGGGGTCCGGCGACGGTGTCGATCCAGTGGCGCCGCCGTTGGAAGGCGTACGTGGGCAGGTCGACGCGCTGGGCGCCCGTGCCCGCGAAGACGGTGCTCCAGTCGACGGGCAGGCCGCGTACCCAGCCTTCGGCGAGGGCGGTGAGGAAGCGTTCGGGTCCGCCTTCGTCGCGGCGCAGGGTGGCCGTGGCCACGGCGCCGGAGGTGGTCTCCTCGAAGATCTCCTGGAGGCCGACGGTCAGGACGGGGTGGGCGCTGGTCTCGACGAAGTGGCCGAAGCCGTCGTCGAGGAGGGCGTGCACGGTCTCGTCGAAGCGGACGGTCTGCCGGAGGTTGGTGTACCAGTACGTGGCGTCGAGGCCGGTGGTGTCGATCAGGCCGCCGGTCACCGTCGAGTAGAAGGGGATCTCGGCCGGGCGTGGTGCGATGCCCTCCAGTTCACCGACCACCCGCTCGCGGACGGCCTCCACCTGGGGTGAGTGCGAGGCGTAGTCGACGGGGATGCGACGGGCCCGTACGCCGTCCGTCTCCCAGGCGGCGAGGAGGGCGTCCAGTGCCTCGGGCTCACCGGACACCACGGTGGACGAGGGCCCGTTCACGGAGGCCACCGCCACGCGCCCGGCCCAGGGCTCGACTCGGGTGCGGACCTCGGCGGCGGGGAGGGCCACGGAGATCATGCCGCCGCGTCCCGAGAGGCCCTCGGCTATGGCGCGGGCGCGCAGGGCGACCACCTTGGCCGCGTCGTCCAGCGAGAGGGCGCCGGACACCGTGGCGGCCGCGATCTCGCCCTGGCTGTGGCCGATCACGGCCGCCGGTTCCACACCGGCCGCGCGCCAGAGGGCTGCGAGGGAGACCATGACGGCCCACAGTGCGGACTGGACGGTCACGACGTCGTCCAGTGCCGTCGCGTCCGCGGTGCCGCGGACGACGTCGGTCACCGGCACGTCGACGTACGGCCGCAGGGCCGCGTCGCACGCGGCGAGCCGGTCCGCGAAGGCGGGGGCGGACTCCAGCAGTTCCCCGGCCATGCCGAGCCACTGCGAGCCCTGGCCGGGGAAGACGAAGGCGACCGGGCCCGGCCCGCCGACCGCGCCCGAGACCGTGCGGGCGGCCGGCAGGCCGTCGGCCAGGGCCTCGAGGCCCGCGAGCGCGCTCTCGCGGTCGGCCGCCGGCACGACGCCCCGGTGCTCCAGTGCCGCGCGCGTGGACGCCAGGGACCAGCCCACGTCGGCGGGCGCGGCGTCGGGCCGCTGCGCCGCGTACGCCGCCAGTCGGCCGGACTGGCCGCGCAGCGCGGCGGCGCTGCGGCCCGAGACGATCCAGGGCACCCACGGCGGTCGCGGGAGCACGGCGCCGTCGGTGGCGGGCGGCTTCGCGGCGCCGGTGCCGGTGTCCGCGCCGGTCCATTCCTCCACCACCACATGGCAGTTGGTGCCGCCCACGCCGAAGGACGAGACCCCGGCGAGCAGCGGGCGGTCGTCGTGCGGCCAGCGGCCGGTGGTGTCCTGGACCCGGAGGCCGAGGGCGTCGAGGGGGATGTCCGGGTGGGGGGTGCGGAAGTTGAGGCCGGCGGGGAGGGTCCGGTGCTGCACGCTCAGGACGACCTTGAGCAGTCCGGTGATGCCGGCCGCGCCTTCGAGGTGGCCCACGTTGGTCTTCACGGAACCGACCGCCAGCGGCCGCCCGTGCTGCCGGGACGGGCCGAAGACGGCGCCCAGGGCCGCCGCTTCGACCGGGTCGCCGACCTTGGTGCCGGTGCCGTGGAGCTCGACGTACTGCACGTCGGCGGGGGCGACTCCGGCCCGTTCGTGGGCGAGCCGCAGGAGTTCCTCCTGGGCGGGCCGGTTGGGCGAGGTGAGGGTGTCGCCCCCGCCGTCGTTGTTGACGGCACTGCCGCGCAGCACGCAGCGGACGGTGTCGCCGTCGGCGATCGCCCGGGACAGCCGCTTGAGGACGATGACGGCGCCGCCCTCGCCGCGTACGTAGCCGTTGGCGCGGGCGTCGAAGGTGTGGCAGCGGCCGTCGGGGGAGAGCGCGCCGAACGCCGCGATGCGGTCGGTGGTCCCGGGGATCAGGTTGAGGTTGACGCCGCCGGTGAGCGCGACGGTGGACTCCCCGGAGCGGAGGCTCTCGCAGGCGAGGTGCACGGCGACCAGGGACGAGGACTGCCCGGCGTCGACGGTCAGGCTCGGGCCGCGCAGGCCCAGGAAATAGGAGATGCGGTTGGCGATGATGCTGCGGTGCAGGCCGGTCAGGGAGTGCGGCCTGACGGCGGCGGGCCCGTACTGCGCGGACAGGGCCGCGTAGTCGTCGGCGATGACGCCGAGGAAGACCCCGGAGCGGGCTCCGGCGAGCGTGTCCGGCGGCAGCCCGGCGTCCTCCAGGGCCTCCCAGCCGAGTTCGAGCGCGAGGCGCTGCTGAGGGTCCATCAGGGCGGCTTCGCGCGGGGCGATTCCGAAGAATCCGGCGTCGAAGTCCTCGATCTGCCGGGTGTCGAGGAAGCCGCCGCGCACGGGCCGTGCGGGCTCCTCCGGGTCCGCGCCCCAGCGTGCCGCGGCGAGTTCGCCGATGGCGTCGCGGCCGTCGCGCAGCAGTTCCCAGAAGGCGGCGGGGTCCGCCGCTCCGGGCAGCCGGCAGGAGACGCCCACGACCGCGATCGGCTCGTCCTGGTCGACGGGCCCGTCGAGAATCGCGTGCACCGGAATCCCGCGAGCCTTCTTGTCCGTCAACACTTTCCTCAGCACTCCCCGCGAAAACGTAGCGGCCGTAAACGCCAAGGCCACGAATGGATCGGGTGGATCGAGAAAGGAATCGAAGCTCTTTGATACCGGCATCGATCCCAACAGGCCCGTCGGGACGGTGTCAACGGAAGCCCCCTAATCCCCGGTGTCCCCACCCCTAGCCCTGTCGGCCCGCCCCCTACGGTTCTTCTGGGGATGTCCGGCGGCGCCTTCCGGTGCTACGGTCCATCGGCCGTCAGGCAACTGCCCCTATTTCCATGGCTCCCGCCGCGCGGGCGGCTTCCGTGGAATTCATTGTCCAGGCGTCCAGGAGCTGTTCATGCCCGAGCCAGCGAATTCTCTGAACCCGCCTTCGGCCGCCGACGGCGGGGCGGCCCTCTTCACGTGGCTGCGCCGGATGCGGGACGAGAGCCCGGTGGTGCGGGGGAACAACGGCAGTTGGTACGTCTTCCGCTACGACGACGTGCAGCGGGTGCTGTCCGAACACGCCGACTTCTCCTCCGACCCCACCCCGGTCTCGCCGAAGGCGGCCGAGGTCGCGAAGGGCGACCTGGCGCAGATCGACCCACCCGTCCACCACCACCTGCGGCGGCGGATCAGCCGGGTCTTCACCCCGCGCACGGTCGCGGAACTGGAGCCGCGCATCGCGGAGATCGGCAGCCGGCTGCTGGCCGGGGCGGGTGACGCGGACGAGCTGGACCTCGTACGGCACCTGACGCACCCGCTGCCGGTCATCGTGATCGCGGAGCTGCTCGGGGTGCCGGCCGAGGACCGTCCGGTGTTCCGGCACTGGGCGGACCGCATCATCGCCGCGAAGATCGCGGGGATCGACGACCCCGAGACGTACGAGCGCCTGCGGTCGGCGATCGAGGAGATGGACTACTACCTGGAGGGGCAGCTGGAGGAGCGCCGGGCCGCGCCGGGTGACGATCTGCTCGGCAGGATGGTGGCCGGCGAGGCCGACGGCGAGCCGGTCTCGGGCGCGGAGGCGGTCAACTTCGCCCGGCTGCTGCTGATCGCGGGACACATCACCACCACGATGATGCTCAGCAGCTCGGTCCTGTGCTTCGACGAGCACCCGGAGGCGGCGGCGCGGCTGCGCGCGGACCGCTCGCTGATCCCCGCGGCCATCGAGGAAGTGATGCGCTACCGGCCCCCGTTCACCATCACCGGCCGCTACACCACGCGCGACATCGAGATCTCCGGGGTGACGATTCCCGAGCGCTCGATCGTCATTCCCTGGCTGGCGTCGGCCAATCGGGACGAACGGCAGTTCACGGATCCGGATGTCTTCGACATCCACCGCTCCCCCAATGCGCACGTGGCGTTCGGCAAGGGAATTCATTTCTGCATCGGGGCGCCGCTCGCCCGGCTGGAGGGCAAGGTCGCCCTCAATCTCCTTTTCGACCGCTACGCGGATGTGCGGCTCGACCGTGATGCCACGCTCGAATTCTACGAGCACAATTTCTTCGGCGTGAAAGCCCTGCCGGTCTCCGTGAAGCGCTCCTGAACACCGGAATCGGGCGCGGCCGTCGATCCCCCCTACAACCCCTATCGGAGCCCACGTGACCGACGAAGCACGAGCCAAGTGGCTGATCCTCGAGCACTGCCGGAAGATCAATACGGGTGATGTGGACGGCCTCCTGAAGCTGTACGCGCAGGACTGCACCTTCGAGGACCCGGTGGGCAACGGAGCGCAGCACGGTCTCGAAGCGCTGGCCCGGCGCGCGGCGGCGGCCGTCTTCTCCGGCGCCTACGAGGACGCCGCGACCCCGGTCGCGTCCAAGGACGGGCACTGGGCGGCGGTTCCCATGGTGTCGACCTTCAACTACCTGCCGCTGGCCGGTCCGGCCATGGCGCAGACGGGACTGCTGCCGCCGGAACCACCGGAGGACCCCGGGAACAAGATGATCAGCGTCAACATCGTCATGGTCATCCATGTCGACGACGACGGCCTCGTCGACCGGATGCAGGCGCTGTACGGGAGTTCGGACGCCAGCATCGTCGACAAGAAGTGACATTCCGCACCGCATGCGCCTGACAAGACGTCAGGCCAGCGGCTGCTCCGCCCAGATGACCTTGCCGTCGGGGGTGTAGCGGGTGCCCCAGCGGTCGGCGAGCTGGGCCACCAGGAAGAGGCCGCGGCCGCCCTCGTCCTCCGCGGCGGCGTAGCGCAGGTGAGGGGAGGTGCTGCTGGTGTCGGAGACCTCGCAGATCAGGCTGCGGTCGCGGAGCAGGCGTACGCGGATCGGCCCGGCGGCGTGCCGGATGGCGTTGGTGATCAGCTCGCTGAGGATCAGTTCGGAGGTGAACACGGCCTCGACCAGGCCCCATTCCGTCAGCTGACGGGTGACGTCGGCGCGCGCCCCGGCCACGACCGCGGGGTCGGAGGGCAGCTCCCACTCCGCGATCCGGTCGGCTTCCAGGATCCGGGTGCGGGCCACGAGGAGGGCGATGTCGTCGCTCTGGCGGGCGGGCAGCAGCGCGCCGAGCACCGCGTCACAGGTCTCCTGCGGGGTTCTGCCGGGTCCGGCCAGGGTGCGGCTGAGGATGTCCAGGCCGACGTCGATGTCCCGGGTGCGGTCCTCGATGAGGCCGTCGGTGTAGAGCACCAGCCTGCTGCCTTCGAGGAGGGAGAGCTCCACGGTCTCGAAGGGCAGGCCGCCCAGGCCGAGCGGCGGCCCGGCGGGCAGCTCGGGGAACTCCACGGTGCCGTCGGGGCGGACGAGCGCGGGCAGGGGGTGCCCGGCGCGGGCCAGGCTGCACGTCCCGGACACCGGGTCGTAGATGGCGTAGAGGCAGGTGGCGCCCGCGATCCCGGTCTCGCCGCCCGCCTCGGCGGCCTCCTGGTCGATGCGGCCGACCAGTTCGTCGAGGTGTCCGAGCACCTCCTCGGGCGGCAGGTCGAGGGAGGAGAAGTTCTGCACGGCGGTGCGCAGCCGGCCCATGGTGGCGGCGGCGTGCAGGCCGTGGCCGACGACGTCGCCCACGACCAGCGCGACGCGGGTGCCGGGCAGCGGGATGACGTCGAACCAGTCGCCGCCCACCCCGGCCTGGGCGGGCAGGTAGCGGTAGGCCATGTCGAGGGCGGACTGCTCGGGCAGCCCGCGCGGCAGCAGGCTGTGCTGGAGCGTCACGGCCATGGCGTGCTCGCGGGTGTAGCGGCGGGCGTTGTCGATGCACACGGCGGCGCGGGCCGCGAGCTCCTCGGCCAGGGACAGGTCGTCCTCCTCGAAGGGGCCGCTCTGCCGGGTGCGCCAGAAGTTGGCGATGCCCATGAGGACGCCGCGCGCCTTCAGCGGCACGGTGATGAGCGAGTGGAAGCCGTAGTCGAGTATCTCCTGGGTGCGCTCCGGGTCCTGGGTGCGCCAGCCCGCGTTGGCCCCCAGGTCGGGTACGAGCACGGGCTGCCCGCTGACGAAACCGGTGGCCTGCGGGGTGGGCGCGGCGAACCGGTGCAGCTCGCCCGCGCGGTAGAGGGGGTGGTCGTCCGTGACGCCGGTGAGCGCCACCCGGCGCAGCTCCGGCGCCTCGGTGCCCACGGCCTGCGGCTCCTCGCCGCGCAGGACGGGCTCGGCAAGGTCGACGGTGGCGTAATCCGTGAAGCGGGGGGCGGCCACCTGGGTGAGCTCCTCGGCGGTGCGCCGGACGTCGAGGCTGGTGCCGATGGCCACGCTCGCGTCGTACAGCAGCCGCAGCCTGCCGCGGGCGACCTCGGCCTTCCCCGCGAGGGCCTGGAGGTCGGTGGAGTCACGGAGCGTGGCGACGCTGCCGGGCGGGCCGCCGCCGCGGTCCGTGGGCCGGTTGTTCACGGCCAGCAGCCGGTCCCCGAAGGGGATCACCTCGTCGGTGGCCACCCGGCGGGAGCCGAGGAGCTGGGCCATCCGGGGGTCGAGGCCGAGTTCGGCGACGTCGCGCCCCTCCACGTCCGGGGCCAGGTCGAGGAGGCGGCGCGCCTCGTCGTTGGCGAGCAGAACCCGGCCGTCGCCGCTGACGATGACCACGCCCTCGCGGACCGCGTGCAGGACCGCGTCGTGGTGTTCGTACATCCGGGTCATCTCGGTCGGGCCGAGGCCGTGGGTCTGGCGGCGCAGCCGCCTGGTCACCAGGGCCGTCCCGCCCGTCGCCAGGGCGAGCGCGATGGCGCCCGCGCCGAGGACGACGGGCAGCTGGCGGTCGAAGGCGCTGCTCACGGCGCTGACCTTGATCCCGGACGACACCAGGCCGACGACGTTGCCGTGGGAGTCGGTCACGGGAACGACGGCCTGCACCTCTTCGCCCAGCGGGCCGTGGACGCTCTCGATGGTGATGCGGCCGGCCTGCGAGGGGCCGATGTTGCCGATGAAGTGCTTGCCGATGAGCTCGGGTTTGGGGTGCGTGTAGCGCAGGCCGTTGCGGTTGGTCACCACGATGAAGTCGACCCCGCCCTCCTTGCGGGCGGCCTCGGTCAGCGGCTGGAGGACGGCGCTGGGGTCGGGACCGGCGAGCGTGGCGACCAGGCCGGGCGCGTGGGCGAAGGCCTCGGCGGCCGCGAGCGAGCGGTCGCGCGCCGCCTGGAAGCGGTCGCTCCGCGCCTGGACCAGCAGGGTGATCACGGCGGCGACGACGAGCAGCAGCACGATCAGCACCTGCAGCAGGAACATCTGACCGGCGACGCTGCGGGTCGCCACCAGTCGCAGTCGCCGTGCCGACGCCGCCCGCGAGCCTTGGCGCCTCTCTCGCCGCTCATGACGGCGCCCCGGGCGCCGGGCGAACCAGCGGCCCGAGAGGCCCCAGGAGCGGCCCCGGATTCGGGCCATACCCCCATGTCTACCCTGCCCTCTTGCGCGGCGCGAACGATGGCGCCCCCGCCGGACCGGGCCACCGGGGTCAGGAACGTGTCAACGTCGGGACGCCCCCGGTCCCGATCCGGTGCCGCGACCCGACGATGAACAGTGCATATGCGAAACCACCCGTACCGGGCGCCGTGCCGCTCTCCCGGCGTGGCCCCCCTTTCCGCAGAGGAGCAATCGATGGTGCAGGGCAGCCTTCCGACCGACGCGCCGGGCCCGCGTCCCGGCAGGCTCAAGGTCTTCCTCGGGGCGGCCCCCGGGGTCGGCAAGACCTATCGCATGCTGGACGAGGGGCGGCGCCGGGCCCAGCGGGGCACCGATGTGGTGGTGGCCTTCGCGGAGTGCCACCGGCGGCCGCACACCGAGGCGATGCTCGACGGGCTGGAGGCCGTCCCGCGGGCGCGCCGCTCCTACCGGGGCACGGCGCACACCGAGCTCGACCTGGACGCCGTGCTGGCCCGGCGCCCGGACGTGGCGCTGGTGGACGAGCTGGCCCACACCAATGTGCCGGGGGTCCGCAACGTCAAGCGCTGGCAGGACATCGAGGAGCTGCTCGCCGCCGGCATCGATGTGGTGACGACCGTCAACATCCAGCACCTGGAGTCCCTCAACGACGTGGTGCAGAAGATCACCGATGTGCCGCAGCGCGAGACCGTCCCGGACGAAGTGGTGCGCCGCGCCCACCAGATAGAGCTCGTCGACATGCCCCCCGAGGCGCTGCGCCGCCGGATGGCGCACGGCAACATCTACGCACCCGAGAAGATAGACGCGGCGCTGTCGCACTACTTCCGGATCGGCAATCTCACCGCGCTGCGGGAGCTGGCCCTGCTGTGGGTGGCCGAGCGCGTCGACGAGACCCTCCAGCGCTACCGCGCCGAGCACGGCATAGGGGGCGTCTGGGAGACCCGCGAACGCATCGTCGTCGCCCTCACCGGCGGGCCCGAGGGCGAGACCCTCATCCGGCGGGCCGCCCGGATCACCGCCCGTTCCTCCGGTGAGCTGCTCGCCGTCCACGTCACCCGCAGCGACGGCCTCGCGGGGGCCTCGCCCGCCGCCCTGGCCAGGCAGCGGCGGCTCGTGGAGAGCCTCGGCGGTACATACCACACGGTGGTCGGCGACCATGTCCCGTCCGCGCTCCTGGACTTCGCCCGCGCGGAGAACGCCACCCAGCTCGTGGTCGGCGTCAGCCGCCGCGGCCTGCTGCCGCGGTTCTCGCGCGGTGTGGGCGAGACGACGGTCGCGCTGTCGGGGGACATCGACGTCCATATGGTCACACACGAGCGGGCCGGGCAGGGCAGGGCCCTGCCCGCGTCCCGGCGGGACCTGTCGTCCGCGCGGCGGATCGGCGGTCCGGTGACGGGACTGCTCGTGCCGGTGCTGCTCACCCTGCTGCTGCGGAACGTCTCCACGCCGCTGGACCTGAACCTGACCAGTGAGACGCTGCTCTTCCTGCTGGCCGTCGTCGGCGTCGCCTGCATCGGCGGGGTGCTGTCGGCGCTGCTCGCCTCCGTCGCGGCCTCGCTGCTGCTCAACTACGCCTTCGTGCCGCCGGTCGACCGCTTCACCATCGACGAGGCCAACAACGTCCTGGCCGTGGTGGTGTTCGCCGTGGTCGCCGCCACCGTCGCGGCCGTCGTGGACCGTTCGCTGCGGCTGAGCCGCCGGGCCGCGAGCGCGACCGCGGAGGCCGAGACGCTGTCGTCGCTGGCGGGCGGCATCCTGCGGGGCGAGCACGACGTGCCCGTCCTGCTGGAGCGCACCCGGGAGACGTTCGGGATGGAGTCCGCCGAGCTGCGCGCCCGTGGCACCGACGCGGGGCGGGCGGCGGACCCGGAGGGCGTACGGGCGGAACTGACGGTGCCCATCGGCGCCGACGGCGAACTGGTGCTCCGCGGCCGGGCGCTGCCCGCCACCGAACGCCGGGTGCTCACCGCCTTCGCCGCCCATCTGACGGCGGCCGTCGAACACGCCCGCCTCGCCGAGGCCGTCGCCGAGGTCGAGCCGGTCAAGGCGGCCGACCGGATGCGGACCGCCCTGCTCGCCGCCGTCAGCCACGACCTGCGGACCCCGCTCGCCGGCAGCTGGGCCGCCATCAGCTCCCTGCGCAGCCGGGAGGTCGAGTTCTCCGAGGCCGACCGGGAGGAGCTGCTCGCCACCGCGGAGGAGTCCCTCGTCAAGCTCAACCGGCTGGTCGACAACCTCCTGGACATGAGCCGCATCCACGCCGGGGCGCTCACGCTGCACCTCCAGCCCACCGGGCTCGCCGGGGTCCTGGCACTGGCCCTGGACACCCTGCCGGAGTCCCCGGCGGTGCCGGTCGTCTCCCACGAGCTGGAGGGGGTGCCGGACGTGCTCGCCGACCCGCCGCTGCTGGAGCGGGTGGTCGCCAACCTCGTGGCCAACGCGACCCGGCACTCGCCCCCGGACCGCCCGGTCACCGTCGCGGCCAGCGTCCTCGCCGCCCGGGTCGAGCTGCGTGTCATCGACCGGGGGCCGGGGATCAGCCCCGCCGACCTGGAGCGGGCCTTCGCGCCCTTCCAGCGGCTGGGCGACACCGACAACACCACCGGGCTCGGTCTGGGGCTCGCCATCTCCCGGGGGCTCACGGAGGCCATGGGCGGCACGCTCACCCCGGAGGACACCCCGGGCGGGGGCCTGACGATGGTGGTCTCCCTGCCCGCCGCCCGCACACCCGCGGAGGACGTCCTGGCCTGAACACCGGGCGTGCGCCGGTTGGCGTACGCCCGGGTTTGCCCGGCGGCGGCCACGGCTACACACGAGGCGCCCGCACAGGGACGCCGGTCCCGTCGCAGCCCGCGCCGGGCCGGGTCCCACGGAGGGGCGAATGCCGCAGCTGGAGCACGAGAATTCCGAGGACGCGGACGAGGAGACGGCACAGGGGACGGCAGAGGGGACACGGCGGGCGGCCGGCAATCCCCGGGTGCGGCTTGGCGGCAGGCTCCTGACGTACGCCACCACCACCGATCACAAGGTGATCGGGAACATGTACCTGGTGACGGCGTTCGCGTTCTTCCTCGCCGCCGGTCTGATGGCGATGCTGATGCGGGCCGAACTCGCCCGGCCCGGCCTCCAGTTCGTCTCCACGGGACAGTACAACCAGCTGGTGACGATGCACGGCACGCTGATGATGCTGCTGTTCGCGACGCCGATGTTCGCCGGGTTCGCCAACGCCGTCATGCCCCTGCAGATCGGGGCGCCCGACGTGGCCTTCCCGCGGCTGAACGCCCTGTCGTACTGGCTGTTCCTCTTCGGCGGGCTGATCGTGGTCTCCGGTCTCGTCGTGCCGGGCGGGGCCGCCCCGTTCGGCTGGTTCGCCTACGCGCCGCTGAACAGCGCGGTCTACTCCCCGGGGGCGGGCGGTGACCTGTGGGCCATGGGGCTGGTCGTCGCCGGGGTCGGCACCACGCTGGGTTCGGTGAACTTCATCGCCACGATCCTGTGTCTGCGGGCGCCCGGCCTGACGATGTTCCGCATGCCGGTCTTCACCTGGAACATCCTCTTCACCTCGATCCTGGCGCTGCTCGCCTTCCCGGTGCTCACCGCGGCGCTGCTGGTGCTGGAGGCGGACCGGAAGTTCGGGGCGCGGGTCTTCGACGCGGCAAACGGCGGGGCGATCCTGTGGCAGCACCTCTTCTGGTTCTTCGGGCACCCGGAGGTCTACATCGTCGCCCTGCCGTTCTTCGGGGTGATCACCGAGATCATCCCGGTCTTCAGCCGCAAGCCGCTCTTCGGCTACACGGGCATGGTGGGGGCGACGATCGCCATCACCATGCTGTCGGCCTCGGTGTGGGCACACCACATGTTCGCGACGGGGGCCGTGCTGCTGCCGTTCTTCTCCTTCATGTCGTTCCTGATCGCCGTGCCGACGGGCGTGAAGTTCTTCAACTGGATCGGCACCATGTGGCGCGGCAGCCTCTCCTTCGAGACGCCCATGCTGTGGGCTGTCGGCTTCCTGGTGACCTTTCTCCTGGGCGGGCTCAGCGGCGTCCTCATCGCCTCGCCACCGCTCGACCTCCACGTCACCGACAGCTACTTCATCGTGGCGCACCTGCACTACGTGCTCTTCGGCACCGTGGTCTTCGCGATGTTCGGCGGCTTCTATTTCTGGTGGCCCAAATGGACCGGCCGCATGCTCGACGAACGGCTGGGGAGGATCCACTTCTTCACGCTGTTCACCGGATTCCAGATCACGTTCCTGGTGCAGCACTGGCTGGGCGAGTCGGGGATGCCCCGGCGCTACGCCGACTACCTCGCCGCGGACGGCTTCACCACCTTGAACACCGTCTCGTCCATCGGCGCGTTCCTGCTGGGCATCTCCACCCTCCCGTTCCTGTACAACGTGTGGCACACCGCCCGGCACGCGCCCCTGGTGACGGTGGACGACCCCTGGGGCTTCGGGCGCTCGCTGGAGTGGGCCACCAGCTGCCCGCCGCCCCGGCACAACTTCGCGTCCCTGCCGCGCGTACGGTCCGACTCCCCGGCATTCGACCTGCACCACCCCGAGGCCGCGGAAGCGGCAGCCCTGCCGCCCGGGGACCGGGCCCTTCCGCACGGAGACGCGAACGCATGAAGACCGAGGCATGGCTCTTCGCCGGGGTGGCCGGCTTCTTCCTCGCCACCGACGCCTTCTACACCTGGCTGTCCGGCCGCGAGCCCGCGGGCACCGCCGCCCTGACCGTCTCCTTCGTCATGGCGTCGCTGGTCTCCTTCTTCTGCGCCATGAACCACCGGCGCCGCGGTCCCCGGCCGGAGGACCGCAAGAGCGGCGAGATCGCCGAACGCGCCGGGCCGCTCGACTTCTTCCCGCCGCGCAGCGCCCACCCGCCGCTGACCGGCCTGGGCGCCGCGCTCACCGCGCTGGGCGTCGTCTACGGCCTGTGGCTGTTCATCATCGGCTTCGGCCTGCTGGCCGCGGGCGTCTTCGGCATGGCCTTCCAGTACGTCCACCGCGACTGACCGGCGGCCCCTCGCCTCACTCCCCCGGCTCGACCGGCGCGGCCGTCCGCTCCTCGATCTCCCGCCGCTGCTCGGGCGTCACGGGCAGCTCCACGCGGTCACGGTAGTACCAGCTGCTCAGGGCCGTACGGAGCCGTTGCCTGCGGGGCACCGGGCCCTCGCCCGCGGGCAGGGGCAGCGGGATCTCACGGACCATCAGCCGGTAGCCGCGCCGGGCGGACAGCGGCCGGTGGCCCTCGGCGAGCCCGCCGTGGACGCTCTGTTCCACCTCGCCGCTCTCCTCGCCCTCGGCCAGCGTCAGCCGGTCGTGGTCCTGGAGGGCGAGGCACATCCGCTTGGTGACCAGGAAGGCCACGACCGGCCCGAGCACGACCCCGGCCCGGAAGATCCACGTCAGGGTGTCGATCGAGACCCGGAAGGAGTACGCGACCACGTCGTTGCCGCCGGCCGCGAGCAGCACGGCGTAGAACACGATGCCGGCGACCCCGAGCGCGGTGCGGGTGGGCCGGTTGCGGGGCCGGTCGCTCAGGTGGTGCTCGGCGCCGTCGGCCGTCACCCACTTCTCCAGGAAGGGGTAGAGGTACAGGGCCGTGAACAGCACGCCCGGAAGGACGACCGCGGGGATCAGCACGTTCCACATCCAGGTGTGGCCCCACAGCACGGTCTCCCACGGCGGCATGACGCGCAGCGCGCCCTCCAGGAAGCCGACGTACCAGTCGGGCTGGGCGTCCGTCGCCACCTGGTCGGGGCGGTAGGGCCCGTAATTCCAGACGGGGTTGACCTGGGCGAGCGCCCCGAGCGCGGCCAGCAGGCCGAAGAGCATCAGGAACAGGCCGGTGGACTTGGTGAGGAACTGCGGGAACATCGGCTGCCCGACGGCGTTGCGGTTGGTCCGGCCCCGCTCCGCCCAGTGGGTGTGCTTGAGGTAGACGACCAGCAGCAGGTGAGCGGTGAGCAGCGCGATCAGCACCCCGGGGACGAACAGCACGTGCACGATGTACAGCCGCGGGAGGATCACATGGCCGGGGAACGGGCCGCGCCACAGGAACGAGCTCAGGTACGTGCCCACGACGGGGATCGAGAGCACGATCGTGTTGGCCGTGCGCATCCCCGTGCCGGACAGCAGGTCGTCGGGCAGGGAGTAGCCGCAGAAGCCCTCGAGCATCGCGAGGACGAACAGGGTCATCCCCACCAGCCAGTTGGCCTCGCGCGGCCTGCGGAAGGCGCCGGTGAGGAAGACCCGCAGCATGTGGACCGCGGCCGCGGCGACGAACACCAGCGCCGCCCAGTGGTGGATCTGCCGGATGAGCAGCCCCCCGCGGACCTGGAAGCTCAGGTCGAGCGTGGAGAGGTACGCCTGCGACATCGGCAGTCCGCGCAGCGGCGCGTACGGGCCGTGGTAGACGCTCCGCGTCATGCCCGGGTCGAAGAACAGCGCGAGGTAGGAGCCCGTGAGCACCAGCACCACGAAGCTGTACAGGGCGAGCTCGCCGAGCAGATACGACCAGTGGTCCGGGAACGCCTTGCGCAGCAGCGCCCGGCCCGCTTCCGCGAGGGGGAGCCTCCGGTCCATCGCGACGAATCCGCCCGCGGCGGCCGCCCGGGCCCGCGGCGCGCCCGTCTCTCCCCGTCTCCGGAACAGCATGGGGTGATGGGTAACCCGGGTGCCGGGCGCTCAACCGGCGATTAGCCAGAACAGAGCAGGCGCCCGCTACATGGCCGTGACCAGATCGGTCAGCGCCTCCAGACCGCCGGAGGCGAGCGCGCGGCGCTGCCGGTCGGCCGGTGCGCCGTGCCGCAGGAAGCGGCGGAGCAGCCGCGTCACCTCGGCCGTGTCCCCCGCCTCGTCGAGCGCGGGCGTGATGTGGCCGACGAGCGCCCGCACCGCGTCGTCGGCCCGGTGCCGCCTCCCCCGGCTGTCGAGGAGGTCGCCGCGCAGACCGTGGCGCGCCGCATGCCAGTTGGCGGCGTAGAGCATCTCCGGCGGGCACGGCGTCACGGGCAGGCCCTGCCGGTCCTCGTGCACGGCCGTGGCCACCAGGCCCCGGACGATGCCCGCGAACATCATCGCGTCGTCGGCGGTGAGCTGGACGTCCAGGCAGCGCACCTCGATCGTGGGGTAGCGCTCGGACAGCCGGGCCTGCCAGTACACCTGCCCGGAGTCCATGATCGCTCCGGCCCTGAGCAGCGCGTCGACGCGTCGCTCGTAGTCGGCCGGGCCGTCGAAGCCGGGCGGGGGGCCGCTGACGGGCCAGCGGCCGAAGACGACGGTGCGCCAGCTCGCGAAGCCGGTGTCCCGCCCCCACCACAGCGGGGAGTTGCCGCCCATGGCGACGAGCACGGGCAGCCAGAGGCGGACGCGGTTGAGTACGGCCACGCCCACGCGCCGGTCGGGGACGGCGACGTGCACGTGCATGCCGTTGACCAGCTGTTCGTCCGCGAGGCGCGCCACCTGCGCGGCGACGGCGGCGTACCGGGGCTGCTCGGTGACGGCGGGCGGCGCGGCGCAGGCGAGGGGCGCGGTGCCGGTCGCGGCGGGCAGGCAGCCGGCCTTGTCGGCGGCGACGGCGACCGCGCGGCGCAGCCGCAGCAGGTGCGCGCCCACGTCGGCCAGCTCTGTGCAGACGGGGGTGGCGACCTCCAGCTGGGCCTGGAGCAGTTCCGATTGCACCTCGCACGCGTCCACGGCCGGCTGGAGGCCCGCCACCGCGCGCACCTCGTCCGCCAACGGCACGAGCGTGGCCGTGGCCGGGTCCAGCAGGAGGTATTCCTCCTCGACTCCCATGGTGATCACGGGGGACGTGTACCCGCCGGGGCGCGGAATGCGCGGTCCGGTGTCCGGTGTCAGCCGACTGCCGCCCTCACGGGGCACGCTCGGCTCAGCAGGTGGTCTTCGGGCGGCGCCCGGTGCCGCGGTGGCGCCGCGGGGTACGGAGAGGTCCAGGGTCCCGGACCGGAGAGGGTGCGATGCAGTCGGAGAACGGCCCGCGGAAGGGGGGTGAGCCGACCGGTGGCGCGCCGGGCGGGCCTCGTGCGGAGCGTGGCCGGCGGGTGCTGGTGCGGCCGACGGCGTCCTGGTTCGCGGCGGGGTTCAGCGCCGGGCTGGGGCTGACGCTGGCCTATCTGGCCGTGCAGACCGTCCTGCGGATCAGTGGTGTGCTCACTCTCCTGCTGCTGGCCCTCTTCGTGGCGATCAGCCTGGAGCCGGTGGTGGCCTGGCTCGCCCGCAGGCGGCTCGGGCGGGGCTGGGCGGTGACCGTCGTGATCGTCGCGTCGCTGGCCCTCCTGGCGGGCTTCCTGGCGCTGGTGATCCCGCCCGTCTCCACCGAGGTCTCCGCCCTGGTCGACGCGGTGCCGAAGTGGCTGGGGCAGCTGCACGACCACCACTCGGCGCTGGGCCGTCTGGAGGACCGCTATCACCTGGTCTCCAAGGCTCGCCAGCAGCTCGGTTCCGGTCTGGGCCCGGCCGTGGTCGGCGGGCTGCTGGGCGCGGGCCACCTGGTCGTCAGCGCGGTCACCGGGACCGCGCTGGTCGTGATCCTGACGGTGTACTTCATGGTGGGGATGGAGCAGCTGAAGCGGTTCGTCTACCGGTTCGTCCCGCTCAGCCGCCGGGCCGGGGTGGTGACGCTGACCGAGGCGACGCTCGTGCGGGTCGGGCGCTACATGCTGGGCAACGCCGCCACGTCGGCCGTCGCGGGCCTGGCCACGTTCGCCTGGTGCGCGGTGCTGGACGTCCCGTACGCGGCGGCGCTCGGCGTGCTCGTGGCGCTGCTGGACATGGTCCCCGTCGTGGGGTCGACCGTCGGCGGGGTGGTGGTGAGCCTGGTGGCCCTGGCGGTGTCCTTCCCCGTCGCGCTGGGCACCGCGGGCTTCTACATCGCGTTCCGGCTGGCCGAGGACTATCTGATCATGCCGAAGGCGATGCGGTACGCCGTGGACGTGCACCCGCTCGTGACCGTCGTCGCGGTCGTGGTCGGCGGTGCCCTGCTGGGGATCGTCGGGGCGCTGATCGCCATTCCGGTCGCCGTCGGGATCGGGATCGTGCTGGAGGAATCCGCGTTTCCACGGATCGACGCCGCATAGCCGACGCAGACGGGGGAACCCGGGGCGCATGGTGCAGATCGGATACACGATGATGACCGAGCAGGCGGGCCCCCGGGAGCTCGTCGATCATGTGGTGGGCGCCGAGGAGGCCGGGTTCGACTTCTCCGTGACCTCCGACCACTACTTCCCGTGGCTGGCCTCCCAGGGCCACGCGCCGCACGCGTGGACCGTCCTGGGCGCCGCCGCGCGGGCCACGTCCCGGATCCCGCTGATGACGTACGTGACCTGCCCGACCACCCGCTACCACCCGGCCGTGGTCGCCCAGCAGGCCGCCACGCTCCAGCTGCTGTCCGGGGGCCGCTTCCGGCTCGGCCTCGGCTCGGGCGAGAACCTCAACGAGCACGTCGTCGGCGGCGGCTGGCCCTGCGCCGACGTGCGCCTGGAGAAGCTCGCGGAGGCGGTCGGGATCATCCGCCGCCTCTTCGAGGGCCGGGTCGTCAGCCACCGCGGCACGTACTTCCAGGTCGAGCACGCCAAGCTGTGGGACGTCCCCGACCGGCCCCCGCCCATCGGCATCGCCGTCTCGGGCGAGGTCTCCTGCCGGCTCGCCGGGCACCTGGCCGACCTGGTGATAGCCACCGAGCCGAGGAAGGAGCTCCTGGAGCTCTTCGACCGGCACGGCGGGTCCGGCAAGCCGCGGGTGGGCCAGCTGCCCGTGGCCTACGACCTGGACCGCGACGCGGCGATCGACCGGGCGCACGAGCAGTTCCGCTGGTCCGGGCTGGGCTGGCCGGTCAACTCCGAGCTGCCGCACGACGGCGCCTTCGCGTCCGCGACCCGCACCGTCACCAAGGACGACGTCGCACAGTGGATCCCCTGCGGCGCCAAGGTCGACGACTTCGTCGACGCGGTACGGGCCTACACGGACGCGGGGTTCTCGGAGGTGGCCCTGATCCAGATCGGCGGGGACCAGCAGGGCCCCTTCCTGGCCTGGGCCAGGGAAGAGCTCCTCCCGGCGCTGCGCGAGCTCTGAACAAGCGCACCCGGCGGCAGGCCGGTTCAGCTCCCGGGGCGCCGGCCGAAGTGCACGGTCTTCGCGGTGAGCAGGAACAGGTCGGGGCGCCGGTCGACACCCGCCGGGTCGGCCGGGTCCAGCAGCCGGTCGAGCGTCGCCGCGTCCTCGGCGTCGAGGACCTCGGCGAGCCCCGTGCGGCACCGCTCCAGCGAGCCGCGCACCGACTGCCGTACCCCGTCGGGCACCGGCGCCGGGTGGTCCACGAGGAAGGTCCTGGCCCGCACCTCGGTGAGTCCGGCGGCGCGGAGCATGGCGGGCCAGTCCTCGACCAGCGCCACCGAGCCGGGCAGCTCGGCCCGCATCCGGTCGAACCGGTCGGCCATCATGGCGTCCAGCCGGGTCTCGAGTCCGGGGCGCCCGAAGCCCAGGTCCCTCGGCAGCCGGCGGGCGGGCAGCCCGCCCTCGACGATGGCCAGGACCCCGCCGGGGGCGAGCAGCCCGGCGAGCCGGTTCAGCGCGTCCTGCTGGTCGCCGACGTGGTGCACGACCTGCCCCGACCACACCAGGTCCGCGGGCCCGAGCCCGGCCAGCCCCGCGGGGAACTCCGCCGCTTGCGTCCGCAGCCGGACGCCGAGCCGCCGGGCCCGCTCCTCGGCACGGGCCAGCAGCTCGGGCGAGCCGTCCACCGCCGTGACCTCCGCCCCCGGGAAGAGCGCCGCCATCCGGCAGGCCGCGACACCCGGCCCGCTGCCGATGTCCAGGACCCGCCGCGGGGCCAGGTCCTTCAGCTCGTCGAGGGCCTGTCGCACATAAGGGCTGTGCGCCTCGCCCTCGTGCTCCAGCATGTCGGCCATCGCGGCCCAGTCGAAGTCGTTCATCCCACCCGCTCCTTCGGCTCGTCGACGTCATCCGTCGTTGAAGACCTTCTGACGCCGACCATGCGCCCGGCCCGGGCGGATTGACAAACCTTGTTGCCGTTTCTGCAATAGAGGAATGGAAGACGTACTCGCCGCCGTCGGACCGAGGCTCAGAAGCATCCGTCAGCAGCGCAAATGCACCCTGGCGGCCCTGTCGGAGACCACCGGGATCTCGGTGAGCACGCTGTCGCGGCTGGAGTCCGGGCGGCGCAAGCCGAGCCTGGAGCTCCTGCTGCCCATCGCGCACGCCCACCAGGTGCCGCTGGACGAACTGGTCGGAGCGCCCCCGGTGGGTGATCCGCGGGTGCGGATGAAGCCGGTCGAGCGCGGGGGCGCGACGGTGGTGCCGCTGACCCGGCAGCCCGGTGGCCTGCAGGCGTTCAAGATGGTCATCGGCACCACCCGCAGCACTCCCGAGCTGCGGACGCACGACGGCTACGAGTGGCTCTACGTGCTCAGCGGCGCGCTGCGGCTGGTGCTCGCCGAACACGACATCGTGCTCAAGGTGGGCGAGGCCGCCGAGTTCGACACCCGGCTGCCGCACTGGTTCGGCAGCACCGGCGAGGCGCCGGTGGAGGTTCTCAGCCTGTTCGGGCCGCAGGGCGAGCGCATGCACGTCCGTGCCCAGCCCCGTACCACCTGACCAGGGCGTTCGCCTCGATCCGCCGGTCTGCGGGCACCGCGCGCCCCGGTATTCTGAGGTCTTTCCCGCAGGAGGTTGCGCGCCGATGGAATTCCGGCTGCTCGGAGCGGTGTCGGTCGCCACCGGGACCGGTGATCTCCCGCTGGGGCCCGCCAAGCGGTGCAGCCTGCTCGCCGCCCTGCTGCTGCGTCCCAACTACCCCGTGACGGTCGCCCAGCTGACGGCCGCCATGTGGGACCACGAACCGCCGCCGCGCGCCCGCGGTGTGATCCAGGGCCATGTGTCACGCCTGCGGACGCTGCTGACCTCGGCCGACGCCGAGATGTACGGCGTCGAGCTGGTCACCCAGGGCGCGGCGTACGTCCTGCGGATGCCGGAGAGCCTGCTGGACGCCCATCGCTTCGAGGAGCTGGTGACGCTGGCCCGCGGCCGGCGCGCCCCGGCCGACGCGGTGGCGATGTACCAGGAGGCCCTGTCGCTGTGGCGGGGGCCCGCGCTGGCCAACACCTCCCCGAGCCCGCCGCTCCAGGCCGCCGCACACGCGCTGGAGGAGCTCCGGCTGACCTCGACGGAGCAACTGGCCTCCTGCTACTCGCAGTTGGGCGAGCATGCCAGGGCCGCCGCGGCCCTGCGCCCGGCGGCGATGGCCCATCCGCTGCGCGAGTCCCTGTCCGTCGCCCTCATGCAGGTGCTCCAGCGGGCGGGCCGCCGCTCGGAGGCCCTCGACTGGTTCCACCGCACCCGGCGGCTGCTCGCCGACGAGCTGGGGGTCGACCCGGGCCGGGAACTGGCGGACGCCTACGCACTGGCCCTGCGCGGGGAGTGCGAGGCCATGAAGGAGGCGGCGCCGACCCCGCCCGCGGCCGCCCCGGCACCGTCGCGGCCCGCACCCGTACCGCCGTCGGCCCCGCACTCCGACGTGGCCGATCTGCTGCCCCGCGCACCGCGCGGCTTCCACGGGCGGGTGGCCGAAATGACCGCCCTGTCGCGGGCCGCCACGGGCGAGGCGCCCGTCTGCCTGGTCACGGGTCCCGCCGGCGTCGGCAAGACGGCGCTCGCGGTGCAGTGGGCGCACCGCAACCACACCGCGTTCCCCGGCGGCCGCCTCTACGCCGACCTGCGCGGCTTCAGCGACACCGGAGAGCCCGCGCTCGGCGAGATACTGCGCGAGTTCCTGCTGGCGCTGGGTGTCGCGCCGCGCCGGATACCGGAGACGGCGAACGGCTCGGCCGCGCTCTTCCGGTCGCTCGCCGCCGATCGCCGCCTCCTGGTCGTCCTGGACAACGCGCGCGACTCCGAGCAGGTCCGGCCGCTCCTGCCGGGCGGAGCCCACTGCGTCACCGTCGTCACCAGCCGGCACCGGCTGCCCGGGCTGATCGCCTCCGACGCCGCCAGCCCCGTCCCCCTGGACGTGCTCGGGCCGGAGGACGGCACGGCGCTGCTCGCCGGGGTGCTCGGCGAGGACCGGGTGCTCGCGGAGCCGGCGGCCGCACGGCGGGTGGCCGAGCTGTGCGGCGGGCTGCCGCTCGCACTGCGGGTGGCGGCCGCCAGACTCGCGGGCCGACCGCACCTGCCGCTGGACTCGCTGAGCACCGAACTCTCCGACGAGACCCGCCGGTTGGGCCTTCTGGACGTGGAGGACACCGGCGTACGGGCGGCGCTGCGGCTGACCGTGCGGCAGCTCCCGGAGTTCGCCGTCCGTCACTTCGCCCATCTCGGCCGCCACCCCGGCGCGCACGTCGACCGGTACGCGGCGGCGGCCCTGGCGGGCACGCACCCGGACGCGGCCGAGGCCGCGCTGGACCGGCTGGCCGCCGCGCACCTCGTCATGGAGACCGCTCCGGGACGCTGGGTGCTGCACGATCTCGTCCGGCTCTACGCGCGTGGCATGGACGCCGGGCCCGACGCCCTCACGCGGGTACTCGACCACTACATCGCCACCGCCCTCGCCGCGGTCGCCGCAGCCGAGCCGGGCGACGAGGCGTGCTTCGCGCTGCCCTCCGATTTCCATGCCCCCGTCGCGGCAAGGGTGTTCGGGGACCGGGCCGGGGCCATGGCCTGGTACGCGACCGAGCGCGACGACCTCACTTCGGCGGCCGCCGCGGCGCACTCCGCGGGACTGCACGGCAGGACCTGGCGGATCGTCCTGGCGCTGTGGCCGCCGATGGTGTGGCGGGTGCTCGACGGCTGGACCCCCTTGCTGGAGAAGGCCTTGGCCGCGGCACGGGCCGACGCCGACCCGTACGCCGAGTCACGGGTACTGTCCCTGCTCGGCTGGGTGCTGACGGAAGAGGGCCGCACCGGCGAGGCGCTGCCCTGCCTGGAGTCCGCCCCCGCGCTCGCCGCCCGCGCCGGTGACCTGAGCGGCGAGGCGACCGCGCTGGTCAACCTGTCGCTGGCGCAGGCGTCGCTGGGCGCCCCGGAGGAGGCGGCGGAGGGCTGTGTGCGGGCGGCGGCACTGGCCCGGGAGGCCCGTGACCGGCACACCGAGCGCCTGGCCCTCTACCACCTCGCGCGGCACCGGCTGGAGACCCAGGAATGGCGGTCGGCTCTCGACACGGCGACGGCGGCCCTCGCCCTCGACGGCCACTCGGAGGCACAGGCCGCGTCCCGGGTGCTGCTGTCCTCCGCGATCGGGGAGGCCCTGCTGGGGCTCGGCGACGTGGACGAGGGCATCGGGCAGCTCGACCGGGCGGCGCGCGAGGCGGAGGCGTCCGGCTTCGACGACGGCGCCGTGCGGGCCCTCGGCGCGCTGCTGCGGGTGTCGCCGGACGAGGGGTTCAAGGCGCGGCACGACGCGGCACGGCACCGGCTCACGGCCGGGGCGTGAGGGCCTCCGGCCAGGCCTTTCGCGACCTGGGGCAGCACGACCGCGGCCATGCTTGCCTACGGGATGCCCTCGCCATGCTCCACATGGGTGCTGGGCGCCGGCACACACGCCCCGGGCCGTAAGGCCCCGGCACGGCTCACCAGCCCCCGTCGCGGCCCTCCCCGATCCCCTCGAACCATGTCGGTCCGCCCGCCGTGGCCTGCTTGATCCGGGACACCGCGAACTCCTCCATCGGCGGCAGGGCGTCCGGCTCGAACCAGCCGACCTCCAGCGACTCGTCGTCGTTGACGCGCGCCTCGCCGCCGACCGCGCGGGCGAGGAAGCAGATGTCCATGAACTGGCAGTGATCGCCGTTGGGGTAGGTGACGGGGGCCAGGGCCTGGACGAGGAGGACGCGTTCCGGTACGCAGTGGACGGCGGTCTCCTCGTACACCTCGCGCACCACCGCGGCGGCGGGCTGCTCGCCGGGGTCGGGGATGCCGCCGATGATCGACCACTCCCCGCTGTCCGCGCGGCGGCCGAGGAGGACCCGTCCGGCGTCGTCGAGGACGATGACGCTCACACCGGGGATCCAGAGGAGCTGGTGGCCCGCGACGGCGCGGATGTCTGTGATGAAGTCGGGGGTCGGCATGGGTCCGAGCCTAGGGGGTGTCCGGGGGTGCCCTTGCCGGTCGGCCCGCCGGTCAGGCGGCGGCCCTGCGCCCGGCGGCCCGGCGGAGCCCGTCACGGATCACCCGCACCGCGGCCTCCGCGTCGTCCACCGTGACGGTGAAGGACCGCCCGTCGCCCAGCCGCAGCACGAAGCCCTCGCCGCGGCGCACGACGACCGCCGTGCCCTTCTCCGGGCGCCAGCGGTAGCCCCAGCCACCCCACTGGCGGGGGGTGACCCGGGGGTCGAAGTCGGCGCCGACCACGTGGGCGAGCGGAATGCGGGTGCGGGGCACCCCGATGTGGCCGCAGCGCACTTCCAGCGCTTCGGTGTCCACCCGTACCGCCACATGGACGAACGCGAGGGTGCCGTAGAGCATCAGCAGGCCCGCGGCGACGCAGCCGACGACCGACATGACGAGAGGGGCCAGCCCCGAGGTCCACGCGCTGTCGACGGCCAGCTCGACGCCGAGCGCCAAGCAGGCTGCGCCCGCAGCGGCCAGCAGCCACTGGATCCGGTTGGTCGCACGGCCGGTCCAGACGCCGAGTTCGGTGCCGCCGTCGGCTGGGGAAGGGGTTCCGACCGCGTCCGGCTTCTCGTCGCCTTCGTGGCCCTGCGGGCCCTTGGAGTGGTCCCTCATATGACGCAGCCTACTCACCTTCCGCCACCATGGCAGGGGTGATGCGCGGACGGAACCGGATCGGGCGGCCGGAGCGCCGTCAGGGGCGTACGGCGCCGACCGCGCTCAGCGAGCGGCCTTCCGCATAGGTGAGGGAGGACGGCTCCAGGGCCGCCTCACGGCCGCTGAGCAGCACGGTGAGGGTGCCCGACGGCTCGGCGTCGGGGGCCGGCGCGGATCCGATCCGGCGCAGCGCCTGGGCGGCGACGGCCTCGGCGGACCCGTGGAGCGCGAGGGGCTCGTCCGAGGGACGCAGGAGCGGCTGAACGGCCGCACGGATACGCTCCGCGACGAGCTCGTAATGGGTGCAGCCCAGGACGACGGCCCTTACATCGCGGGGGGTGAGGGCAGCGGCGGCGGCCACGGCGGCGTCGATGCCGGCCGCATCGGCGTGCTGGACGGCGTCGGCGAGGCCGGGGCAGGGCACCTCGGTGACCCGGACGCCGGAGGCGAAGTCACGGATCAGGCCGCGCTGGTACGGGCTGCCGGTGGTGGCCGGGGTCGCCCAGATGGCGAACGGGCCGCCGCCGACCGCGGCGGGCTTGATCGCCGGCACGGTGCCGATCACCGGGAGACCGGGCTCCAGCTCGGCGCGGATGGCGGCAAGGGCGTGCACGGAGGCGGTGTTGCAGGCGACGATCAGCGCGTCGGGCCGGTGCGCGGCGGCGGCGCGGGCGCAGTTGAGGGCCTGCTCGATGACGTCCTCGGGGGTCCGGGGGCCCCAGGGCATGGTCTCGGGGTCGGAGGAGAGGACGAGATCGGCGTCGGGCCGCAGGCGGTGCACAGCGGCGGCCGCCGCCAGGAGGCCGTTGCCGGAGTCAATGAGCGCGATCTTCACCCGGTCACTTTAATGGATGGGGCCTCCGGACCCCTCGGCCCCCTTCGTACCCCCGTTCCCCGGCGCCTGGCGGGCCGGGCCGCGCGGCCCGGCGACCGGAGGGAGGGAAAGCCCTCCGGCCGGGCATGCCGTGCGGCAGACTGCGACGGATGAGCACGCTGATGTGGATCACTGTCGGTTCCCTGGCCGCGTGGGTCTGGCTGCTGCTGGGGCAGGGTTTCTTCTGGCGCACGGACGTACGGCTCCCGTCGCGTACGCCGCCCGGGGAGTGGCCGTCCGTGGCGATCGTCGTCCCCGCCCGGGACGAGGCGCAGGTGCTGCCGTCAAGCCTGCCGTCGCTGCTCGCGCAGGACTATCCGGGGCGGGCGGAGATCTTCCTCGTCGACGACGGCAGCACGGACGGCACGGGCGCGCTGGCCCGCTCCCTGGCGGACGGGCGCGGCGGCCTGCCGCTGACCGTGGACTCGCCCGGGGAGCCGCCGCCGGGCTGGACCGGCAAGCTGTGGGCGGTGCGGCACGGCATGGCGCTCGCCCGTGCCCGTACGGACGCCGAGTTCCTGCTGCTGACGGACGCGGACATCGCGCACGCGCCGGACAGCCTGCGGGAGTTGGTGGCGGCGGCGCGCTCGGGCGGTCTCGACCTGGTGTCGCAGATGGCGCGGCTGCGGGTGGCGAGCTTCTGGGAGCGGCTCGTCGTCCCGGCGTTCGTGTATTTCTTCTCGCAGCTGTACCCGTTCCGGTGGGTCAACCGGCCTGGTGCGCGGACCGCGGCGGCCGCGGGCGGCTGTGTGCTGCTGCGCCGGGAGGCGGCGGAGCGGGCCGGGGTCCCGGACAGCATCCGGCAGGCGGTGATCGACGACGTGTCGCTGGCGCGGGCGGTCAAGCGCAGCGGTGGCCGGATCTGGCTGGGGCTCGCGGAGCGGGTGGACAGCGTCCGGCCGTATCCGGGGCTCGCTCCGCTGTGGCGGATGGTCTCGCGCAGCGCCTACGCGCAGCTGCGGCACAATCCGCTGCTGCTGGCCGGGACGGTCGCGGGGATGGCGGTGCTGTATCTCGCGCCGCCGGTCGCCGTGCTCGCGGGCGCGCTGACCGGCGACGCCGTGACGCTCGCGGCGGGCGCGGCCGCGTGGGCGGTGATGACCGGTACGTACGTCCCGATGCTGCGCTACTACCGGCAGTCCCCCGCGCTGGCGCCGCTGCTGCCGTTCACGGGGCTGCTGTATCTGCTGATGACGGTGGATTCGGCGGTGCAGCACTACCGGGGCCGGGGCGCGGCCTGGAAGGGGCGGACGTACGCCCGCCCGGAGGCCGCGCCCTGAGCGGGCCGCGGGGTCACTTGCGGCCGGGCGTCCAGTTCATGCCCCAGCCGTAGGCGCGGTCGAGCGTGCGCTGCGGGCTGACGCCGCGGTCCGGCACGAGGTAGCGGGCCTCGCGCTGGACGACGAGGTCACCGCCGTTGTTGGTGATGAGGGCCAGGGCGCAGACGTTGGAGGGCACGGTGCACTCGTCGAGCGAGAAGTCGACGGGCGCGCCGTGCTGCGGCTGGAGCGTGACGGTGGCGTGCAGGCCGGCGAAGCTGCGGGCGCCCTCGTAGATCGTCACGAAGATGAGGATGCGCCGGAAGTCGGCGATGTGGTCGAGGTTGACGGTCAGGTTCTCGCCGGCCTCGGACGCGCCGGTCCGGTCGTCGCCGTCGAGGTGGATGTACGGCGGCTGGTGCAGCGAGCCGAAGGAGTTGCCGAGGGCCTGGACCACGCCCTTGCGTCCGTCGCTGAGCTCGAAGAGGGCGCCGAGGTCGAGGTCCAGCCCGCCCTGCGTGGCCATCGCCATGGCCTGGCCGAGCTTCTGCTGCCAGCCTCCCTTGGCCTGCTTGCGCACCTGCCAGTTGAGGTTGACGCGCAGCGCTCCCGAGGTGCCGCCCTGCTTGGTGAGGGAGACGGTCGGGGTGTCCTTGGTGAGTGTGACCTTGGTCAGGCGCACGGGCGCGGGGGCCGGGGCCGGCGGAGCGACTGGCGGCGGGGCGACGGGCTGCGCCGGCGGCGGTACGGGTGCCTGCGCGGGCGGGATGGGCTGTGCATACGCCACGGGCGGGGCCGGGGGCGCCGGCCGGGGCTCGTCGACGGAGATGCCGAAGTCGGTGGCGAGTCCGGCGAGGCCGCTGTCGTAGCCCTGGCCGACGGCCCGGAACTTCCACTCGCCCTGGCGGCGGTAGAGCTCGCCGAGGACGAAGGCGGTCTCGACCGTGGCGTCCGAGCTGTCGAACCGGGCCAGTTCCGCGCCGCTCGCCTGGTCGAGCACGCGGATGTGCAGTCCGGGCACCTGGCCGAAGGTGCCTCCGTCGGCGGACGCGGCGAGCACGACGGTCTCGATCGCGGGCTCGACGGAGGCGAGGTCGACGGTGAGGGTGTCGGTGACGCTGTCACCCGCGGGGCGCTTGCCCTCGTGGCGGACGGCGCCGGAGGGGTGGACGGCCTGGTTGTAGAAGACGAAGTCCGCGTCCGAACGGACCTTGCCGGTGGTCAGCAGCAGCGCGGAGGCATCGACGTCCGGTATGCCGGGGCCCGCGCGCCAGCCCAGCTCGATCCGCACGGCCGATGCCGGAATCCGGATGTTGGTGCCCTTGAGCATCCCCATGCTCCACCCCTCTGAACAGTCCCGTCGTTTCCGGCACCCAACGTACCCTGACGGCGGATTTTCACCGGATTCACCGGTTCCCCTGATGTGACCCGTACGGGGTGGGGGCGCCGTGCGGTTCGGCTGTCTGCCCGGGGGCCGCAGGAGGCTCGGCGGGGGCGGGTGCCCGCGCTGTCGGGTGGTACGTGGGTACCTCCGGCTCCGGAACGGAGGACGGCCGGTCCTGCTTGGCGGGCGCGGACGGCGGATTCTCCTTCGTGGGCGGGGACTTGGTGTGCACCGGTGGAGGGTTGACGTCCGCGGACGGCTCCTCGGCCGCCGCCGACGGGGACTTGGCGTGCGCCGACGGCTGCTCGGCCTCCGTCGGCGGCCGGTCGCTCTTCGTCGGCCGGCCCTTCGTCGGTGCGGCCTTCGTCGGGACCGCCTCCCCTCCTGTGTCCGGCGGCCGTGAGGTGTCCGTACGGGAAGCGGTGGGCGGCGCCGCCGTCGCCGGGGACCGGGACGCGCCCGTCGGCGGTGCCGTCGCCGGCCCGGTGCCGCCCGACGGTGACTGCGTCGCCTGCGAGGGCGACCGCTCCCCGCCGGGCGTGGGCGTCCCGGCGGAGGCGCCCGGCGTACCGGACCCCGTGGGCGTACGCGCACCGGACGGGCCCTTGGACGAACCGGATGCCGCGCCGGACGGGCGCCCCTGCGAGGGCTGCTGCGTGCGGCGGGGCGGCGGGTTCCAGTGGAAGGTCGCGGAGTCCTGGTTGCCGTCCGTGCCCACTCCCCTGTCGAAGGCCTTGTCGCTCTCGAAGGGGTCGACCAGCTGGACGTTCTTGACCGGGCCCTTGTCCTCGGCCCGGGGCGTGATGACGGTGACCTCCGTTTCGCTGAAGGTCTCCCAGCGGACCCCCGTGTAGGTCGAGGCATTGAGGTCCACGTCGCGGTCCGGTTCGCCGAGCGGGTTTCCGCAGTTGCACTTGACCGCGGGCCCCGTGTAGGGGTCGTTGAGGACCGCCACTCCCTTCTGCAGCACGGACAGATACTCCCTGGTCCTCCCGTCGCCCTGGTAGTCGTGGTTCTTGACGAGGGTGTCGTCGAGCAGGACCACTTCGGTGAGGCTGTCGATGTGCGCGGCGATGCGGTTCCGGTCGATGCCGCGCGCCTTGGCCCATGCCTCGGCCTCGGCCGGGTCCTGGGTGATCTGTTTGATCAGCAGCGCCTTGTCGCAGTGCACGCTGCCGGGGGTGCCGCCGAAGGCGCCGCGGGCGTCCACCGGCTTCTCGCCGCCGCCCCCGGTCGGGGAGTTGACGCCCTTGAGGTCGGTGCCGGGGTTCCGCAGGAACGGGTGGTCACCGGTCACCCCCACAGCCTCCAGGGTGAGTTCGGCGGCCTTCTTCTTCTGTTCCGACGTGCACCCCGCCACCGCGACGCCGCCGAGCAGCGCGGGCACGGTGAGCAGTGAGACGACGCGCAGCCTCCTGCGCCGCAGTGCGGCGCGGCGCGCGGAGGACGTGCGCCTAGTTTCTATGAGCGGAAGACTCGCGAATGAATCAGACACCAGCCGCATAAATGCACCCCCGATAGCCGGCATGAAGTGGTCCTGCGTATGTGGTCCTGCGCAGAGGGAGGCCTCACCCCGGTCCGCATGTCTGCAGCCACCCCCCGTTGCAGGGTCCGGCCGAGCTCCCGCCCGTCGGGGCCGTGGTGGCACCGGGCGAGGGATAGGCCGACGAGCCGGCGGCGGGGGTGGGACTCTCGTACCCCCCGCCGCCCGCGGACCCGGTGCTCGCGCTCGACACCCCCGAGGGGGTCCCGCCGGAGTCCCCCGAACCCCGCGCGGCCAGTACGGCGGCGGTGCCGCCGCCGATGAGCAGCAGGGCCAGCACCGAACCGAGGAGCAGCGCGGTCAGCCGCCGCCCGTCCGGGGGCGGGACGACCACTGGATGGCCAACGGCAGGCGCATACGCCATAGATGACGGAGCGTCAGGCATGCGTGGCGGCGGGCCCGGGGAGTACGCCGGGCTGCTGTACAGCGGCATGACGGGGCCGGAGCCCGCGGCGGCGGGCGACGCGTTGCCCTGGGCGGGCGGTGCGACCGGAGGGGGCGGCGGCTGTGGGGCGGGTGCCGCGCGCTCGGTGGGCACGTATCCCCCGCCGCTCCAGCCGGGCTGTGTGGTCATGTGTCCGGCGGCGACGGCGTCGAGCATCCGCTGTGCCTCCGCCGAGCCCATCCGGGTCCGCGGGTCCTTGCGGAGCAGACCTTCGAGCAGCGGGGTGAGCGGCCCGGCGCGCCGGGGCGGTGGCGGGTCGTCCTGGACCACGGCCTGGAGTGTGCTCAGCGGCGAGCCGCGCCGGAAGGGCGAGACGCCCTCGATCGCCGCGTACAGGGTCGCCCCGAGCGACCAGAGGTCGGACGGGGCCCCGGGGCGCTGCCCCAGCGCGCGCTCGGGGGCGAGGAAGTCGGGGGAACCGACCAGGTCACCGGTGCGGGTGAGGGTGCCCGAGCCCTCGACCAGGGCGATGCCGAAGTCGGTGAGCACCACCCTGCCGCCGGGCTCCAGCAGTACGTTCGCCGGTTTGACGTCGCGGTGCAGCACCCCGGAGGAGTGCGCGCTGCGCAGCGCCTGGAGCACCATCGAGCCGACCTTGGCGGCCTCCTTGGGCAGGAGCACGCCTTCGTGCTGGAGGACGTCGGCGAGGGAGCGGCCACGCACCAGCTCCATGACGATCCAGGGGCGGCCGTCGTGCTCCACGACGTCGTGCACGGTGATCACGTTCGGGTGGCTGACGCGGGCGGCGGCGCGGGCCTCCTGTTCGAGGCGCGCGTAGAGGATCCGTACGTCCTGCTCCCGCAGGTGTTCGGGGGCCCGGACCTCCTTCGCGGCGACCTCCCGGTCGAGCAGTTCGTCGAAGGCGCGCCAGACCACTCCCATGCCGCCGCTGCCCAGCTGGTCCAGCAGCCGGTACCGCCCGGCGAGCAGTGGAGGTCGGTGCTCCGCGTCCATGCCGTACGCCCCCTCCCCGTACGGACGGCGCGCTCCCGGGCCGTGCGCGTTCGGGCCACACCCGCTCTGACGGCGCGGCCCGCGTTACCGTTCCCGGTGGTACGGCTTCCTGTGGAGCTCAGTCGCGCACGTCCGGCGTGCGGGTCGCGGTGCGGCCGAGCGCGGTGGCGGCGCGGGCGAAGGCGGCGGCGTCGTGGACGGCCGCGCCGCCGGGGTCGTTGTTGAAGTAGGCGTACACATCGGCCCGGTCGGGCCACTGCCCGGCGATCCGCCGGGCCCAGCTCGTGAGCGCCTGGTGCCCGTAGCGGGGCCAGGGCCGGGCCCTGCCGCAGTGGAAGCGCGCGTAGCCCCAGTCGGCCGTCCGCCACAGCGGCGTCACGGGCCGGGAGTCGTGGTCCGCCCAGCACAGCGCCGCTCCGCGCTCCTCCAGCACGGCCCGCACCTCGTCCGTCCACCACGAGGGGTGGCGGGGTTCGACGGCCACCCGGATGCCGGCGGGGAAGCAGGCGAGGGCGGTGTCGAGGAGCGCGGGGTCGGCGCGGAGGGTGGGCGGCAGCTGGAGGAGTACGGGGCCGAGCCGGTCCCCCAGGCCGGCGGCGCGCCGCAGCAGCCGGTCCACCGGCTCCTCGGGGTCGTGGAGCCGCTTGATGTGGGTCAGGTAGCGGCTGGCCTTGACCGCCATCACGAAGCCGTCGGGCGTGCGGTCGCGCCAGTCGGCGAAGGTGGCGGTCTCGGGCAGGCGGTAGAAGGCGTTGTTGTTCTCGACGGTGGCGAAGTGGCGGGCGTACTCCTCCAGCCACAGGCGCTGCGGCCGGTCGGCGGGGTAGAGGTCGCCGCGCCAGTCCTTGTACTGCCATCCCGAGGTGCCGACGAACAGGGGCATGGAATGATCCTTGCCCGGGGGCACCGGATCCGCCACCAGCAAGGGTGCGATGACGTGAACTGTGCTTTCTGTGCCATCGTGGCGGGCGAGTCGGAGGCTCACCTGGTCTTCGAGGACGCGGCCGCGGTGGCCTTCCTGGACGCCCGGCCGCTCTTCCCCGGGCATGTGCTGGTCGTGCCGAGGCGGCATGCAGAAACGCTCACCGATCTGCCCGTGGCGGAGGTCGGGCCGTTCTTCACCCGGGTGCAGCGCGTCGTGGGGGCGGTGGAGCGGGGCATGGGCGCCGCCGGGTCGTTCGTGGCGGCCAACAACCGGGTCAGCCAGTCCGTGCCGCATTTCCATGTGCATGTCGTGCCGCGCAATCGCAAGGACGGGCTGCGGGGGTTCTTCTGGCCGCGGACGCGCTATGCGTCGCAGGAGGAGGCGGCGGAGGTGGCGGCGAGGGTCCGGGAGGCCTTCGTCTGAGCGGCGGGCGGGGCCGGGGCCCGCCATGGACTATCCGCTCGAAGCTGTCCATATTGGATATATGGCCAGCTTGAGGTTCCGCGATCGCGTGGACGCCGGCCGTCGGCTCGCCGAGCGGCTGGGGCACCTGCGCGCCGAGGACACGGTCGTGCTCGGCCTGCCCCGCGGCGGTGTTCCGGTCGCCTTCGAGGTGGCCCGGGCCCTGGCGGCCCCGCTGGATGTGATCCTCGTCCGCAAGCTCGGCGTGCCCAGCCACTCGGAGCTGGGGTTCGGCGCCATCGGCGAGGACGGCGTACGGGTCGTCCACGACGACATCGTGCGGATGAGCCGGGTGGACGAGGACGACCTCGCGGACGTGCAGCGCCGTGAGGAGGCCGAACTCGCCCGGCAGGCGCGGCGGTTCCGCGGCGGGCGGGAGCGGATCCCGCTGGCGGGCCGTACGGCGGTCGTGGTGGACGACGGCGTCGCGACGGGCGCGACCGCGGCGGCCGCGTGCCGGGTGGCGCGGGCGCAGGACGCCGCCCGGGTGGTGCTGGCGGTGCCGGTGGCCCCGCCGGACGCGGCCGAGGAGCTGCGCGCGGAGGTGGACGAGCTGGTCTGTCTCAGCGTGCCGAGCGTCTTCTTCGCGGTCGGCGAGTGGTATCAGGACTTTTCCCAGACGACGGACGAGGAGGTCGTCGATCTGCTGCGGCGGAGCAGTACGGCGCGGTCCGGCCCCGGTGCCGGACCGTGAATCGCTGGAGGTGTGATTGCCATGATGGAGACGATTGTCGAGTGCACCATCGATCTCGAATTCCGTGAGGCCGGGCCGCTGACCCAGGCGGCCGCGCGGCTGCGCATGCGCGACGGCTCGGAATTCACGGCGCACGGTGTCACCAACCGTCACCCGGACGACCCGGGCCAGCAGCGGGTCGGCGAGGAGGTCGCGGCGGCCCGCGCGCTGTACGGGCTCGCCGAACAGCTGCTGGAGAAGGCGGGCGTGGACATCGAGGAACTCACCCACGAGCGCGCTCATCTGACGCACTGACAGGATCGGCGACCGGTCGTACGGAAGCGACACGCAGGCGCTTCCGCACGGCCGGTCGGGTTCTTTCAGTTCACGGGCTCGGGCGACGCCTCCGTGGTCTCCCGTACGCACAGCGGGGTGCGGGTGGGGCCGGTGACGGCCTCACCGGTCTCCAGGGAGAAGCCGGAGTGGTGCAGCGGGCAGGTGATCCGCAGCCGGGCGGCGTTGACATAGCCGTGGGCGAGGAACCCCTTGCGGTGCGGGCAGAGGGCATCGGCTTCGAATTCCCGCTCGCCGACGCGGATGCGGATGCGGTCCTCGGCGATCTGCTCGACCGATACCGGCTCTGTCGTGTCCGGCATTCAGCCCACTTTCAGCGCTGAGGCGACGGCTGCCTCGGTGGCACCGCCGATGACATCGCTGGCGAGCTTGAATCCCGTCCACACCTTGGCCGGGTGGAGGTCGGCCTCGGCGTCGAACTCCCTGATGGCGACCTGGAGTTCCTTGGCGTGGAAGTTGTCGATGTGCAGGTGCTCGGTGTAGTAGCGGGCGCCGGTCAGGCCGAGCCTGGTGGCGGCGTCGGCGAAGCACTGGAAGGCGTAGAGGATGCTGGATTCCAGATAGCACAGCGCGCCGAGGAAGTATTCCGGGCGCGGTGCGCGGGCGGCGGCCCAGAAGAAGGTGTTGACGTAGGCAAACGTCTCCTCGTTGGTGCGGTCGAGGTAGTCGCCGACCTCCAGGGACATGCCCAGTTCCGTCATCAGGTCGCGGTAGATGTTGAAGTGCGCCTGGTCGAGGTTCCCGCAGCCGAATTCGTCGACGAGCACCCGGAAGACTGCCATCTTGGCCTTCTTCGGGAGCCGCCACACGATGGGCAGGAAGGACTCCGATTCGGTCAGGCCGTCCACGGCGAACTGCGCGACGACCTCCTTGAACTGCTCGCGGTCCAGGTCCTCGGCCAGGACCCGCTCGAATTCGGGCGCGTCGGCCTTCTCCGCTTCGAGCAGGGCCTTCATCTGGCGGGTCAGGGCCGCCCGGTCGGCCATCGCGGGCGCGGCCGCCTCGATCTCACGGGCGCGGCCGACGATCAGCCGCTCCTCCAGGTCGAGCAGTTCCCGCAGTTCGTCGGGGGTGGGCAGGGAACGGTTGAGTACGAAGAGGCGGCTGCCGGCCGTACGGGTCGTGGTGGTCACGGAAGACTCCCGGCGGAAGACGGATTCACGGATACGGATGGGGCGCCGGCCCGGACGCGCGGCCGGCGGGGCGGCGCGTCCGGGCCTGCGCGTCCGGTCAGTCGACGGCCAGCGCGGTGCCGATGACGCCCCGGCGGACCAGCTCCGCCTTGACGTGCAGGTACCAGTCGTCCGTCAGCAGCCGGTGGCGCTCGGAGAGTTCGTCGACGCGGGCCTGCGCCTCCTCGCCCGGCCGGGCGAGCGCCGCGGCGCAGACCGAGGGTTCGAGGTTGGCCAGCGGCCCGACGAAGCCCGACACACCGGGCGCCCGGGTGAGCAGCTGCTCCCAGCCCTGGAAGACGGGCACTGCGGCGGCGTTCCCCAGCAGGTCCCGGGTGAACTCCGCCGATCCGCCGGAGTCCTTGACGCCGACGATGCCGGGCAGGTCGCAGACCTCGCGCAGCGCGTCGATGTCGAGGGGCGCCTCGGAGACCACGTGCTCGTGGTAGACGAACACCGGCAGCGGGCTGCCGTCGAGGATCTCGGCGAAGTGGTCGACGAGCCCGCGGCGCCGGCCGTCGGCGCCGGGGAACGGCGGGGGCACGACGACGGCGTCGGCCCCGAGATCGGCCGCCAGCCGGGCGCGGGCCAGGATGCCCGCCGTGTCGCCGAGCGCCGCTCCGGCGAGGACGGGGGCGCCGTCCGCGTGCTCGACGGTCAGCCGCACCATGTCGGCCCACTGCCCGGGCGTGAGGGTCCAGCCCTCGCCCGTGCTGAGGGCCGGCACAAAGCCGGTGACCTCGCCCCGCAGCGACCGCACCAGGCGCCCGACGCTCGACGCGCACACCCTGCGGTGCTCGTCGACCGGGGTGACCAGCGGCACGAGCGTGCCGCGCAGGCCCTTCAGCCGCCGGACGGCCGCCGCGCGGTCAGAGCTCGCCATGGTCGGCCTCCAGGACCAGGGACCGTTCGTAGAGCACGTCGAGCTCGTCGGGGAAGACCCCGCGCTCCGTGGCCGGTTCGGGCTCCCGCACGGAGGGTCCGAATCCGGCCAGGGCGGTGAGCCGCGGGTTGACGGTGACCAGCCGGCCGCCGGTGGCGACGACCGAGGCGAGCAGCAGCCGGTCGCGCACCCGCAGCCCGGAGGTCCCCGCGGGGAGGGCCGCGGCGGCGGCCAGGTCGGCGTCCGTGTAGGCGCGCCGGTCGATCGGCATCAGGGAGTGCAGCACATCCATGAAGGGGTAGTAGGCGTCCTGCACGTCACGCGGCAGATGCCATACGAAGTCGTCGCAGCGGCCCACTTCCTCGTAGGTCATCACGACGGGATGGTCCAGGTGGGACGCGAAGAAGGCCGTGCAGGCGGCCCGTACGGCCTTGTCGGTGCTGTGCATCCCCATGAACAGGGACGCGTCCAGATGGATCTCAGGCGCCATAGCCGTCCACCGCCTCTCGCAGGCGGGTGACGGAGGCGAGGAACTCGCCGGGGTCGCGGGCCAGTGCCAGGCGGACGTAGGACTCGCCGCGCTCGGGCTCGTTCCAGAAGAAGAAGGTGCCGGGCAGCACATAGACCTCGTGCTGCGCCAAGTGCCGCTGGAGGTCTGTCGCCTTGACGTTGGCGTCCTGGATGCGGAACCAGGCCACGCTGACGTTGACGGCCGGTTCGATGTGCTCGAGGAGGCTGCCGGCGAGGGCCTTCTGCGCGGCCTCCCGGTTACGGGTGATCACATCACGGACCGATGCCATGCCGTCCTCGATGGAGTCCTCCACATAGCGGGAGAGGAAGTTGAGGATGAAGGGCGAGACGTCGAGCAGCACGCTGGTGTGGATGTTGTAGACGTCCTCGTGGAGGTCGCGGCTGCAGGTGAGCAGGGCACACTTGGCGTCCTGGAGCGGCCAGGTCTTGCCGGTGTCCTCCAGCGCGATGTAGCGGACCCCGGAGGTGTCGAGCAGCTCGTAGAGGTCGAAGCGGCCGAAGCGGGGGTCGGCGAGGGCGAAGGCGGCGAAGCAGAGGTCGACGATGAAGAGCTTGTCGTGGTCGACGCAGTAGCGGACGACCTCCTCGAAGCCCTTGCGGCCGTGGGAGAGAAGGCTGAACCCGGTGGGGTTGTTGGGGTCGACGAGGAAGAGCGCGTCGGTGGTGACGGACGCGGCGAGCCGCTCGTAGATGCGGTCGGCGTCGTGCAGGACGTCCTCGGGGACGGGCACCGGCTGCACACCGACGTTGTGCAGCACGTCGGGGAGGTTGTCGAAACACGGCTCGACGAGGCTGACGCTGATGTCGTGGCGCTTGAGGTACATGCCGGCGACCAGCGTCGATATGGAGGCCGCGTAGGAGAGCATGGTCGATTCGGCGCGGACGCTGTGCTGACCGTGCAACCGGAAGAAGACCTCCTTGAAGCGGTCTTCGAGATCGGCCTGTCTGGTGGCCTCGGCCTCGTACCAGAGAGCGGGCAGGGCGGCCACGATCTCCTGCTGGCCCGGGGACTGCTGCTGGTGCGTGTGGGCATCGGCGAGGTTGAAACGGGTCTTGAGTGCCTCGATCTCGTGCTGGGTGAGGTCGAGAAGCTGCTCGGTCACGGGTTCTCCTTCGCATGCTGTGGCAGATGAGCGACAGTCAGACGCCGCGGGTGCCGGTGGGCCACCACGGTGAAAAGGCGCGCCGACGGGGTCCGGGCGGATGGCGCACGGACCCGCGTGACGGCGGTGGGAATACGAACCGGAGGTTCCGCACGGTGACGTGCGTGGAACGAGAGCGCGCTGGACGGAAACGCGTGGGCCGCGTGATGACGCCGGACCCGCATCCGGCCTGGCCGGGGATCGACGGCGAAGTGGCGTGAAGCACCCGCGAATTGACCCCCGTATAACGTACGTTAACCGATGATCGATCATCGCTCAAGGTTGTTGGGAGACCCACGTCCATGACCGGAGAGTCGCTCCACCGCCCAGGCCCCGTGACCGGGCCGACCCGCGCCCCGCTCAGCGACCAGGTCAGGCGCATCCTGCTCGACCACCTCGCGCGGGGGCGATGGCTGCCCGGCGAGCGGATCGTCGAGCGCCGGGTCGCACGGGAACTGGGGGTGAGCCAGACGCCCGTACGGGAGGCCCTGAGGGATCTCCAGGCGCTGCAGTTGGTCGAATTGTCGCCAAACAGAGGAACATGGGTGCGCGAGCTGACGCCCCAGCGGCTCGGTCAGGTCTATCCGGTCCGCGGCGCCCTGGAGCGGCTGGCCGCGGAGCTCGCGCTCGCCCGGCTGGCGGACCGCGTCGGCGTCCTGGAGGAGCACACGGCCCGGATGCACGCCGCGGCGGAGGCCGGTGACGTCGACGGACAGGTCCGCCACGGGGTGGCCTTTCACCGGGAGATCGTCCAATCGGCCGGGAATTCCGTACTGTTGCCCAACTGGGAGTCGCTGACCATCGAGTTGTGGACCCGGCTCTCCCTCACCCGGCTGCGCACCGAGCTGCACGAGAACGCCTCGGACCACGAGCCCCTGATCGAGGCGTTCCGGCGCCGGGACCCGGAAGCCGGACGGCTGCTGCAACTGCACATCCTGGGCTATGCCCACGAACCGATCGGAGCGTCATGACCACCACCACACCCGCGCCCCGGGACGAGGTCCGTCCCGGAGTCATCACCGTCTTCTCCGACATCTGGTGCTCGTTCGCGCACGTGGCCATGCACCGGCTGCACACCACCCGCAAGCGGCTGGGGCTGGAGGGCCGCGTCAGGCTGGACCACCGCGCGTTCCCGCTGGAGATGTTCAACAACGGCCCGAGCCCGCGCCCCGGCACGGACTCCGAGGTGGGCGGCGTGGCCCACATCGAGCCGGAGGCAGGCTGGCAGCTCTGGCGCGCACCCGACTGGAAGTTCCCCTCCACCTCGCTGCCGGCGCTGGAGGCGGTGCAGCTCGCGAAGGAACAGGACCTGGAGGCATCCGAGCGGCTGGACCTCGCGCTGCGCCGCGCCTTCTGGGCACAGAGCCGGTCCATCGGCGCGTACGCGGTCGTGCTGGCCGTCGCCAAGGAGACGGAAGGGATCGATCCGCGGCCCATCGCCGAGGGGCTGGCCGAGGGCCGGGCCCGCGCGCTGATCGCGCGCGACTTCCTCTGCGCGAAGGAGCACGGCGTCATATGCAGCCCGCACTTCTACCTCCCCGATGGATCAGATCACGCCAATCCCGGGGTCGCGGCGCGCTGGCACGGCGCGTACGGAACGGGCTTTCCCGAGGTAACGGCCAATGACCGGGGCGTTTACGAGACCATCCTGGAGCGCGCGGCCAGCTGACTCACAGGTCAGAACGGCCCGGGCGGGCCCGCGGGGAAAAATGATCGATCATCGTTCATTACCGGCGGGTAGATGTTGACTACAGCAACTTGACGCTCCTAGCGTTGTCGGACGGAAACACGGTTCCGCCACACGGAATCAGAGGTTCTATCGGGGCGCTCCTGACGGCCCCGGCGGCCGGTCCACCCGCATACCCGGTCGCGCGTCACCACAGCCGGGGGCACCGCGGCAGCACCCGCGGCGCCCCCGGCCCCCACCCGGGATTGTGAAAGAGGATCAGCCGTGTCCCAGCTCGACCAACTGCCCGACAAGGACCCGTCAGAGGTCGCCGAATGGTGCGAGTCCCTGGACTCCGCCGTCCGGTTCGGGGGAGCCAACCGGACGGCGTATCTGCTGCGCCGTATGGCCGAACACGCCGAGCGGTCCGGGCTGGACCTCCCTCCGCTCCTGGAGACCCCTTACCTCAACACCATTCCGACCTCCGCCGAGCCCGCCTATCCGGGCGACGAGGAGCTGGAGGCCCGGATCACCGCCTGGAACCGCTGGAACGCGGCCGCCATGGTCACCCGCGGCAACCAGCGCGCGGGCCTGGGCGGCCACATGGCGACCTACGCCTCGGCGGCCTGGCTCTACGAGACAGGATTCCAGCACTTCTTCCGCGGCAAGGAGGCCGACGGTTCCGGCGACCAGCTCTACATCCAGGGCCACGCCTCCCCCGGGATCTACGCGCGTGCCTTCCTGGAAGGCCGCTTGACGGAGGGTCAGCTGGACCGCTTCCGGCAGGAGGCCGCGGGCGACGGGCTGCCCTCCTATCCGCACCCGCGCCGGCTGCCCTGGCTGTGGGAGTTCCCGACCGTCTCCATGGGCCTGGGCCCGCTCTCCGCGATCTACCAGGCGCGGTTCAACCGCTATCTGGAGCACCGCGGCATCAAGGACACCTCGCGGTCGCGCGTCTGGGCCTTCCTCGGCGACGGCGAGATGGACGAGCCGGAGTCGACCGCCGCCCTCGCCCTCGCCGGCCGGGAGCGGCTGGACAACCTGACCTTCGTCATCAACTGCAACCTCCAGCGCCTGGACGGCCCGGTCCGCCCCAACTTCAAGATCGTGCAGGAGCTGGAGGCCCAGTTCCGCGCCGCCGGGTGGAACGTCGTCAAGTCGCTGTGGGGCACGGCCTGGGACGAGCTCTTCGCCCAGGACACCGAGGGCGCGCTCGTGCGCCGGCTGCGCGAGGTGCCGGACGCGCAGTTCCAGACGTACGCCACCGTGGAACCTGCCTATCTTCGCGAGCACTTCTTCGGCGCCGAGGGCCCCGGCTCGCCGCTGCACACCATCGGCGCGGGCCTCGGCGACGACCGGCTCCTGGAGCTCTTCCGGACCTCCCGCGCCGGCCACGAGCCGCGCAAGGTCCACGCCGCCTACCGGGCCGCCGTCGAGCACCGGGGCGCGCCGACCGTCGTCCTCGTGCAGACCGTCAAGGGCTATACGCTCGGCCCCGGTTTCGAGTCGCGCAACGCCAACCACCAGATGAAGAAGCTCACGGGGAAGGAGTTCCGGGCGATGCGGGATCTGCTCGATCTCCCGATCCCCGACAGCGCGCTGGACGGCGAGCTGGTGCCGTACGCCCACCCCGGCGAGAACTCCCCCGAGGCGCGGTATCTGCGCGAGCGCCGCGCGGCGCTCGGCGGCCCGGCCCCGGCCCGCAAGGTCGTCGCCAAGCCGCTGCCCGAGCCGTCCGCCAAGCCCTTCGAGGCCCTGCACAAGGGCTCGGGCCGCCAGGAGATCGCCACGACCATGGCGTTCGTCCGGCTGGTCAAGGACCTGATGCGGGAGAAGGAGACCGGCCGGCGCTGGGTGCCCGTCGTCCCCGACGAGGCCCGCACCTTCGGCATGGAGTCCCTCTTCCCCTCGGCCGGTCTGTACTCCCCCGTCGGCCAGACCTACGACCCCGTCGACCGCGACCAGCTCCTTTATTACAAGGAGGCCAAGGACGGTCAGATCCTCAACGAGGGCATCACCGAGGCGGGTTCGCTGGCCGACTTCACGGCGGCCGCCACGTCGTACGCGACGCACGGCGAGCCGATGATCCCGTTCTACATCTTCTACTCGATGTTCGGCTGGCAGCGGACGGCTGATCAGTTCTGGGCGCTGGCCGACCAGTTGGGGCGCGGCTTCGTCATCGGCGCCACGGCGGGCCGCACCACCATGACGGGCGAGGGCCTCCAGCACGCCGACGGCCACTCGCACCTGATCGCCTCCACCAACCCGGCGGCGGTCTCCTACGACCCGGCGTTCGCGTACGAGATCGCGGTCATCGTCCGCGAGGGCCTGCGGCGGATGTACGGCCCCGACGCCGAGAACGTCTTCTACTACCTCACCGTCTACAACGAGACCAAGATCCAGCCGCCCATGCCCGAGGGCGTGGAGGAGGGCATCCTCAAGGGTCTCTACCGCTTCAAGGAGGCCGCCGACGCCCCGGCCGAGGCCCCGCGCCTCCAACTGCTCTCCTCCGGCACGGCCGTCCACTGGGCCCTGGACGCCCAGCGGCTGCTGGCCGACGACTGGGGCGTGGCCGCCGACGTGTGGTCCGCGCCCTCCTGGACCGAGCTGCGCCGCGACGCCCTGTCCTGTGACGCGGCGCAGCTCAAGGGCGAGGACCGGGTCCCGTACGTGACCCAGGCACTGCACGGTGCGCCGGGCCCGGTCCTCGCCGTCAGCGACTGGATGCGGGCGGTCCCCGACCAGATCGCCCCCTGGGTCGAGCAGGACTGGACCTCCATCGGCACGGACGGCTTCGGCCTCTCCGACACGCGCGAGGCGGCACGGCGCCACTTCGGCGTGGACCCGCAGTCGGTGACGGTGGCGGCGCTCGCCGCGCTGGCGCGACGGGGCGAGGTCAAGCCGGAGCTCGTACGGGACGCTGCGCGGCGGTACGGCCTGGAGAGCTGAGCGCCTGCGGCGGGCTTTCCCTCAGCCCCGCCCCTTCGTGGCCCCGCCCGCGAACCTGGGTGAGGTCCGGGGCGGGGCCGGGAAGAATCACAGCTCCTTCGACGGCCAGTCCAGGAGCCGGGCGCCGATGACCGCTGTCTGGAGCGTATAGCGGTGCATCGGGTCCGCCGGGTCCGAGCCCGTCAGGCGCTGGATGCGTTCCAGACGGTACGTCAGGGCCCGTACGCTCAGGGAGAGTCGGCGGGCCGCCTCGGCGGCCACGCATCCCGAGTCGAAATACGCGGTCAGTGTCTCCAGCAGGGGCACCGCCCCGCCGCGGGCCTCGCGGAGCGGGCCGAGCGTCGAGCGTACGAGGTCGGCCATCGCCTGCCGGTCCCGGGTCAGGACGGGGAAGACCAGCAGGTCGGCGGCGTGCAGCACGGGGCTGTCGAGGGCCATGCGCTCGGCGAGGTCCAGGGCGCCGAGGGCCTCCTCGTAGGAGTGGACGACGCCCCCGGCGCCGGGGTGCGGGCGGCCTATCGCCACCCGGCCGCCGTCGGTCGCCGCGTACGCCTGCTTGGTGAAGAAGCGCAGGACGTCGTCCTGGTCGCCCGGCGCGACGCAGATGAGCCGGCCGTCCTTGGTGGTCAGCAGGATCTGCCGCTCGCCGAAGCGGACGTTGAGCACGCTCTCCACGCGGCGCATGACCGGGTGGGCGTCGTCGTACGGTTCGGGTCCCGCGGCGACGGCCACCGCGTGGGCGTGGGCGAGCCGCAGTCCGAAGCGCTCGGCGCGCTCGGAGAGCCGGCCCAGGTCGCTGCGGCCGTAGAGGAGGTCGTCGATGAACTCCCGGCGGGCGGCTTCCTCCTTGCGGACGGCCAGCCGCTGGGCCCGCTCGTACCCTTCCGCGAACGCGTCGATGGCCTGCTCGGCGGCGGCGAGCACGGTCGCGGCGGTGGCCCGGACCCCGGAGGCGCCGTCGGCGCCGGGGGCCGACGGCAGCCGGGTCCACAGGGCGCGGGTCGCGGAGAGGTGGCCGACGACGAGAGCGCGCAGCCCCTGTCCGTTCTCGGCGGCGCGCTCCCCGAGCAGACGGCGCGACTCCACTTCGTCGCGGCGCAGGCGCCTGCCGGTGGCCGATGCGTCGGTCAGCAGGTCCGCATAGCCCTTCAGATAGTCGGCGGGTATCTCCCGGTCCGTCACGCGCTCTCCCGATCCTTGATGCGCCCCTGATGAATTCCTAGCGCGCGGCTCAAGGGTGCCAGACGCCGAAAAGTGACAGCACCCTGCATCAGGAACGCGTAAAGATTGCCGGTGTCCGGCAATGCGCACAGGCGTCCACAACTGTCACCATGGGTCCGCGGACACGGGGGATGAACTCGATGCCGGATTCCGGAAGCGGAAGCCCGGCATCGAGTTCCTGCCGGTCCGGATCGTGCACACGGAACGGGGGAGCGGGCGGATGAGTGACTTCCTCACGGCCGCCCTCGGCTTCCCGACCGCCCTGTTCAGCTTCGCGCTGCTGGTCGTCATCGCCTACTGGCTGCTGATGCTGCCCGGTGGCGGCGTCGACGGCGGTCACCACGGCGGGGGCCACGCGCACGGCCATGCCCACGACGACGCGGACGGTTCCGCTCCGGGCGGGCCCGCCGGGCTGCTGGCCGCGGCCGGGCTGGGCGGGGTGCCGGTGTCCGTCGCCGTGTCGCTGCTGATCACCGTCGCCTGGTTCCTGTCGCTGGCGGGCACGTCCCTGCTGCACACCGCGGACTGGTCAGGTCCCGTACGGCTCCTGCCCGCCGCGGGGGTGCTCGCGGGCGCGCTCGGCGGGTCGTGGGTGATCACCCGGCAGCTCGTACGGCCGCTGCGCAGGCTCTTCCCCGAGGAACGCCCGCCTTCCCGCCTCGACTTCGTCGGCCGCGTCTGCGTCATCCGCACCGGCCGCGTGGACAGCGGGTTCGGGCAGGCCGAGGTGGCCGCGGAGGACGGCTCGACGGCGATCGTCCAGGTCCGCACGGACGACCCCGGTCTCTCCTCGGGCGCGACGGCCCTCATCTTCGACTACGACGCCGAGGGCGAGTTCTTCCGGGTCACGCCCTTCGACGCCGCCCTGGACCCCGGGCTCCCGGCCGTCTGAGCGGCCCGGCGGCCACCACCGGTCCGCCCCTTCACCAACTCACCGACAGAGGTTCCACCATGGATGCCACCGCCATCGGGATCGGCGTGCTCGTCGCCGTCCTGCTGCTGATCGCCCTCGGCGTGCTGTTCACCGTCAGCCGCCTCTTCCGCAAGGTCGAGCAGGGCAAGGCGCTGATCATCTCCAAGACGAAGCGGGTCGACGTCACCTTCACCGGTGCCGTCGTGCTGCCGGTGCTGCACCAGGCCGAGTACATGGACATCTCGGTGAAGACCATCGAGATCCGGCGCACCGGCCGCGAGGGGCTGATCTGCCAGGACAACATCCGCGCCGACATCCACATCAACTTCTTCGTCCGGGTCAACAAGACCGTCGAGGACGTCGTCAAGGTCGCCCAGGCCATCGGCACGCACCGGGCCAGCGACGCGGCCACCCTGCAGGACTTCTTCGCCGCGAAGTTCTCCGAGGCGCTCAAGACGGTGGGCAAGCAGCTGGACTTCGTGGACCTCTACACCAAGCGCGAGGAGTTCCGGGACCGGATCATCGCCGTCATCGGCACCGACCTCAACGGCTACCACCTCGAGGACGCGGCCATCGACTTCCTCGAGCAGACCCCGATGACCCAGCTCGACTCCGCCAACATCCTCGACGCCCAGGGCATCCGCAAGATCACCGAGCTGACGGCGATCGAGCACGTGCGCACCAACGAGTTCCGGCGCACCGAGGAGAAGGAGATCACCCGGCAGAACGTCGAGGCCCGCGAGGCGGTCCTGGAGCTGGAGCGGCGGCAGGCCGACGCCGAGATCAAGCAGACGCGGGAGATCGAGACCTCCCGGGCCCGGGAGGAGGCCGAGACGGCGCGCGTCCAGGCCGAGGAGCGGCTGCGCGCCCACACCGCGCAGATCCGGACCGAGGAACAGCTCGGCGTCCAGAACGAGAACCGCGAGCGCGAGGTCGCCGTCGCGCAGAAGAACCGCGAGCGGGTCATCGCCGTGGAGAACGAGCGCATCGAGAAGGACCGGCTGCTGGAGGTCATCGCCCGGGAGCGGGAGACGCAGCTGCGGCGCATCGCCGCCGACAAGGAGGTCGAGGCGGAGAAGCGCGAGATCGCCGACGTCGTGCGGGAGCGCATCGCGGTCGAGCGGACGGTGGCCGCGCAGGAGGAAGAGATCAAGAAGCTCCGCAAGGTCGAGGAGGCCGAGCGGGACCGGCAGGCGCTGGTCATCCGCGCCGAGGCCGAGGCGCAGGAGCGGCTGGTGAAGGACATCAAGGCGGCCGAGGCCGCGGAGGCGGCCGCGACCCACCGGGCCGCGGAGACGCTGACGGCTGCCGAGGCCCGGCGCAAGGCCGCCGAGCTGGACGCGGAGGCCGCCGTCCGGCTGGCCGAGGGCAAGCGCGCGGACGCCGCGGCCGTCGGACTCGCGGAGGCCGAGGTGCGGATGCGCGAGGCCGAGGCCATCGCGAAGGTCGGCCACGCCGAGGCGGAGGTCGCCCGGGAGAAGGCCCTGGCGAGCGCGGAGGGCCTCAAGCAGAAGCTCAAGTGCGAGGCCGAGGGCCTGACGGAGAAGGCCGCGGCGATGGCGGCGCTGGACGCGGCGAGCCGCGACCACGAGGAGTTCCGGCTGCGGCTGGAGGCCGAGAAGGACGTACGGCTGGCCGGCATCGACGTCCACCGCCAGGTCGCCGAGGCACAGGCGACGGTGCTGGCCACCGGGCTGGAGAACGCGAAGATCGACATCGTCGGCGGGGAGAGCGTCTTCTTCGACCGGCTCGTGAACTCCATCGCGCTGGGCAAGGGCGTGGACGCCTTCGTCGACCGCTCGGAGACGGTGCGGACGCTGGCCGGGCCGTGGCTCGGCGAGGACTCCTCCTTCACGAAGGACCTGGGTGCGCTGGCGGCGGGGCTGGGCACGGGTGGCCTGCGCGACGTGACGATCGCGGGCGCGCTGTCCGGGCTCATCGAGCGGGGCGGTCCGCAGGCGGGCGCGCTGAAGGGCCTGCTGGAGTCCGCGCAGGCCGGTGGGCTGAGCGAAGTGAAGCTGGGTGACCTGGCCGGTCGGGCGACCCAAGTCAACGGCGCCCACAAGTAACCAGAGGTTCTTGTTCCCCAGCCCCGCCCCTTCCCGAAACCGGGGCTTCGCCCCGGACCCCGAAGCACGCTTCGCGCGCTGTCCTCAATCGCCGGACGGGCTGAAATCAGCCCGTCCGGCGATTGAGGGCCCGCACAAAGGAAATCGCACGATGGACACCGGCACCTACGACGTACTGCGCGACCGCCTCGCCGCGCAGGCGACCACGCTCACCAGGGCGGCCGAGGCGCTCAACACCCGCCGCACGGAGACATTCGGCACCTCCGAAATGCAGCTCCTGCGCACCGGCGGGCTCCGTACCGACCGCGCCTGCACCCCGCGCGATGTCGCGGCGGTCGGCGGGCACCTGCTCGTCGGCTACGCGGACACCGCCGCGGACCACGTGTTCGCGCTCCACACCGTCCCGGGGCTCGACCGCGCCCCCGACGGCACGCTGCCCGGCCTGCTCCACGACCCCGCCTTCGGCAAGGAGTTCGGCGAGCTGCACCGCTACTACCGCGACGCCGAGCTGACCCGGCTGCGGCCGCTCGACGGCAAGCTGCTCGCCGTCTTCCGGACCGGTCCGCTGCCCGGCGACCGGCGCGTCCTGCGCTGGCGGCTCGACGCCGACGGCACACCGGGCTATCTGGACGCGCGCGGTGACCGCGACGACGTGCCGCCGCCCGGCGGGGAACTCACGTGGACGCCGACGACCCGCGACGACCACGTCCTCGGCCGCCACCCGCACATCGCCATCGGCGGCGAGCTGTTCGTCTCGACCGTGGGCGGCGCCCTGACCGTCAAGACCGAGAACTCCACCGAGACGCCCGAGGGCATCCACAGCGAACCCGTCGACGAGCCGCTCCAGTCGCTCGCCGACGCCGTCGTCGAGCACGCCCGCACCGGCCCGCTGATCCTGGTGCGCGTCCGCCCGTACAAGGAGGACGCCTGGCGCCACCTCGTCTTCCACACCGTCACCGGGACCGTGGCGCGCCTCGACGGCATCGGGCGGGCCTGTCTGCTGCTCCCCGACGACCAGGGGATCATCTTCCCCGGCGGCTACTGCCTGGCGACCGGCGACACCAAGACCTTCGACACCGGCGCCGAGGGGGAGGAACTCTCCTTCGAGCGGTCCGTGCGGTCCCCGAACGGCGAGGACATCCTCTATGTCTTCCGCTCCCCCGCCGACGGCCGGACGCTGCTGCTCTCCTACAACCTCATCCGCAAGGAGGTCGCCGCCCCGGTGCTCTGCCAGGGGCACGCGCTCTTCGACGACGGCACGCTCGTCACGCTGCGCCCGGGGACCGGCGAAGCGGCGCGGGTGCACACGGTGCAGGTCTGGCGGAGCCCGTACGCCTCCGACACCCACGCCGCCTCGCAGCCCACCGGCACCGGGCCGCTGGGGCGGGTCGGCAACGCGGATCTGGTGCGCGGGGTCTCCGCGTGTCTGACCGTGGCCCGGATGGCGGCCGGGACCTCTCCGACGGGTGCCGTCTTCGAGGAGATCGACGCCGCGTGCGTACGGATCGCGGACCGCTTCCCCTGGCTCGCGGACCCCGAACTGGGCGACCTGCTCACCCCGCTCACGGCGATACGGGCCACGGCCGGGCAGGTGCTGGCGGAGTTCGAGACCGTGCGGGCGCTCACCCGGCAGGCCGCCGACGCGCTGGGCGAGGCGGCGGTCCACATCACCTCGCTGGTGCGCCGCGTCCGCGGCGAGGCGCCCCGTACCGCCGACGCGTGGGTCGGGCAGCTCACCGAACTGCGGCGGGCGCAGGGCAGGCTGGCCACCCTGCGGGAGCTGCGGTACGCCGATGTCGAGCGCATCGACTCCCTGGTCTCCGGCGTCGAGGGCGACATCGCCGCCGCCGCGCAGCGGGCCATCGCCTTCCTCCAGCAGGACGACGCCTTCACCGGCTACCACGCCGACGTCGAGCAGCTGACCGCCGACGCCGCGGCCGTCGAGTCGACCGCGGCCGCCGCGCCGGTCGCCGAGCGGCTCGACGAGCGGGCCGAGGGCCTGCGGGTGCTCACCGAGGTGGTCGCGGGCCTGGACATCGGTGACGCGACCGTGCGCACCTGGATCCTGGAGCGGATCGCCGAGGTGCTCGGCGGGGTCAACCGCGCCCGCGCAACGCTCTCCGCCCGCCGCCGCGAACTGCGGGAGCGGGAGGGCCGGGCCGGATTCGCCGCCGAGTTCGCGCTGCTGGGGCAGGCCGTCACCGGGGCGCTCGCCGCCGCCGACACCCCGCGGGCGTGCGAGGAGCAGCTCGCGCGCGTCCTGCTCCAGCTGGAGAACCTCGAATCGCGCCACGCCGAGTCGGACGGCTTCCTGGAGGAGCTGTCCGCCAAGCGCGCCGAGGTCCACGAGGCCTTCGCCTCCCGGAAGCAGACCCTGGAGGACGGGCTCGCCCGGCGTGCCGAGCGGCTGGCCGGCTCCGCGGCCCGCATCCTCGGCACCGTCCGGCGCCGGGCCACCGCCCTCGCCGACGCCGACGCGGTCAACACCTACTTCGCCTCCGATCCCATGGTCGCCAAGGTCCGCCGCACCGCCGACGAGCTGCGCGGGCTCGGGGACCGCGTGCGGGCCGACGAACTCGACGGGCGGATCGAAGCGGCGCGTCAGGAGGCCGGGCGGGCGGTGCGCGACCGCGCCGAGCTGTACGCCGACGGCGGTGCGGCCGTCCGGCTCGGCCGCCACCGCTTCACCGTCAACGCGCAGGCCCTCGACCTCACCCTCGTCCCGCACGGGGACGGCCTCGCGTTCGCCCTGACCGGCACCGACTACCGCTCCCCCGTCACCGACCCCGGCTTCGCGGCCACCCGCCCCTACTGGGAGCAGCTGCTGCCCTCGGAGAGCCAGGAGGTCTACCGCGCCGAGCACTTGGCCGCGGGCCTGCTCGCGGAGCGGGGCCCCGCCGCCCTGCGGGACGCCGGTCCCGACGGTCTGGCCGCTCTCGTCCGGGCGGCCGCGGACGCGGCGTACGACGAGGGCTACGAGCGCGGCGTCCACGACCACGACGCGACCGCGATCCTCGCCGCCCTGCTGCGCCTGCACTCGGGCGCGGGTCTGCTGCGCTATCCGCCCGCCGCCCGCGCGGCCGCCCAGCTGTTCTGGACGTACGGCACCGACACGGCAGCGCGCGAGGTGTGGACGCTGCGGGCCCGGTCGCTGTCACGGGCGCGCGGGACGTTCGGGCTCGCGCCCGCGATCGGTGACCTCACGGCCGAACTGGCGGCCGCCATGGCCGCGTTCGAGGGCGGTGACCCGGCGGCCGATGCCGCGCTCGCGGCCGAGTACCTCTTCGAGGAGCTGGCCCACGAGCGCGAGGGCTTCGTGACCGGTGCTGCGGCGCGGGAGCTCATCGGTGGTTTCCGCCGGGCGGCGGGTGGCCCGGCGTACGACGACGAACTGCGGGCGCTCGGCGCGCGGGACGGCCTCCTCACGGCGCGCCGTCAGCTCGTCGAGGGCTGGCTCGGCTCGTACGCCGCCGGGCGCGGTGCGGCAGTCGACGCAGGCGACCTGGCGGAGGCGGTCGCCGTGGAGCTGTGCGGTGACATCGCGCGGTACGACTCGGCGGCGCCGCTCTCGGAAGCCGTCGAGGGGCTGCTGGGCGACCATCCCCGGATCGGCGGCCGCCGGCTCGTGCTGCGCCTCGACGAGGTCCTGACCCGCACCCGCCGGTTCCGGGAGGAGGCCGTCCCCGGCTTCCGCGCGTTCCAGCGGCAGCGCAACGCGCTCGTCGCGGCCGAGCGCTCCCGGCTGCGGATCGAGGAGTTCCGGCCGCGGGTGATGAGTGCCTTCGTGCGCAACCGGCTCATCGACGAGGTCTACCTCCCGCTGATCGGTGACAACCTCGCCCGGCAGCTGGGCGCGGCGGGCGACGAGCGGCGCACCGACAACAGCGGTCTGCTGCTGCTCGTCTCGCCGCCCGGTTACGGCAAGACGACCCTGATGGAATACGTGGCCGACCGCCTGGGTCTGGTCCTCGTGAAGGTCGACGGGCCCGCGCTTGGCCGCTCCGTGACCTCGCTCGACCCGGCGCAGGCGCCCGACGCCACCGCGCGCCAGGAGGTCGAAAAGATCAACTTCGCGCTGGAGGCGGGCAACAACGTCCTCCTCTACCTCGACGACATCCAGCACACCTCGCCCGAGCTGCTCCAGAAGTTCATCTCCCTGTGCGACGGGCAGCGGCGGATGGAGGGGGTGTGGGACGGCCGGTCGCGCACGTACGACCTGCGCGGCAAGCGGTTCGCGGTGTGCATGGCCGGCAATCCGTACACCGAGTCGGGCGGGGTCTTCCGCGTGCCCGACATGCTCGCGAACCGTGCCGACGTGTGGAATCTCGGCGACGTCCTGAGCGGCAAGGAGGAGGTCTTCGCGCTCAGCTTCGTGGAGAACGCCCTGACCTCCCACCCGGTCCTCGCCCCGCTCGCCGCACGCGAACAGGCCGACCTGGAACTGCTGCTCCGCCTGGCCGCGGGCGACACGGCGGTAGGGGCCGACCGGCTCGCCCACCCGTACGCGCCGGCCGAACTCGACCGCGTGCTCGCCGTCCTGCGCCACGCGCTGACCGTGCGGCGCACCGTGCTCGCCGTCAACGCGGCCTACATCGCCTCCGCGGCCCGGTCGGAGGCGACGCGCACCGAGCCGCCGTTCCGGCTCCAGGGCTCGTACCGCGACATGAACAAGATCATCTCTCGTGTCGACCCCGTCATGAACGAGGCCGAGCTCGCCTCGGTCGTCGACGACCACTACAAGGGCGAGGCCCAGACGCTGACGGACGGCGCCGAGGCCAATCTCCTCAAACTCGCCGAGCTGCGTGGCACGTTGACGGTGAGTCAGGCCGAGCGGTGGGAGGAGGTCAAGGCGGCCTACGTACGGGGTGTGCGGCTGGGCGGGCCCGAGGGCGACCCGGTCACGCGGGCGGTCGCGGCGCTGGGCGTCCTGGCGGACCGCCTGGCCGCGGTGGAGGCGGCGATAGCGGGCGCGCCGCGCCGGATGCCGCACGGGGGTTGAGGGCAGGCGCGCCGCGCGGGAAGGACACCCTCAGCGCACCGTCCTCGCCAGGAAGAGACCCGTTGTCGTCTCCAGGCGCGCGGTCCCTCCGCGCGCCTGCACCACCCGCCGCACGTCGGCGAACAGCGCCTGCCGCGCGTCCTTTGGCATCACGCGGTACGCGGAGTGCGAGGCGAGCAGGTCGACGAGCCCTTGCGCGGAGCGCTCGTGCACGGATTCGTACCGCCGGTACGTCACGTCCGTGAAGCCGCCGTCGGCCGTCAGCTCCTCGTGGACCCACGACTCGGTGCCCTCGACGGTCGACCTGGGGCGCAGTTCGTTGAAGGCACCCGACGCCACGCCCGCGAGGTGCGGCTCGTGCGCCGCGGCCAGCTCCTCCTCGATGCCGTCCCCGGCGACGGTCCAGTCGTTCCAGAACAGCGCGAGGGCCCCGCCCGGGCGCAGCGCGGCACGCGCCCGCGCCCACCGCACCTCGGGGTCCAGCCAGTGCCACGCCTGGGCGGAATAGAGGAGCCCGTAGGGGACCGCCGGGCGCCAGGTCTCGAAGTTGCCCACCTCGACGGTGACATCGGCCGACCCCGCGCACTTGCGGGCGAGCACGTCGGCCATCCGGGGATCGGGCTCGACGCAGGTGAGCGACAGGCCCCGCGCGGCGAAGGCGAGCGTGGCCTTCCCGGTCCCCGCGCCGACCTCCACGACCGGGGCGCCGTCCAGGGCCGCGAACTCGACGACGTCGGCGACGAGGGCCTCGGGATAGCCGGGGCGGGACGCGTCGTAGATCTCGGCGGCCTCGCCGAAGACGTGACGCCGCTCCCGGCGCCAGGACTGCGCGTCATTCACGATCGGATCATCAGCCATGCCCCCACCCTAGGCGCGCGTCCGCAGGGCCCGGGGAGGAGACCCGGATGCGGCCGGGAAGGGCGAGCGGGAACCCGCGCCGCACGGCAAGCCGTTCTCCGGGCGATACCCCCACGGACGACGAAGACACAGGTGCGGCGATGACCCCATTGGTACCCGGCGGCAACACCCCTCTCCCCCACGGCCCGGTGTCCCTCCGTGTGCCCGGGCCCTTCGATCTCTCCGCCCTCGTCACCGACGACACCGGCAAGGTCACCGGCGACGGCGACTTCGTCTTCTACAACCAGCCGGCCGCTCCCGGCGTCCGGCTGCACGACGGTGTCCTCACCGTGGACCCGGCGCGGCTGCGGGCCGGGGCGAGCCGGGTCACGCTCGCCGTCAGCCCCGCCGACCCCGGCACACCGCTCGGCCGGCTGCCCGCGCCCGCCCTGTCGGTGACGGGCGACGGACAGGGCGTGCTCGCCCGGTTCGCCCCGCCGCGCCCCACCCACGAGACCGTGCTGCTGCTCGCGGAGATCTACCGGCGCGACGGCGGGTGGAAGCTGCGCGCGCTCGGCCAGGGGTACGCGGACGGGCTGGCCGGCATCGCCCGCGACTTCGGTGTCGACGTGCTGGACGAGGGCACCGGCGCCGGGGTGGATGTCTCCGACCCCCTTGCGGAGACGGTGAATTCGGCGCGCTCGCGCGGGGGCGCCCCGCCGGTGGCGGTGGACCCGCGGCTCACGGCCGCCGCGCGGAGCCACGCGGCGTCGATGGCGGCCCAGGGGCGTCTCGCCGCCGAAGGGGCAGACGGCGTCTCCGTCTTCCAGCGCGTCACCGGCAACGGCTATGCCTATCTGCGGATAGCCGAACAGCTGGTCTCCGGCCCCCGCACCCCGGCGGAGTTCGTGGACTACTGCCTGGGCGATGCGGAGGCACGGCAGCCGTTCCGCGACCCCGCGCTGACCGCCGTGGGCATCGCGCAGTCCGTGGACGCCCGCTCCGGCACCACCTATTGGACGGCCCTGTGGGCAAGCCCGTTCAGTGAGTCAGGGCTGACGCGCACCGCGGCCGAGGTCGTCGCGCTCACCAACGCCGAGCGCGCTTCGGCGGGTCTGCCGCCGCTGGCCGACGACCGGCTCCTGGGCGTGGCCGCACAGGCCCACTCCGCGGACATGGTCGCGCGCGACTTCTACGCGCACACCTCGCCCGAGGGGCGGCAGCCCTGGGACCGGGCCGCGGCGGCGGGATGCGGGCACCGGGGCATCGGCGAGAACATCGCGTGCGGCCAGCGGTCCCCCGCCGAGGTCGTCCGGGGCTGGATGAACAGCCCCGGGCACCGCGCCAATATCCTCGATCCGGGCTTCACCCACATCGGCATCGGGTTTGTCGGCGGCGGCCGGGCGGGTACCTACTGGACCCAGCTGTTCGGCCTGTCCCGGTGAATCGGCTCTCGCGTTCCGCCGGCGGCACAGGAGTCCGACGATGCCTGAATTTCCGCTACAGAATCGTTCTTTCACAGCTACTTGATCGTTCTACCACCGAGTAATCCGGGACATCTCGCGAGGGGCGCCCGAGCGCACCTTTTCGGGTCTTCCAAATCTTTCGACACAGCTTCACCAACGGTTGACGATCTGCTACGTTGGGTACGCTCGAGATACCTCAGGGGGGCGCCGTGCGGAGAAAAGAATTCGCTGTGGGCGTGCGCAGCCTGATCGATCCGGAAGGCCAATCCTTTCCCGCACGCTCAGCCCCTCGCGTGACACGGCCGCGGCCCTTCGACGAAGGCGCAGGGGCACTCATATCCGCGCTGCGGAAAGAAGAGGCCCGACAGATCACGGGGGCGGTGCGGGCGGGGCGCCAGGAGGAGTTGGGCAGACACCCGGAATTGACAAGGCTGCGCATCGCGGCGGTGACGGGGAGCTTTCTTTCCGCGGTGTCGACCCTGGCCTTCTGCACGCTCGCCTTCGCGAGCCACGCGGAGTGGCCGCTGATAGGCGTCTGGACGGTCTCGGCGGGCGCCACCCTGGCCATCCTGGCCTTCTTCACCGCGCTGCGCCGGGCGCTGGCCAAACAGCGGGCGCACCAGCTCCGTATCTCACGGTCGATGCTCTGCGCCACGCTGCGGGGCATGGCCGAGGAACAGGTGCTCGACCTGGAGGCGAAGCAGCTGCTGCGGCGCAGCCAGGACGACCCGGAGCTGGCGAACGCCATCCTCGCGGGCATCGTCCGCGAGTACACCGACGCCGAGCAGTCGGCCGAACAGCACACGGAATTGGGCCGGCATCACACATTCTCCGTTCTGGTGGACAAGGTGACGAACCCGGCCAACCAGGACCATCTGATCGCCCGTACACTTCGGCGGCTGGCCTCGGACGTGGACGCGGATGTGAGCGAGGCGCGTTAATGACGGACAACGGGGGCACCAATGGATCGACGGTCGATTTCGACCAGTTGATGGAGTTGGTGAAAAATCTCGAGAACGTGAAATCAAGAAATTTACGGCGCGCCATGCGATCCATCAACATGGAGGCCCGTAATCAACGGCTCGACGTCATCCTGGGAAATGCCACGACGGCTCTCGGGCAATGCCTTTCCGGCACGCTCGTCCTCGCCTATCTCTGGGTCGGATATCAGATGGTGCAGAGAGGCGACGCGGGTTACTGCGTGCTGCTGTGCGGAATGCCCGTCACTTCCGTCGCCTCCATCTTCGCCCTGAAGAAGGTGCCGGCCACGCAGGCCATGGGCACGCTCTCGCGGCAGATCACCAGACTGCTGCGCCGCGTCCCCGCCCCCGCCACGGGCACCCAGGACGGCAACCCGCCCACCGGGCAGGGCGGCGACGACCCCGCCACTCCCTGACCCGCAAGCCCGCACGGGCCGGACCACACGGGAGCGTACGGCCTCACCCGGCACATCGAGCGCGCACCGCCGCCATGCCGCGAGCCGGGTCCGATGCGCCCCGGCCGTCCGCGCCTTGGGCCCCGGACGGGGAGTGCCATGCCCGGGGCCGGGCCCGACACCCGACTTCTACTCCTGGAAGGAGCAGTGATGGCAGATCCCGACACCCCCGGTCCGGCGGACCGTACGGGCGACGCGCTCGTCACCGACCTGGAGGCGCTCATCGAGGACACCGCCCGCGCCGCCGCGCGCCACGGCTGGGCCGCCGTCGCCGAGGCGGCCGCCGCGCTGCCGGAGCGCGACGACCGGAGCGTCCTGCTGTGCGCCTCGCCCAAGGCCGACGGCACCGCCCTCGCCGCGCATCTGCGTACCCGCCTGCCGGAACTGGAGCTGCGCACGGCCCCGTTGGAGCCGCTGCACGCGGACCCTTACGAGGCGCTGCGCGCCAACCGCGTCGTCCTCGCCCTGGGCTGCGCCGAGCTGCTCAGCCCCGCGGCGGCCGCGGCGGGCAGCGCCCTCGCGGGCCGGCCGCCGGGCACCGTCCTCGTCGTCCTCACCGGAGCCGACGCGCTGTCCGGGGACGACGATCTCGCCCTGGTGGCTCGGCGGATCCGGCGTGTCCTGTACGCCGGCACCGACGAGCAGTGGACCGGCCGGGGCCTGGCGGAGCTCGGCTGTCTGCTGTGGAGCGCCGAGGACCCGGCGGACATCACCGAGCCGCTGCACGGGCTGCTCGCCCACGACGCGGCGGCGCTGGAGGAGCGGTTGCGGTCGGCCGTGGCCGCGCCGCCCGGGCTGCTCCACGACCGCGCCGTCCATCTGCTCGGCCTCGCTGCCGGGTTGCCCGCCGAGCCGGCCGGCGCCGGGGAGGTGCGGCGGCCCGCCACCGACGGCATCACCGAGGCGCGTGCGGTGCTGAAGAGCGGGCGCCGGAAGGTGCTCCGCGCCGTGGACGCCGAGACGGCGGCGGCGGAGCGGGAGATCGTGGCCACCTTGCGGGTGGCGGAGCAGGACCTGCTGCGCGGGCTGGACGGGTTCCTCGAACGGCACCGCCAGGAGGTGTCCGAGCCGGGCCGGGCGCGGCGCCTGGTATCCGGCTACGTCGACCGGGGCACCGGCAGCTGGGCCACCGCCGCCGTGTCCGGGCTGCGGGCCCGGGCCGCCCGGATCGACCTCGTGGCCACGGAGGTGTTCCGGGAGCTGGAACAGGCCGTCGCCGCGCGGGGCGTGGACGGGGTCACGGTCGGCGCCCCGCCGCCGGTGTCGCTAGACGGCGCCGCGCGCGGCCCGGCCGCCGCCCCGGGCGGCAGGCCGACGGGCGGGAAGCCGTCCGGGGTGCCGACCGAGATGGTGGTGGGCGGTGCGATCGGGGCCGCCGCCGGAGCCGTGCTCACCAGTGGGCTGGGCACCCTGCTCGGCGCCGGGATGGGCGCCGCGGCCGGTGGGGTGCTCCACCACCGCCAGACCGAGCTGCAGATCGGCCGCGCCGCCGCGTACGGCCGGTCCGCCGTACGGGAGCGCGTCGGCGCCCTCATGGTCGGCGTCCCGGCCGCCGTGCGCCGGGAGGCCGAGGCGCTACGGCGCTCTATGGAGCGGGCGTTGGACCGGATCGGCAGGGACCTGGAGGCGGCGCGCCCGCCGCGGGAGCCCGGTCCGCGACCCGCCCGCGGCACCGACGCGGAGGCCGCCGGAGCGCTCGGCGGGCTGCGGCGTCAGCTGGCCGCGCTGGAGGCGACAGCGGCGGACCACTGACGATGCCTCCGACAGGGACCCCGACGGTGGTCCTCCCGCCGCCCCTCGCCGAGCAGTTGGCCCGCCACCACGGCACCGGCTACCGGGACCGGCTGTGCGCCGGGCTGGAGCGGGCGCGGGAGGCCCTGGCCGGGCCGGTCACGACGGTGGTCTTCGGCGGTCACTTCGGCGCCGGGAAGTCCAGCCTCCTCAACCTGCTGACATGCCGTCAGCTGCTGCCGGTCGGCGACTTCCCGCAGACGGGGGTGGCCTGTGTGATCCGCGGCGGCCCCGCCGACCGGGTCACCACCCCCCGCCCGGACGGGCTGCGGGACATCCTCCCCTGCACCCCCGCCGCGATCGCGGGGGCCGTCTCGCTGATCGCGGCCGGCGGCTCGTACCGCGGTGAGGTGCTGGACGGGCCCGGCCGGGTGGACATCGAACTGGCCGACTCCGCCGTGCCGCCCGGGGTGCGGTGGATCGACTCGCCGGGCATCGGCGACACCGGTGCCACGGCCCGCCGCGCCGCCGCGGCCGCCCGGCAGGCGGACCTCCTGGTGTGGGTGGCCGACTCCCGGCAGCCGCTCTCCATGACGGAGGAGGACTTCCTGCGCGAGCACCTCCGGCGCCGGGGGCCCGCCTCGTTGGCCGTCCTGGTCAACGTCTTCCTCACCGAGGACACCCCCGGGCTCTGGGACCGCTTCCTGGGCACCCGCGCCGAGTGGCACCGGCGGCGCCTCGCCGCCGCCCTGGACGGGGCACGGCCCGCGGGGCTGGCGTTCGTCAGCGTCCGCGCCGCGACCGCCGACCCCACCGGCTTCGGCGGACCGGAGGCCCGCGCCCTGCCGGCCCGGCTCACCGGCCCCCGCGACGACGGCGCGGCCGCGGCCAGGCGCGCGCGGGCCGCGTCCCTGCTGCGCCCGCACGCCGAGGAGACCGCGTTCCGGATACGCGAGCAGCACTCCGTCCTGGCCCAGGAGCGCGCCCGTACCGCCCTGGCCGAGGCCGAACTCGCCGCCCGCTCCGAGCTGTTCCGCGCCCACGCCGAACGCGCCGTCGACCACACCCTCCGCCAGTGGACCGCGCGGGCCCAGGAGTGCGGGGACCGGGTCGCCGCGCTGCTCGCCGCGGGCCGGCCGGTGCTGCGCGACGGCGCGTACGGAAGCCTGCTCACGGACCTGCTCGGGCGGGCGGCCACGAGCCTGGCCCACGAGCTGGCGACGGCGGTCTCCGCGCACGCGGGGCGCACGGGGCACGCCGTGTTCACGGCCGGGGCGGTCGAGCGTCTGGTGGCGCTGACGCGCCCGGAGCAGGCAGTCGTCGAGGTGGCCGACGGGCTCGGCGGCGGGCTGTCGTACGACCGCTCCGGCGGGCGGTTCGGGGCCCGGGTACCCGCGGGGGCGGCGCGTACCCGGGCCGTCGTCCTGGCCGCGGCCGCGGCAGCCGGTCAGGACGGCGTACGGCGGCGGCGCCGGATCCTGGAGCTCCTCCACGGGGTCTGCCGTCCCCTGGCGCCCGTGCCCGTCGCCCCCGACACCGGCCCGCTCAGCGTTCTCGAAGCCCTGCAAGGGCACTTGGCCCACTGCCTGGAGTCCTGCGGCGCGACCGGCGCGCACGACCGCGTCACGGGCGGCGCGCCATGAGCAGCGTCCTCGGCCTCGGCCTCCCCTGCTCCGACGAGTTCCTGCGGGGCGTGCGCGTGCGGGCCGCTTCCAGGGACGGCTCAACTTGACCTGTACACGCCCCTCCTCCGGTGGTGGCATGGGCGTCCCCAGCGGGTCCGCACAGCAGCAGGAGGTCCCATGTTCAAACCGGCGATGTCCACATCGGCGATGATCAGACCCGTGATGATCGGTGGTGCGGCGGTGGCGCTCGTGGCCGCGTCGTTCACACCGTCGTCGGCGGCCGAGCGGGTGCCTCCGCCGGACAGGGTCGTGATCGACGTGGTGACGGTCAACGGATCGGGCTGCCCCGCCGGGACGGCCGCGGTGGCGGTCGCGTCCGACAACACGGCCTTCACCGTCTCCTACAGCAACTACCTCGCCCAGGTCGGCGTCGGCTCGAAGCCGACCGACAACCGCAAGAACTGCCAGCTCGGCCTCAACGTCCACGTCCCGCAGGGCTTCACCTACGCGATCGCCCAGGCCGACTACCGCGGCTTCGCCCACCTCGAACCGGGCGCCACCGGCCTGGAGAAGGCGAGTTACTACTTCCAGGGCACGTCGCAGACGACGGCCGTGAGCCACCGCTTCACCGGTCCCGCCGACGACGACTGGCAGACGACCGACACCACGGACGCGAGCTCCCTCGTCTACGCCCCGTGCGGCGCCTCACGGATCCTCAACGTGAACACCGAGCTGCGGGCGGGCGCCGGTACCTCCGATCCGGCGACGACCACCAGCTACATGGCGATGGACTCGACCGACGGCAGCGTCAACACCCTCTACCACTTCTCCTGGAAGGCCTGCCCCTGATCAGGTGCCAGGGCTCATGAGGTGATCCCGCGCCGGGCCGGCGGAGACATTGCGGTCCGCCGGCCCGGCGTCAGATGTCCCGCACGTGTCCGATCGGCTCCCGAAAAGCAGGGGAACGAAATGCAGGGGAAGGGGTCTTCGTGTTCAGATCGGTGATGATGTGTGGTGCGGCCGCGGCACTGCTCGCCACGTCGTTCTCGCCGCGCGCAGCGGCTCTGGACGGGGTGCCTCCGCCGGACAAGATCGTGATCGATGTGGTGTCCGTCAACGGATCGGGCTGTCCCACCGGCACGGCGAACGTGGCGGTCTCGCCGGACAACACCGCCTTCACCGTCTCCTACAGCAACTACATCGCCCAGGTCGGCGTGGGATCCAAGCCGACCGACGCCCGCAAGAACTGCCAGCTCGGCCTCAACGTCCATGTCCCGCAGGGCTTCACCTACGCGGTCGCCCAGGCAGACTACCGCGGCTACGCCCACCTGGAGCCGGGCGCCACCGGCCTGGAGAGGGCCAACTACTACTTCCAGGGCATGTCGCAGACGGCCTATATGAATCACCACTTCACCGGCCCGGCCGGCGACGACTGGCAGACCTCCGACACCACGGACCTCGACGCCCTGATCTACGCCCCCTGCGGGGCCATCCGGTACTTCAACATCAACACCGAGCTGCGCGTGGACGCCGGAACCTCCGATCCCACCAGGACGACCAGCCTCCTGGCGATGGACTCGACCGACGGAAACATCAACACGCTCTACCACTTCGCCTGGAAGAAGTGCCCCGAGCACCCGGAGCAGTAGGGACCCGCGCGAAGGTTCATTTTCCGCCAATCCCCGGTGCACCGACGGCCCGCCGGCCCCTCCCGGCGGGCTCCTTGCGCACGAAGGCCCGGCGTCTGGCGTGGTAGGGCGCGGCGCGGTCGAAGAGGACCGCGCGCATCCGGGCCAGCTCCTCCTCCCGGTGGGCGGCCAGCGGCTTGCGGGCCTCGTCCTGCTCCCGCTCGGCCTTCTTCGCCGCGATCCGGGCCCGGGCCGCGGGCGTGTCCGCCAAGTGGACGGCCAGCGCGGCCACTTGCGCGCCGAACTCGCCGGGAGCGGAGTCGACGACGCGGTCCACCAGCCCGATGCCCTCCGCGGCCACCGCGCTGACGGGCAGGGCGTCGTCCATGAGCCGCTCGGCCGTTCCGGCGCCGACGCGGCGCGGCAGGGAGTACGTCCAGTACTCGGAGCCGTACAGCCCCATCAGCCGGTAGTGCGGGTTGAGCACGACCCCGGCTCTGCACCACACCTCGTCCGCGGCGAGCGCCAGCATCACCCCGCCCGCCGCGGCGTTGCCGCCCAGCGCCGAGACCACGAGCCGGTCGGTGGTCGTCAGCACGGCGTGGACCAGGTCGTCCATGGCGTTGATGTTGGCCCAGGACTCCTCGGCCGGGTCCGCGGCCGCCTCGATGACGTTCAGGTGGATCCCGTTGGAGAAGAAGTCCCGGCCGCCGCCGAGGACGAGCACGGAGACCGGCCGGGAGCGGGCGTAGCGGTAGGCGGCGAGCAGCCGCCGGCAGTGGGTCGTGCTCATCGCGCCGCCGGGGAAGGAGAACCGCAGGAAGCCGGTCCGCCCGTCCTCGCGGTAGCGGATGTCGGTCCAGGTGCAGCGGTCGTCCGCCAGGTCGAGCGGGGCCGTCGCCTCGGGGAGGCGTGGCAGCCGGGCGCCCAGCGCGAGCGTCGCCGGCAGCTTGAGCCCCGGGGGCTCCTCCGGTCCGCCGCGCCGGCGCAGCTGCGGGATCCACACCGCGCCGTCGGCGGTCGCCCGGCAGAGGGCGCCCGCCCGGGTGGCGAGCAGTTCGCCCGGAGCGCCCGTCAGCCGGTCCTCGAAGTGCCCGCCGTACAGATACCACTCCTCACCGAGCAGGGTGTCCAGCACGCCGGGCCGCGAGTCCGCGGCGCGCAGCTTGCGCAGGACGGTCTCGGTGGGGTCGCTCTCCCAGTCGATGCGGCGCAGCTCCTGCCGGAAGTACGGGTGCGTCTGCGCCATGGGTTCCTGCGGGACGGGGACGTACGTTCCGGACGCGACGCGCTCCACGGCCAGCCGCACCGCTTCGAGGGCGGCATCGGCGATCTCGTTGCGGTACAGATCGCTCTTGGCCACCGCCGGGACCTGGCAGGCGACAGTCGCCCAGACGTCTCCGGCGCCCGTCTCCTCGGCGGCCTGGAAGACCGTGACGCCCCACTCCCTCACGCCTTCGTGGACCGCCCGGTCCACCGAGGACGGGCCCCGGTCGCCGGGCGGTCCGGGGTGCACCACCAGGCAGGGGTACGCGGAGCACACCTCGCGCGGGACGACCGCGGTGAGGACGGGCGCGAGGATCAGATCCGGGCGGTGGCGCCCCACGATCCCGGCCACGTCCGCCCGGTGCGGCACCTGTTCCACCACCACCGAGTGCCCGTGGTCACCCAGCTCGGCGTAGACGCGCTGGGTGAGGCTGTCGAACGCGTCGGCGAGCAGCAGGATGTTCATGGGCGACCTCCGGACGGATCTCGCGTCGAGCGACAGCGGCGGGGTGGCCCGCGTCGGCGGGACGCCCACGGCGATCCTGACGCCCGCCCGCCCCGCCACGATCGAGGCATGTCTGGAACACCCCGGTATGTCACCCACACGTCCGAGCCCGCCGGCGGTCCCGCCAGGAGGGGCCCGGCACGTGCACGGCGGCACTCGTCATACTGGGCATGTGAGCTCCGCCGCCCCCGTTCCCCCGCCGCCCGTCCGCGACACCGCGGCCTTCCTGACCGGCTGGTGGACGGTCGACCGGACCCTTGTCGATCTACGGACGGACTCCCGCGGGACGTTCCGCGGCACGGCCGAATTCCGGTGGTCCGACGACGGCGCGTGCGTGCTGCACGTCGAGGACGGCGAGCTGAGCTGGAACGGCACGGTCAACCGTGCGGGCCGGACGCTCAAGCTGTTCCCCCGGGCGGACGGCACCGCCGAGGTGACGTTCGCCGACGGCCGGTTCTTCCACGACCTGGACCTGCGCGGCGATTCCTGGACCACCCGCCACCCGTGTGCACCGGACCTCTACGACGGCACTTTCACCGTCGTCTCACCGTGCGAATGGCATGTGCGCTGGCGCACCACAGGACCGGAGAAGGACCAGCTGCTGCGCTCGGTCTACCGTCGGCGGCAGGAACGCTGAGGGCCGGGACCCGACCGTGGCCGCGCCCCGGCCCAGGGGCTATTCGATGATCCGGACGGCGCCGGACGGGCAGAGGTCGGCGGCCTCGCGCGCATCGGGCCGCTGGTCGGCCCCGGGGTCGGACGCGAGTACGGTCACGACGCCGTCGTCGTCCTGCTCGAAGACGCCGGGCGCGGTCAGCGCGCACAGTCCGGCGCCGACGCAGACGCTGCGGTCGGCGGTCACGCGCATGGCCACTCCTTCCGCCGCGGTCACCAGGTGACCGGGAGTTCGTTGACGCCCTGGATCGTGGTGCCGGGGCGGAGCGTGAGCCGGTCGACCGGGACGGCCAGGCGCAGCGTGGGGATGCGGTCGAACAGCGCGGTGATGATCACTTCGAGCTCCAGGCGGGCCAGGTTCTGGCCGAGGCACTGGTGCACTCCGTAGCCGAAGGCGATGTGGTGGCGGGCCGAGCGGCGTACATCGAAGGTGTCCGGTTCCGCGAAGACCGAACCGTCGCGGTTGGCGATGGAGTTGGTGACGATCACGCCGTCGCCGGCCCGGATGAGCTGCCCGTCGATCTCGATGTCGGCCGTCGCGACACGGCTGCCCGCGAGGTCGGCGATGGCGAGGTAGCGCAGCAGTTCCTCGACCGCTCCGGGGGCGAGGCCGGGGTCGGCGCGCAGGGCGGCGAGCTGGTCGGGGTGCTCCAGCAGGGTGATCACGCCGAACGAGGTCATCGAGGCGGTGGTCTCGTGGCCGGCGACGAGCAGCAGCAGGGCGTTCGCGATCAGTCCCTCGCGGTCGATCTCCCCGTTGGCCAGCTGCTCGGCGACGAGGCTGCCGAGCAGCCCCGGGCCGGGCCGGGTCTGCAGTTCGGTGATCAGCCCGTCCATGTAGCGTTCGAGGTCCTGGCGCGCGGCGACCGCGGTCGCCGCGTCCGCCGACTGCACCAGCCGCCTGCTGGCGTCCTGGAAGAAGTCGTGGTCGGCGTAGGGGACACCGAGCAGTTGGCAGATCACCATGGAGGGCACCGGCAGCGCGAAGCTGCCGACCAGGTCCGCGGGTGGGCCCGCGGCGAGCATGTCGTCGATGAAGCCGTGCACGATCCGCTCGATGTCCTCGCGCATGCCCTTCATGCGCTTCACGGTGAACTCGCTGATCGTCATCCGGCGCAGGGGGCCGTGCTCGGGCGGGTCCAGGCCGATGAACGGCCTGCGGCTGTCGCGGAAGCTCGCCACGCGCGCCGAGGTGGCGGGGAAGCCCGCGCGGGTGCGGTCGGAGGACAGCCGGGGGTCGGCCAGCAGCTTGCGCGCGGCCTCGTGCTTGGTCACCACCCATGCGTGGCTGCCGTCGTAGAGGGTCACCCTGCTCAGGGAACGGGGTTCGTCCCGCCAACTGACGTACTGCTCCGGCAGTTGATAGGGACAGGTGCGGTCGTCGGGGAATGCGGGGGCGTCTTCGGTCTGGGGCGTCGCAACGGTCTCGGTCATCGATCCCCTCGAGCTCTCTGACACTTAAAGAACGGTCAGTTCTCTAATTACGAGGCTAAGGTGTCCCCACAAGGAACGCAACGCCCTCTCGACAACCTCTCAGGAGTCCCGGTGTCACCGAACGTCGGCCGGGCCGTCGAATCGGCCGTCGACCACCGCAAAGGCCCTCGCCGGCGGGGCGAGGAGCTGGAGAACGCCATCCTGACGGCGACCCTGGAGGAACTCACCGAGGTGGGCTACGCCGCGCTGACCATGGACCGGGTGGCCTCCCGCGCCCGCACCAGCAAGGCCGCCCTCTACCGCCGTTGGTCCGGCCGGGCCGAACTCGTCCTGGACGCCTGCAAGCTCCGCGCCTTCCCCGAAGGCGAACTCCCCGACACCGGCGCCCTCCGCACCGATGTGATCACCCTGTTGCGGCGGATGTCCGCGCACATGGCCAGCCCCTTCGGGAGCATCCTGCGCGGCCTGCTCGCCGAGATGACGAGCGACCCCGAATTCGCCCGGCTGATCCGGGACCGGGTGTACACCGCCGGGCCCGTGACCATCCGCGCCCTCCTGGAACGGGCCGTCGAGCGCGGCGAGGTCGAACCCTGGATCCTGGGTTCCCGGCGGGTCACGGTCGCAACCGACCTGCTGCGCAACGAGTTCCTGCTGTTCGGCGCGCCCGTCGACGACGGGATCATCACCGACATCGTCGACAGTGTGTACCTGCCGCTGGTCCTGCGCCCGGCCCCGAGGCCGCCGGGCGACACCGGTCCCGCCGGCCCCGCCGGGCGCTGACGGGCGCTCGCGCCCTGCCGGTTCAGCGATTGGCGAGCTGTTCCCGCTTGCGGTCCTGGAGCGTGTGGTCCACGCACACCGCGAGGATGATCATCAGCGTCTCGTCCTCCGGGTCCAGCACGTCGACCGCGTAGGCGTCCCGCATGGTGAACCAGCGCCGGGAGACATGCGCGAGAGTGGTGCCCTCGTGCTGGATGTCGAACTCGCGGTCCCAGAGGTTGCCGGTGATCCGCAGCCGCCGCCCGTCGTTCAGCGTCACCTTGAACCGGTCCCCGAAGAGCGTGAACGCCCGCTTGCTGATCCGGGCCTCCGGCCAGCCGTCCCGCTTGACCAGGATGGTGTGATGGAGGGTGAACGCCTTCTTGACGATGCTGGCCACTTGATGGCCGTGGGTGTCCACGATGGTGAACGTCGTACGCAACCGCAGCAGTTTCCTGTTGACCTTGTAGATCTTCTCGCGGTGCTCGGTCTCGATCCAGGCTTCTTCGTGAAAGGCCAGCACGCGATCGCGTACCAGGTAGCGCATGGAAAACCCCGTCCACGTCATGTCCGCCAGGCCAGTGGCGCTGTGCCGCCCGAGCGTAGTGATCGGCGCCGCCGGTCTGCCAGCCGACCTTCGCGCCGAGACAGGGATGAGACAAACATGTACCGGCGGGGATCACCTTCCGGCGAGCAGCCTCTCCTCGTCCCCGGCGGACAGGCCGCATTCCAGCGGGGGTTCGCCGCGCTCACGGTCCCAGGCCAGCACGTCGGCCGCCGTCACCGCCAGCGGCGTCGCGGGCAGGCCCGCGGCCCTCGCGCGCGCCGCGCTGCGCTGCTGCGTGGGCCAGTCCGGCCGCACCAGCGGAAACCCCGGCGGCGCCGACGCGGGGTCCACCGGCACGATCTCGACCTCGCTGCCCGCCACCCGCGCACAGGTCTCGATCAGTCCCCCGAGCGTGACCGGCTCGGCCGGACCCACGGCATGGAACGCGCCGGGCCGGTCGTCGAGCAGCAGCCGCACCACCAGCCGGGCCACATCACGGGAGTCGACGACCTGCACGGGCTGCTCGGGACGGCCCGGCAACGCCACCCGCCCACCGCGCGCCGCCCGGCGCAGCCAGTACAGGAACGTGTCCGCCCCGTCGTACGGCCCGACGACCTTCCCCGGGCGCACGACCGTGGCCCGCGCGCCGTACCGGGCCAGCACGTCGTCCTCGCACGCCACCTTGAGGGGCCCGTAGGTGGCCTCGGTCAGCTCCTCGGTGTCGCGGACCGGCGCCCGGCGCGGGGTGTCCTCGTCGGAGCCGGGCCCGACGCCGGTCCGCGCGTACACCGCGTGGCTGGAGATGAAGAGGTACCGGCCGACCCTGCCGCCGAGCGCCTCCATGGCCTGCCCGACGTGGCGCGGTACGTACCCGCTGACGTCGACGACCGCGTCCCAGGTGCCCTCGCCGAGCGCGGTGTAGTCGCCGGTGTCCCGGTCGCCGATGCGCCGCGGCACGCCGGGGAACAGGCTCGCGCCGGTCCTGCCCCGGCCGAACAAGGTCACCTCGGCGCCGTCGCGCAGCGCGTCCTCGACGATCGCGCGGCCGACGAACGAGGTCCCGCCCAGTATCAGAATCCGCATGACGCCCGACGATAACGGCGCCGCGCGCCTCCGGCACTAGGTGACGAGGACCGCGCCCTTCATATCCGGATGGATGTCACAGTGATAACGGAAAGTGCCGGGGGCCGGAAACACCCTGGAGAAGGTGCCGCCCGGGGCGATCACTCCCGAATCCCACAGACCGGTGTCGGACGTCACCGTGTGCGGCACGCCGTTCTCGGCATTGGTCCAGGTGACCGTTTCGCCGGCCCCTACGGGCAGCTCGGCGGGGTTGAAGGCATGGTTGGCGATCGATACGTCGGGCATGACTGCTACCTCCCCCGGCATTGCGGAGTACGAGCCCCCATGTGGCGAATTCCCACCTCAAGGATGGGTGAATCGCCTCCGGAGGACAACGGCGGCGCCTGCAATACACTCTTCCGGTGAACGAGACTCTGCCCCCGTGCCCCGAATGCTCCAGCGCCTACGCCTATGAAATGGGCACGCTCCTGATCTGCCCGGAGTGCGGGCACGAATGGTCGCCCGCGGCCGCGGAACCCGTGAGCGGCGAGGAAGCGGTGATCAGGGATTCGGTCGGCAACGTACTCACCGACGGCGACACGGTGACCGTGGTCAAGACCCTGAAGGTCAAGGGCAGCCCGAGCGGGATCAAGGCGGGCACCAAGGTCCGCAACATCCGGCTCATCGAGGGCGGCGGCGTGGACGGCCACGACATCGACTGCAAGATCGACGGATTCGGCGCGATGCAGCTGAAGTCCAGCGTGGTCCGGAAGGCATAGTGCCGTGACCGGCGATGTCCGCCGGGTTGCCCGCATGCCGGGCCGTCACCTCAGGTAACGCTGTCAGAGGTTCCTCCGGGTTTCGTGTGGAGGATCTCGCGGGCCTGGTCCGCAGCGCGGGCGATGCTCTCGGAGACGAAGTCGACGAAGCGGGCGATGTTCTCCAGGCGGGCGGCGGCCGGGGTGTCGGGGCCGAGGACGCCGACACCCTGCCGCGCGACCTCGCTGAGGTGGGCGGTGGCGCGGGCGCTGGCCATCATGGACTGGTACATGACGTCGTCGTCGACGACATAGCGTTCGCGGCGGCGTTCGTCGCGTTCCCGGCGGACCAGGCCCTGGCCTTCGAGGAACGCGACGGCTTTGGAGACGGACGCCGGACTGACCTGGAGGCGTCCGGCGAGTTCCGAGGCGGTGAGGCTGCCGGCGTCGGTGGTGTAGAGGCCGGCCAGCACCCGGGCCGTCATCTTGGGCAGGCCCGACTGCATGAAGACGGTGGTGAACGTCTCCTCGTACTCGCGAACGGCTTCGGCATCGCGCCCGTACTCCTGTGGAGGCCTGTTGGCATCCCGGGGGGCGGCCTTTCTGCGGCGGTGCGCGCGGTGTTCGGTGGCACGGTGCGCGAGGTCGGCACGGTACGCGGTGGGGCCGCCGTTGCGCATGACCTCGCGCGTGATGGTAGAGGTCGGACGGTCGAGCCGCCTACCGATCTCCGCGTAAGGGAGGCTGTCGGCCAGCCCCAGCGCGATCTGCTGGCGTTCCTGCTGGGTGAGCCTGCCTCCCGGCATCGCGGCCTCCTTCGTGGTCCGTGGTGTCTCCAGGGTAGCGTTCACCCTCGATCCATTGCAACGAATTTGCCACTTTGACCTGCGGTGATGGCGACCACGCGCAACGAATACCGAAGCCCCTGAATCACGCGCTCCCGGGCCTGGCCGGTCGTTGGTGACCGCAGTCGATCTCGTTGCCCTCGGCGTCGGAGACATAGCCGTGGATGCCGTTGAAGTGCACTGTCACCGACCCCGGCCGGTAGTCCACCTCGAAGGGCTCGTTACCGCGCGTCGTCCCGGACCAGAGGCGATCGCCATCCGACGAACCGACCGTCCAGACCACGAAAGTCTCACCAGGGACCAGCCAGTGATCACTCCCGTACGGCTCCAGAACCAGCTCCACCAACTCCTCGCCCCGGTTGTGGACCCGCAGCCGCGCCACCGGGGCCTCATTCGCTGACATCAGCACTCCGTTTCAACGATTCTTGCAAAGCCTTCTTCGCAGAGAACCCTATGCAGAGAAGTCTCTGCAACATACGGTGTCGGCATGCCCGACGAAGCCGAAAGCACGTCACCGCCCGCCAGGCCCACCCGTCGCATCGATGCGCGCAGCCTTCGCGGCCTGGCCCATCCACTGCGGATGCGCATCTTCGAACTGCTGCGTCTTGACGGCCCCGCCACCGCGACCGGGCTCTCCGGGCGGCTCGGGGAGAACACCGGCACCGTCAGCTGGCATCTGCGCCACCTCGCCGAGCACGGCTTCATCGAGGAGGAGACCGGGCGGGGCACCAGGCGCGAGCGCTGGTGGAGAACGGCCGGAGTCGCCAACGAGCTGAACACCACCGACTTCCGGGACGATCCCGACACCCGGGGCGCGCTGTCGGTCTACCTGCACGAGCTGGTGCGGCAGTACACCGGCCGGGTCACGAACTACCTCAGCGAGGACTGGGACGACAGCTGGCGCAGCGCGGGGACCATCTCGGACTGGTCCGATCTGCGAATGACACCGGATCAGCTGGCCGTGCTCAACGCGGAGTTGATGGCCGTCATCGCCCGCCATACCCCTGCCCCCGGCGCGGAACCGGACCCGGACGCGCTCCCCGTCGTCGTGCAGCTCCAGTCCTTTCCCCGCAAGAGACGTGGCGCCTGATGAGCCGGGGCATACGCGGTGGCCTTCTGGGCCGTCACCGCGATTTCCGGCTGCTGTGGTGCGGGGAGACCGCCGGGAAGTTCGGTGCGTCGGTCACCGGGGTGGCGATGCCGCTGGTCGCCGTCTCCACCCTTCATGCCGGCACGTTCGAGGTCGGGTTGCTGACCGCCGCCGCCTGGGTCCCCTGGCTGGTCATCGGTCTGCCGGTCGGGGTCTGGGTGGACCGGATGCGGCGCAGGCCGATCATGCTGGCCGCGGCGGCGGTCTCCTGCCTGCTGTTCGCCGGTGTCCCGGTCGCCGCGTGGGCCGGTCGGCTGAGCATCGGTCTGCTGCTGACCGTCGCGCTGCTGACGGGGACGGCCGCGGTGTTCTTCCAGACCGCCTACAGCGCCTATCTCCCCGGCATTCTGGAACCGGAGGACCAGCCCGAGGGCAATGCCAAACTGCACGGCAGCGCGTCCGCGGCACAGATCGCCGGGCTCGGCTCCGGTGGCCTGATCGCGCAGTTGGCGGGTGCGGTGAACGGGATGTTCGCGAATGCCGCCACGTTCCTGGTGTCCCTCCTGTGCCTGTCGGGCATCCGGCACCGCGAGCCACGCATCACCGGAACCGCACACCGCCCCAAGTCACTGGTCGGCGAGGTCGGAGAGGGGCTGCGGCTGGTCGCGGGCGACCCCTGGCTCCGTACACTGACGCTCTTCGGCGCCGCCTCCAACCTGGCCCTCATGGGATACCAGTCGATCCTGGTGGTCTTTCTGGTACGGGGTGTCGGGCTGGGCCCGGGGCCGGTCGGCGCGCTCATCGCGGCCGCCGGTACCGGAGGCGTCGCCGGGGCCTTCGTCGCGCGCCGGGTCGCCGGCAGGGTCGGCACGGCCCGCGCGACGCTGCTCTTCGAGCTGGGACTGCCCGTGTTCGCCCTGCTCATCCCGCTGACCACCGGCGGAGCGGGGGTTGTGCTGTTCGTGGCAGGGGGCTTCTGCGTCTCCGCCGGTGTCGTCGCCGGCAACGTCGTCAAGGCGAGCTTCCAGCAGCGTTACTGCCCACCCGGGCTCCTCGGTCGCCTCACCGCGACCACCGCTTTCCTCAACTACGGGACGATCCCCCTCGGAGCACTGCTCGGCGGCACGCTCGGCACCGCACTCGGCATCCGCACAGCGATGTGGATCACCACGGCGGGAGTGCCGCTCGCCGCGCTGATCCTGCTCTTCTCCCCCATCGGGCGTTCCCGGGACCTGCCGACGTCGCGCCCACCACGAAGCGCACCGCCGCACGTGACCACCGTCTCAGGTGTCCAGTAGCCGTCCGCGCAGGGCCGTCACCAGGTCGTCATCGACACCGAGTCGCTCGGATGCGTAGCCGTGCACCGATCCGTACCGCGTGGTCAGGTCGGCCATGAAGAGCCGCATGATCCCGGCGGGGGCGCGGCCGTAGGCGGGCCATCTCAGGGTCAGGTCCGGGTAATTGGCGTGCCAGTCGGCGACCAGGCGTTCGGTGGCCAGCCCGGTGAGGGCGAAGTCGGCGGCAATGTCGTCCTCGTGCACCCCGATCAGGGCGAGGACCAGCATGGCCAGCAGGCCGGTGCGGTCCTTGCCGGAGTGGCAGTGGAACACCAGCGGAGCCGTGTCCTCGGCGATGATCTCCAGCGCGCGCCGGAGCTCCTCGACGCCGTCGTGGGCGACCTCGGTGTATTTGTCGGCCAGGAAGCGCGCGGGCTCGACGTCCGGGTCCAGGCCCGCCTGGTCGTACGGCCGGTGCTCGATGCTCAGATTGTGATAGGCGAGCCCCTGCTGGGGCGGGACGCGTCCGCTGCGTTCGATCTCCCAGGGATACCGGAGGTCGATCACGGTGCGGACGCCCAGGGCGAGGAAGCGGTCCTGGTCCTGGCCCCGCAACTTGCCCAGCGAGTCGGAGCGGAACAGCCGCCCCCAGCGCACCGTACGGCCGTCGACGGCCCGGTAGCCGCCCAGATCGCGGAAGTTGTGCAGGCGCTCGAACGCGATATGTCTCCCCACGCGGGCCACCCTATGGCCGCCCGCTCCGCTCCCGACAGCGGCTGGGAGTGACATCACTCCGTGTGGGCGGCGTCCCAGGCCGCATGGGAGGCGGCGATGGCCGGGCGGTGGGCGATCGACCAGTCCGCCAGGGCTTTGACGAGGTGGGTGAGGCTGTGGCCCATCTCCGTCAGCTCGTATTCGACCTGCGGCGGGACCGTGGGGTACACGGTCCGCTTCACCAGCCCGTCGCGCTCCAGGCGCCGGACGGTGAGGGTGAGCATGCGCTGCGAGATGTCGCCGGGGATGGCGCGCTGAAGCTCCTTGAAGCGCCGTATGCCGGAGGCGAGTTCGACCACCACGTACACGGACCACTTGTCGCCCAGCCGGTCCAGCACGTCCCTCACCCCGCACTCGTCCTGCGGCGTCTCACAGACGATCACGGGTCCGTCCGGCACCGGGGCGGTTACCGCGGTGTGCCCTGCTGACATCAATGTGCCTCCTTACGCGATCAAGATTCGCTCCCGAAAATGGAAACACACAGCTCAGGAGGGATATCCCATGATTCTGCTCACCGGTGCCAACGGCGCGCTCGGACAGCTCGTCGCCGCCGAGACGGCGGGGCGGGACGACGTCGTCCTCGGTACCCGCACCCCCCGCTCCACCACCGAGCGGCACGTCGACTTCGACGATCCGTCCTCGCTCGACTTCACCGGCGTGGACACCCTGCTGCTCATCTCCGCGGGGTACGGCGAGGACGATGTCGTCATCGCCCGCCACGACGCGGCGATATCGGCGGCCGAGAGAGCGGGCGTACGGCACATCGTCTACACCAGCCTCAGCGGCGACGGCGACCACCTGACGTACGCGCTGGCCCACCGCTGGACCGAACGCCGTCTCCGGCGCGGCCCCGTGGCGTGGACGATCCTGCGCAACGGGCTCTATGCCGAGTTCCTCGCCGGGATCGCGGCCCCGGGCCCCGACGGGACGATCGCGGCGCCGCTGGGCGCGGGCCGCCTGGCCGCGGTGGCCCGCGCCGACCTCGCGGCAGTGGCGGCCCGGGTGGCGAGCGCGCCGGAGCCGCACGCCGGGCGGGTGTACGAGCTCGTCGGCGAGCGGCCCCTGAGCGGCGCCGACCTGGCGGACGCGATCGGCGGCTCGTACGAACCCGGCTCGCTCGGCGCGGCCCGCGAGGCGATCATCGCCGCCGGCGAGGCGCTGCCCTACCAGGTGCCGATGCTGCTGAGCACGTACTCGGCGATCGCCGGCGGTTTCCTGGACGGCAGCGGGATCGAGGACAACGCCCTGCGCACGCTCCTCGGCCGCGAGCCCCGGCCGGCGCTGGAGGTGTACGAGGCCGCGGTCGCCGCGGCGCGCTGAGGAAGGTGCGGCACGAGGCCGACATCGGGGGCCCGGACGTGCTCGTACGGCAGTTTGGACACTTACCGGCGGCGGAACCGGGGAAGCGTTCGGAGCGACCTACCGGCTGATGGACAGGGGGCGTCAATGCGACGCGTCGTCACGGCACTCGGTGCCCTTGCTGCTGCGTGGATGCTCTCCCTGGCCCTCCCGGGCCCGGCCCACTCCGCGTCCGGAGACCTCGTACTCAACGGCCGCATCTTCGCCAACCCGTCCGGCTGTTACCGCGAGCTCAACGCCCCGTTGTCGGTCCAGAACCGCACCGGCACCGTCGCGTACGTCTTCGCGAGCCGGGACTGCACGGGCCCGGCCCAGACCGTCCCGGCACGTCAGTCCGCGTCCTCCGCGGGAGGCCACAGCGTTCGGATCAGCTGAGCTCCCGACGCCCGGCCTACGCCGCGCAGAACTCGTTGCCTTCCGGGTCTCCGGACACGCGTGTCTAGCGGTTCTGGAGATGCGCTCCGATGGCGACGTTTACGCAGGTCAGCGCGGGTGACGTAACCAACTCGCTCGTGGACGGTATGAAGCCGTCCTATCCCGCCACCTTTGCGAGCGCTGATCAGCCGCGTGCGCTGTCCGCTATCCGCTTGTCGGTCGAGACGGACGAGACCACGAGCCCCGGCCGTCAGCGCGACGCCAACGACACGGCCGCCGCATCCATCGGTGCCCGCGTCATCGGGGAGGCCGTAGACCTCGGAGTCAGTGCGTCCAAGACGACGCCGTTCGAGCGGCCCGAACTGGGCGCGTGGCTGACCCGGCCGGACGAGTTCGACGTGATCCTGTTTTGGCGGCTGGACCGGGCCGTTCGATCGATGGCCGACATGTCCGCGCTGGTCGGCTGGGCGCGCAAGCACGGCAAGCGGCTGGTCTTTGCCGAGGGGCCGGGCGGCTCCCGGCTCGAACTCGACATGTCCAACGTCGTTGGCGAGCTGATTGCAACGCTGCTGGCGTTCGCGGCTCAGATGGAAGCCCAGTCGATCGCTGAACGTGTCCTCGGCGCACAGGCCGCCATGCGCATGATGCCGCTCCGCTGGCGTGGCTCCCGCCCCACGTACGGATACATACCTGCCCCGCTCGAAGGTGGGGGCTGGACCCTCGTACCCGACACGGAAGCCGTCGAAGGGTGCGGCCCGGCCCCGGTGAGCGTGATTGAACGGATCATCCGTGACCTGATGGGCGACCCGGCGCGCGGCGTGGACGGCAAGGCCGTCAGTGCCATTGCCGCTGATCTGAACGCCGAGGGCATCCCGTCGCCCCGTGACTATTGGTCGCTGCGCAAGGGCCGCACCACGGGCGGAAAGACGGGCGGCGCGAAGGGCCAGAAGGCGGTCACGCGCGAGCGGTTCAAGTGGGCCCCGAACATGATCACGAAGCTACTCCGCTCCCCGGCGCTGCTCGGCTGGAAGACCCACAACGGCAAGCCCGTCCGTGACAGCGAGGGTGCGCCGATCCTGTTCACCTCCGATCCGATCCTGACCCGCGCCGAGTACGACGTGGTGGGTGCGCTGCTCGACTCCCGCGCAAAGGACAACAGCAGGGAGCGCAAGGATACGAATGCGCTACTGCTCGCTGTGATCCACTGCGTGAGCTGTAACGGACGCATGTACCTCAACAAGCAATCCAGCAGGGCGAATCAGGCCCCTACATACAAGTGCAACAGTCATGCGCGCGGGGACTTGTGCGCGGCTCCCGCGAACGTCCGGGGCGACTGGGCGGACGAGTACGTGGAACGTGAGTTCCTGGCGCTGGTCGGCGGACTCAGCGTGACGCGCGTGATCGAGATACCCGGCTACGACCCGGCCCCGGAGATCGCGGCGACCCTCGCCGAGTTCAAGGAGCACCAGGAGCAGCAGGGGCGGCAGCGTTCCAAGGCGGCGCGCGAGGAATGGGAGCGTCGTGCGGACGCCCTTGACACCCGGCTCGCTGAGCTGGAGGAGACTCCGAAGGTGGAGCCGCGCCGGGAAGCCGTCAGCACGGGGCGGACGTACGCCGACGAGTGGCGCGACGCCAACACGGCCGGGCGCCGCAGGATGCTCACGGACGCCGGGGCACACCTGACCGTGAAGCGAGGCACGCGCGGCGGGTGGCGACGGCTGGACGAGTCGCGAGTGGCATTCACCATGCAGGAGGGCGAGCACGCGGACGCTGCCGACTTCCTCAGTGCTTCCTATGCAGAGGCTGCGTAAGGCCCGTCAGACGGCCAGCGACGGAGGGGGGGTGCGCCGCTGTGTGTCGAGTGCTGTTCCTGGGGACTGTTTTGGGTTGCCCTATGGGTTTCCTAGGGGTGATCTACTTTGTATGTCAGAATCAACACTCACAACATAACCCCAGGTCAGATGGGGTCCATACGGTGTCGATTCCCTCGCGCTGTGCTGAATCAGTCATTCGCCGTGCGGCTTGCTGGACACCCTTCAACGTTGACGGGTGGGTTTCTCTTGCATTTCTCTGATGCCCGCGATCGGGTCGCCGCTGCTTAACCAACTCACCTCGTGATGAATGAGCGATGGTGGTTGCTCCTCTGCGGTTCGGGGTTCCTTCTCGTCGGTGCGTGGCCGGTCATAATCTCCTGTGGCCGGTCCGCCCGTCGATTACCCCTGAGTGGTCAAGGGTAGCCAACTTCCGCCCTGCGGCGGCATCCGCACTTACCCCAGTCTTCGGCGGGTTGAAGTCACGCGCGCATGTGCGACGTGCTCCTCGCCGGCAGCCCCCTTACCTGCATAGGTCGATGCCGAGACCTAGCGAGTAAGGGGGTTTTGTTATACCCGGATATCGGAGGAAACCACTAGTGCCTAATTTCCCTACTGGCTCGATCGGCGCGGCGGTCGAGAGCAACAGCTTTGCTACACATTCCATGGTCGCCAAGTCGGCTGCTGAACTCCTTAAGGCTGAGCTTGTCCTAGGCCGTCTCGTGTTCCGTGACGCGGGATCCGATTTTGAGGGCGGCGTGGGTGACACAGTTCGCGTGCGCATCCCGAAGGTGGTGGAGGCTCAGTCTTTCACCGGCTCGACTTCCGCTGTGACTACGTCGGTTGCCGAGAGAGTTGTCCCTGTCACCCTGTCGGCACATGGAATGAACGGCGTTCAGCTCTCCGCCAAGGACATGGACCTGAACGTCGAGAATTTTGGCGCACAGGTTCTCGCTCCGCAGGTTGCGGGTATCGCCAAGTTTGCCGAAAAGGCGATTGCCGCGCAGATGCAGACCGTTATTAACGGCGGAACTCTGGAGATCGACCCGAGCAATCCGCGCAAGACGATCACCCGCGCGGGCTCAATTCTCGACGGGCGGGAAGTCGGCGCCAAGACCCGCGTACTGGTGGTTGATCCGAGCGTCAAGGAAGTTCTTCTCAACGACCCGAACCTTTCGAGCGTTGCCGACGCTGGCGATCCTTCCGCGCTACGTGAGGCTCTGGTGGGCCGCCTGCACGGATTCAACGTCTTCATGTCGCCGTATATCACTGGCGCTGTGGCGATGACCCGGGATGCTTTCGCCGCCGCCTTCCGCGCTCCGGCAAAGCCTCAGTCCGTGGTCGGCGCCTCCCAGACTGACGAAAATGGGCAAGGTTACGCATCCACTTGGTTCATGGGCTTTGACCTGGAGACTCGGCAGGAGCGCTCTATCGTGGAGATTTTCGCCGGGGCTACCGTGCTCAATGATCAGTGCGCGGTCGGCCTCAAGCTGGGTGCTCAGCCGTCGCGGCCGGTTGTAACAGCCACTCAGATTCCTGCTACGGGCGGCTCGGTTGCCGGTAGGGCCGACGCTGGCTCGCATGTCCTCATTCACGAGAACGGTGCGGTTGTTGGCGGCGCTCTTACAGACAGCAAGGGCGCTTTCTCGGCTACTGCTCCGTCCGGATGGGCCGCTGGCTCGATCCATTTCGTTGAGGTCACTTCGGTTGCCGGTGGCTATTCGTCCGAGCCTGCACATACTGTTGTTTCCGTCGCCGCCAAGTAAGGGGGACTTGTGACCGAGTTCGAGAATGTGCCTCAGGCGCCACAGGAGCCCGCTGACAGCCTTGACGGTGACCCAGGGGCGGAACCGGCCCCCGAGGATGATTCGGCACCGAAGGCGGGCACTCAGAGCCTCGGGCGGCTTGATGAGCTGATGGCGGAGCGGGACACCGCACGTGCCGAGGTGGAGCAACTGCGGGCATCGATCGCCGAGTTGGAGGCTCGCGCCAAGGATGCCGAACTGTCGGCGCTGCGTGGTCGAGTAGCCCAACGTGTCGGCATACCAGCCGAGTTGACCGATCGGCTACGCGGCGACTCCGAGGCGGAGCTAGAGGCGGACGCGCGAGTGCTGGCCCGGTACGCCTCTGCGCCGACCGGGGGGCTAGGAACCGGAGGGCTTGACCCCACGATGAATGGCACGAGGGACGCGGCGACCATGGCGGCCCGGATGCGAAAGGGGGCGCTAGGTGGCTGACGACGACCCGGCCTCGCTGCCCGGCCAGTGCCGCTACTGCCGTGCGGTCGGATCGTTCGACGGCTGCCCCATGCGGGGGATTCCGGGGCGCTGTCGTCGCGTCGTGCTGGGCGGTCGCCCCGAGGACTACCGGCACCCCCGCCGTGAACGCCAACGCGACGAGCGCACGCGCCGGTGACCAGGCACTTTGCCGCTGATAATCCGCCTTCGATCTGAAGGTGAGAGGTGGGGGATGCCCCCGATTTGGCTCCCTTTTTGACCGCATGCGTATAGCAGGTCGATCCGGCTACGGGTTTTGGCGTCGCCGAAGCCGGGGCCACCTTCGATCAAAAGGTCAGCCTTTCGCCGGCTCGGGGGTGCCGGGGCCCATCAAGCCAGCCACGCCACAGGATCTCGCCACCTTCGATTCCATCCCCAGCCCTCGCGGCCTGCCTCCTCGTTGGGGGTTGGCTGCGGGGGCTTTCGTCGTGTCCGGCACCGACCGCCGGGCGTACGCTGGACGGACGGAGCACGACACCACACGCACTAGGCGGGGACCCATGAGCGCTCTAGGGGAGAACGTCAGGAAGCACCGGCGGCTAGCTGGGCTGACTCAGGAGCAGTTGGCCTACGATGCTGGGCTTGCTCCTTCCACCGTGGCCAAGCTCGAACAAGGTGGCAACGTCCGCATCGAAACCCTTCACATCCTGGCTCGCGCACTCCATGTGAAGACCTCTCAACTCATGGCTTCTGACACACCGGAGCCTGTCCGGGGCGAAGATCCGACGCGCGTAGGGCTCGCCGAATTGCGGAGCGCTCTCACCCCGCCATTGGGGATCACAGACAGCGGCAGCGAAAGGCCCGACGAGGAACCGAACCTTCCCGCGCTCTTGGACGTAATCCGCGCTGGGTCGGCGGCGTACGACTCGGACAACTTCGGTTCTGTGGCTGGCAAGATGCCTGAGACCATCCGGGACGCAAATTCCGCTGTTGCCTACTTTGATAACGGCGAGGAGTACACACAGGCGCTGTCTGCTCGCGCGGAAGCGTACTTGCTGGGCGGCCGATATCTGACACAGGTTCGGCAATATGATCTCGCCTATCACGCTCTGTCCGGCGCGATTCAGGACGCGCGAGCGGTGCAAGACATGAACACGGCCGGGTACGCCGTGGTCATCATGTCGTGGCTTCTGCTGAGGCAAGGCCGATTCGATGATGCGGAGCGAGCGGCTATCGAGACGGCGGACCACCTGGAACCGCGAATCTCGAAAGCGCCCCCGGAAAGGCTCGCCGTATGGGGCTGGCTGGCTCTGCAAGCGGCTGCCGCCTCTGTCCGCAATAACCGCCCCGGCGAGAGCACGGATGCCCGCCGGATTGCCGAGTCTGCCGCTGCCGCCTTGGGAAGGCATCCCAATACCCGGCATCGGTTCGGACGGTTCGATACCGCCGTTGCCGGAATGAAGGGGCTGGAGGATGAGTTGATCTCCGAGAACGGCGACCCCTTCCGTGTGATTGATGAATCCACCGGTAAGGCCCGGTTCTCCGACCGCGCCATGAAGGCCGCCCGCATCGCTGAGACCGATAAGGAATGGAACCGGCACCGACTCACCGTGGCGACGGCGTACATCAAGGTCGGCGAGCATGACAAGGCGCTCGATCGACTGACGGCCGTGGACTACGCGAATCCTCAGTGGCTCCGGCATCAGCGGATGGCACAGGACGTGATGGCGGCGATCGTCCAGCAGCGTAAGCGGAGGCTCACCGCTGAGATGCGCGCCATGGCTAACCACCTGGGCGTGTTGGGCTAGCTACCACGTAGCGCGGTAGTTAGGGGCGATCATGCCTCCAACTGCCGCGCTACGCCTGTGGATTGAGCCTTCCCGTGGCCATAGCTTCTCGGTATCCCGACGGCGAACAGACCAGGGGCCGAGATGGTTCACAGAACCGAAGCTGATCAACAGCGCAGGAGGGACCTTGCCGACGATGCGTCGGGGGTCGTGCGACTACTGCCATGGGTGACCGATGACGGCCGACCCTGCTACCTCGACACGAACGGCGAAGGGTGGCTGTCCGCGCTGGCCGACAACATCGAGACGTCTCAACTTGCCATAGGCAAAGAGCTGTTGAGGCAGATCGGCGCAAGCCTGGACGCTCCGAAGCTGTCGGATGTGGAGCTGCGCTACCTGGCGGCTCGCCTGTTCGAGGCGCTGAGCGACGCTCTGCGGGTCGCGGACAGTCGGGGCGGGCGGTTGTCCGAGGCGGACGCTGGCGACGGCGGAGGCGACCGCTCATGACCTACGGGCGCACCTACTCGGAAAATCCCGTGGAACTCCCTTTGCATCTCCCCCAGTTGGAGCCGACCGGACGCGAGAGTTGCAAGATTTGCGATCACGTCAAGCTCTGGCGTGCTGCCTACCGGACAGGCATCGGTACGCCCGACGGGTACGCGGACATGTCCAAGGTGACTGACTGCAACCTGGAACTCCGCAACCACCCGCACCAGCCGCGCGTCATGGCGCTGCCGATCAAGCCCCCATCGGTGAGCGCATGAGTACGCGCAGCGTGATCCGTACTGTGAAGCACACGATTGGCACGCACCCGCGAGGTGAAATCACCGTGTCGGCGCGCTGTCTGGACGGCGGGTGCCTGTGGACGCTGGCGGCGACGGCGGATCTCAAGGCAGCGGACCTGGCGATGATGGCCCACACCGGCCGCACTGGTCACCCGACGTTCGCCCGAACGTTTGAGGACGTGGCTCTGGTGCGCCGCTTGGAGTTGAACGAGGGGAAGCGGGAGATTCCGCCGCTTCCGTCCGAGGAGCCGCAGCACGAACGCGCGGCCCCCTAGGTTCCCGCCCGGTCGCACGCCCTCATTCCCGTGAAGCGGAGTCGGCCGGGCGGGTAGTACAGATCATCAACCGACTACGAAGGAGCATCCCATGGGTGGAGAGCACGGCGGCGGTTCCGGAAGCGGCCAGGGCGGAAGCCAGCAGGACGACAGCAACAGCGGCGCCAAGCACGGTGGCGGCGGCTCCGACGAGGGCGGCAACACGTCCGACGGCTCCGGCCCCGCGACGGGTAAGTAGGCGCACGTGACCACACGCACAGAGGGGGCGGGCCCTTCAGGGCTCGCCTCTGCGCTCGTTGAAGCGGGCGCGCTGACTTCTGACTGGCTGCCGACGTTCAAGGCGGTCCCCCGTGAGCTGTTCGTGCCTGATCGCATCTGGCCGGGCATCGCGGACGGCACCGAGCAGACGGCGTTGGTGGACCACGCCAAGGCCCCGGACGCATGGTTCAAGGCGGTGTACTCCGACATCCCCCTCACCACGCAGTGGGACGACGGACGGCACACTGGGGACGGGCTCGGAGCCACGCCGACAAGCTCCAGTTCCATGCCGCGCATGGTCTTCTCGATGCTCGCTGACCTGGACGCTCAGGAAGGGCAACACGTTCTTGAGATCGGCACTGGCACCGGCTGGAACGCGGGTCTTCTCGCGCACCGACTCGGCAGCGTGAACGTGGTCAGTGTCGAGTACGACGAGGACGTAGCCAAGGGCGCGGGGGAGAACCTCCGGCGCGCTGACCTGTCCCCCTTGGTCATCGTGGGAGACGGACGCTTGGGTCATCCAGCCGGTGCCCCGTTTGACCGGGTCATTGCTACGTGCTCGGTCGGGGAAGTGCCCCGGACCTGGATCGAGCAGACCCGGCCCGGCGGGGTCGTCGTCGCCCCGTGGGGAACGGACTATGGAGGCGAGTGCATCGTGCGCCTGGTCGTCGGCGACGACGGTACGGCGAGCGGTCCCTTCACCCGCTCCAGTGCCTTCATGCGCCTGCGGCAGCAGCGCACGGAACGCCCGCCCTTCGACGCCTACCTCAAGGGCCGGGAGTGGCCCGCAGACGGCGCCAGGAGCACGACCGCGCTTTCGCCCGCTGACATCGGCGGGTGGCTCGAACAGTTCGTGATCGGGCTGCGAGTGCCCGGAGCGTTCTGGCGTGCCGAGCGGTACGACGACGGCTCTTACACGCTGTGGACGTACAGCATCGACACCCGCTCGTGGGCATCGGCCGACTACGAGCCAGAAGCCAGCGAGTACGTGGTGGTCCAGTCCGGCCCGCGCAAGCTGTGGGACGAGACGGAAGCGGCCTACCAGTGGTGGGGCGAGCAGGGCCGCCCCGGGTTCGATCGCTTCGGGCTCACCGTGGATGGCGACGGCGAACGGGTATGGCTCGACTCGCCAGAGCAACCGGTGCCCGTCGCTTCCTGACTCCCCACTGAGGAGCTGCACATGGCCTCGGTTGGCGTCTCCCTCGGACGCTGACCGGGGCCTTTCTCACACACTGACCACGGACTCACCGTAGAATTGGTAGTCCGGCGTGTTCGGGTCCTGCATGATCCACCAGTGCCCGGCAGGCCCCCTGTCGACCTCGCGGACGCGGGTCGCCCCCAGGCCCTCCAGCCGGGCCACCAGCTCGTCGAGACCGCCGGGCTCGCTGTGGACGTCGAGGTGCAGGCGGTTCTTGCCGGACTTGCCCTCGGGCACGTCCTGGAAGAGCAGCCGTCGCCCACGGCCGACGCCGCTGGTCCCGTCGAACGGGTCCTCGGGGTGGCGGATCGCCGCGTAGCCGCGGAAGTTCTTGCGGCCACGATGCTCGACGACCGCATCCTCGCCGACGTGTCCGGCGGCCAGCAGCTGCTCGATGAGAGCGCTGGGATCCTCCACCTCGTATTCCAGGGCGGCAGCCCAGAAGTCCGCGAGGGCGGATGCGTTCGTGCTGTCGATGACCAATTTCCAGTGCAATGCCATGTGACTAGTTATATCGGCCCTGCCATCGATACGAGGTACAGCACGAGCCCACCGACCTGGCCGCCCGGACCGACCGGTTGCCGCCGACACCGACGTCCATGCTGGGAGCGCCGAAGCCGGGAGCGCCTGCAACCATTGCGCACCCGGCGACCACGGAAAGGCACCGGTGTGGCCTCACAGCAACGGCGGCACGACGGGGGTGGGCAGCGCCAGGGCACGGGCGAGGGCGGCGGAGACGGGGGTGGCATGGCCGGACAGGTGTCGGGCGGCCCACACGGCGGCGAGCTGGAGGAAGTCGGCCAAGTCGCTCTCCGCGCCGACAAGCAGACGGCGCAGCTCGTCGGCCGACATTTCGATCACAGGGCTGTCGTCCTGCTCGGCATCGACGGTCAGTCGGACGCTGTCGCCGAGGCGCTCGGCGAGCGGGGCGGGGCCATGGCCGAAGGAGGCCCGGCCGTCGCCGTCGAGGACCTCGAGCCAGTCGCTCCGTTCATCAAGTCCGTTGCAGCAGCCCGGCAGCAGCTCGGTGCCGGTCGCGGTGTCCATGACCTGCAGGCCACCGGCCGCGAAGAGGGGATCCATGGTGAACAGTCCGTGCAGGAAGCTCCCGAGCGGGTCGGCAGGCCCCGGCGGGCAGCCGTCAGGCTCCGGGGCGACGTCGTTGCAGACGGCGATGCGCATCACCGCGGCGCCGACCTCTTCGGGGCTGAGCGCACCGCTGAGCGGCATGAACCCGTACGCCTCGGTCGAGGCGACCGGCCACAGGGAGAAGCCATCGGAGGAACAGGTTTCCAGCACGGGCTGCATGATGATCACCTGCGGAGTGTGCGGCATGACCGTCCCTCACCGCATGCCCAATACGACGACCCGCAGGATCAGGCCGCATCGCCTCGCGTCGCCGCGACCACCACCGTGGCATAGCGCATCATGAAGCCGCCTCCCACCGCGTCGATGGCGGCGCCGACGCCCGCCAGCACTTCCCGCAGCTCGGCCGCCGGGAGCCGGGTGTGGCCGCCGGTGGTGGGCAGTTGGTCCAGCAACTCGTCCCGGGTGTAGGGCTGCTCCCAGTCGAATCGCCACTGCTCCGGGTCGCCGAACGCGCCCGTCTCCCGTATCCCGTCGGCCGTCCTGTCGCACTGCGTCGCGTACGCGTCCAGGACCGGCACCGCCCACTGGCGGGCGGCAAGGGAGTCGGGAATCACCCGGCGATAGACCTCGGCGAATGATTCCAGCAGTTCGGGCGGGAGTTGGGCCGCGTTCCAGAACATGGCCAGCCGGCCACCGGGCCGTAGCGCCCGCGCCGCCTTGGCCGCTCCCGCGTCCGGGTCCACCCAGTGCCAGGCCTGTCCGGAGACGACCGCGTCGAACTTCCGGCCGGCGGGGTCCCAGGATTCGAACGCGGCCACCTCGACCTCGAGTCCACGCTGTCGCGCCAGGGCGGCCATCCGCGCATCGACGTCGACCCCCAGCACCTTGCAGCCGGCGGCCGCGAACTGCCGGGCCGCGATGCCGGTGCCGCAGCCGACGTCGAGAACGTCAAGACCGGGGCAGGCGGCGACGATTCGGTCCACCAAGGCTTGCGGGTAGCGGGGCCGGGACCGGTCGTAGCGTTCGGCGTCCGTACCGAACGACTCGGCCACCTCCCGGTGTTGATGGGGCTCGCGCTCGGAAGGCCGCTCTTGCTCCGGCGGTACAGTGGGCACTTGCCCACTATGAGTGGGCGTACGCCCACCCGTCAATCGTGCGGGCCGGACGAGAGAAGAAGGAGACGCACGGTGCCGACGGGAGTGGCCATCCGGGACGCGCGCGAGCAGCTGTTCGACGCCGCCGAGCGCGTCCTGCTCCGGGACGGGCCGAGCGCGCTGACCAGCCGGGCGGTCACCACCGAGGCGGGCTGCGCGAAGGGCGTCCTGCACCGGCACTTCGCCGACTTCGACGCCTTCCTCGCCGAGCTCGTACTGGACCGCATCGCCCGGATCGACGGCCGGGCCGCCGCCCTGCGCGACTCCGCCGGGACCGGCACCGTCGCCGACAACCTCGCCGACGCGCTGACGGACCTGTTTGCGTCGGTCGCCGTGGCGATCGTCGGCCTCGTCACCTCACGGGACGACCTGCGCACCCGGCTCCGCCGGACCACGCCGACCGGCATCCCGGTGCTGACGGAGGCCACGGCCGCGATCGCCTCCTACCTCACCGTCGAGCGCGAACTGGGCCGCATCGCGGCACACGCCGACGTCGACACGCTCGCTCCCACACTGGTCGGGACGGGCCATATGCTCTTCGCCGACCGAAAGGGCACCCCACCGGAGACCGGAGCCGTCCGCAGGGCCGTGACCGCGGTCATCGCCGGCGTCGCGCGAGAACCGCTGCGATGAACGACCCGACGGCGAGCGCGCCCGTACGACAGCCCGTACCGCCTGCGGCCTACGGGAGGAGCAGACGCCAGTAAAGGGCCCAGGGGACGAACACCGTCCCGGCGGCGAGCAGGAACGTGAGGCGGATACGGGTCGTTCCGTTCACCTCGTGCCGGGCGCGCCACCAGGACAGGCCGGTGGCCGCGGTCGCTGCGACGACGGCGAGGGCGAGGGCCTGGAGCACGATCCAGGGCAGGGGCCGGCCGAAGAGAAAGGGCGTCACGCCCTTGCCGCCGAGGGCGAAGATCGACGTCATGAACGTCAACGTGCCCGCCACCGCCGCGGCGCCGGTGGCGGCCAGCCAGCGCGCCGGACGGGAGACGGCGGGGCGCCCGCGGTGTCCGGTGATCCGGCGCACTCCCGCGATCACCGGGTACCCGGCGAACGCGACGAGGAAGAGCGCGAGGACCGCGTATTGGAGGGCAATCGACTCGTACCAGGCACCGGTTGTCGCCGCGCGGCTGTCGAACTCCTGGCGCGGGGGCGAGGCGGTACTGGAGGCCGGGGGCTGCCCGGCGGCCACGGCCCGGACCCATGAGGTCATGACGTCCGCGTAGCCGGGGCCGAGGGCGCCGAGGCGTTTGCCGTCGACGACCGGGCCGCCGAGCTTGTCGAATCCGTCCTTCGTGCGGTGTCCGTTGTGGCCGGCGCCGGGGACGAAACGGATCGTCACATGCCGGTTCCCGGCACGGGCGAGGGCCTGCCGGAAGATCTGGGCGCTCTCCCGGGGCGGCACCTGGGTGTCGTACTCGCCCCAGAGGGCCAGCACGGCAGGACGTACGTGCTCCAGGACCGGCACCGGGTCGTAGTCGGCCGCGGGGAACAGGCCCGCACCGTCCAGGAGATGGGCCGCGGGCACGGTGACCGCGTCGCGTATCGATCCGGAGACATGGCCGTGGCGCAGCTGATTGCCGAGGTTCCAGGTCTGTGCGCGCAGCGGCGTGACGCCCGGTCCGCCGATCGTGATCAGGAAGGCCGTGTCGGGGGCCTCCGTTGCTGCCAGAGGTGCCACCCAGCCGCCCTCGCTGAACCCCCACAGCCCGACCTTCGCCGGGTCGATGTCGCTGCGGGCGCGCAGGGTCTCCATTCCCGCGCGGGCGTCGTCGGCGAGAAGTGAGAAGTCGCGGTGGAGCTGGGAGTAGCCGACCGTCCGCTTGTCGTAGACGAGGGCTGCGATCCCCGCGCGGGCGAAGGCCTCGGCCTCCGGCATGTACTCCTCGCGAGGACCGGGGCCCGACCCGTGCACGAGCACGACTCCCGGGTGACGCCCCGCCGTTGCGGTTCCGCGCCCCGCGGTGGTGGCGGGCGCGACCACGGTGGCGTGCAGGGTCAGGCCGTGGCTGCGGAAGGAGACCTCTTCGCGGACCGGATCCGCCGCGGGCGCGCCTGCCGGTTCCGTTTCCCGGGCCGATATCGACGCCGCTGCCGGTGCCGGTATCGATGGCGCCGCCGTCGCCGCGTCCGTGAACGCGCCTGCCAGAACGACAACTGCGAGGAGAAGAACTGCGTGGACACGCCGCTTGGCACCGATCACACGGTGACCGTCTGCCAGGGCGCCGCTCGATGCCGGACGGCAAGGTTTCATGCCGGCAACGCTACGGACTGTTCTCGCGCCCGACGATCGAGGCAGCACCAAAGCCGGCCATGGGGTCAGCACCAGTGCGGCCATCATTCGCCCGCAGCGCAAAGCAGTCGTCCGTGCCTCGCCCGCCGGTTAGCGTCACACCATGGAACTCATCCAGATCACCCCCGCCGTCTGGCAGTTGCCGTTCCCGGTCGGGCACGTCCACCTCGTGCGCCTGCCGGACGGATACACCCTGATCGACACCGGTGTGCCGGGGTCCGCCCCGGCGATTCTGGACGCCCTGGACCGGCTCGGCGGCCGCCCTCGGGACGTGCGGCAGATCGTTGTGACCCACTCTCACCTCGACCACATGGGCTCGGCCGCAGATCTCGTCGCGGCCACCGGCGCCCGTGTCCTGGCCGGTGCGCTGGACGCGCCGTTCATCCGCGGCACCGCTCCCGAACCCGAGCCGGTGTTCACTGCTCCGGAGCGCACCCTCCATGAGCAGATCAGCGCTGGATTCGCCGACGCGAACATGCCCCCTGTGAAACATGTGCCGGTGGACGTCGAACTGCACGACGGCGACAGTCTCGACGGCTGGGCCGAGCCCGTCCGCGTCCTGCACGTGCCGGGCCACACTCCGGGAGGCATCGCGCTCCATCTCCCGTCCAGCGGCGTGCTGTTCCCGGGTGACATCGTCGCCACCGCGGAGGGCCGGGCGATCCTCGGTCCGTTCAATGTGGACAGAAAGGAGGCCATCGCCTCCTTCCGACGGCTGGCCGCGCTCGAAGTGGAGACCGTGTGCGTGCCGCACGGCCTGCCTCTGGTGAAAGACGGCGGCACGGCGCTCCGGTCGGCCGCTCCGGAGGATGACTGGGTGTGAGACGGGGATCGTCGTACTGACGCGGGATCAGTTACTGGTGCGGGCCGCGCAGCAGTCCGCAGGGTATGTAGCCGGAGCGGATGCCCAGCTGCCAGCCGTGCGCCGAGACCGCCAGGGAAGCCAGGGCGATGGCCCCGACCGGCAGCAGGCTCCTGGGCTGCGGGTCGGCTCCCACGCTCTCGCGGTGCTGGACGAGCCGGTCCGCCAGAGCCTGCTCGAAGGCCGGCTGGTCGTCGCCCAGCAGCACGCGCAGCAACCGCTGGTCCGGGGTCAGCGCACCGGCCGCGTCCAGCCGCCGCGCGGCGAGATCGCGCTCCTCGGCGTCCGGCTTGCGCAGGGGCCGGGGATCGGTGCCGAGATAGCCGCACAACGCGTCCATCTCGGCGAGACCGGCCGACTCCGCTCCCGCGGTGCGCAGTTCGGGTGCATGGTCCTTCCTGAGCATCTCGGCGATGACTCGCGACGGTTCCCGGAACAGACCGCCGACCAAGCACATCGCGAACGCGTCGACCCAGGTCCTCGTGGTGGGTATCCGGTCCACGGCATCGCCGAAGTCGAAATCCTCGCTGCTGAGCGTCATGTCGACGAGAGGAAGGACGACCTCGAAGTCGCCGTGCGGGAACACGCCGAGGTCCAGCACTCCATAAGCGCACTCCGCCGCGGTCCGCAGGACCATGCGCGCGGGGTCGGTGAGCGCGGGGTCCTCCAGGGCGCGGGCGGCGACGTGGTCGAGGAGTTCGTCGCACATCTCCTGCAGCCCCGCCAGGGACAGCGTGTCGTAACGCAACCTGTGCCACCGGCTGAACGCCCGCCCTTCAATATCACCGAGCGCCTGCGCGATCCGCTGCTCACCGACCTTGTGGCACGTCACTTCCTGCACGGCTTCCGTCCTCCCATGATCCTTGCGACTGCCGTGGACAGCCACGGCTCAACCCCGGGAAAATATCAGCGTCTCACCGTCCGCCCGCACGGTACGTTCCTGTCATGCCGCTTACTCCCGACGATGAAATCCGCAGCCGCGAGGAACTCGCCGCCTTCCTCAGCGACCTCCATCAGGAGTACCTGCGACGCGGCCACGAATGGGAGAACGGGACTCTCGACCGATTCCTCGAGGCTCTCGCCGCATGGACAAAGGACTCCGACGGCTGGTACCAGAACTTCGGCAAAGAGCTCCCGGCAGGCGGCGACTGGACCTTCCTGGCACGGGCCTTGCAAGCGGCCACTGTCTACGAATGATCGCGCCGGTCGATCGGAGCTCTGGAGCAATTCGCTGACGTGGCGGTCTGGCCACCCATCGCGACGGGATGCGTCGGCCGATTCCCCGGGGTCGACGTCATCACTTCCGGGGACCTGCTCCGGGAACGCCCCAGCGAGCTGTCCGCAAACATCGCGCGCTCGGCCCATCCGCGGGCCTACGCGGTATTCATGGACAGCAGCGTCGACCGGCTCGGCTTCGCCCTCTGGGAAAACGGCACGCTGGTAAGGAGCCTGAGCCTCTCCCCCGGCACGGGAATCATCGAGAACATCGGCGAGCCGCTCCCTCTGGAAAAGGACTTCTGGGCGGGGCGGCACCCACTGGCGCACGCGCCGGATTGTCCACTGCCCTTCCACCCGGCAGATCTCGGCAACGAGGTGCTGCGCGTCTTCTTCGGGTTCGTCCGCGAGGGGCCCACCGACGCGGGCTGCTTCGATCCGGAAGTGGTCACGCTGGCGGCCCTCCGACTGCCTGATCACACAGCTCGGTCAGCGCAGTTGCAGGCCGCGGCCCGGCGCATGATCCGTATTTCGTAAGCATCGGTACTGGCTGTTGGCCGACGAGCAGGTATGTGAAGTCGTGCGCCGGATCCGGCGGCGAAGGCCGGACGAAAGCAGTGCGCCGGCCGCCCAAAGTTCTGTCGGAGGCCGACTCTCCTACAGTTCCCACAAGGGGAGCAGAAGGAGCGTCGGCTTGTCCTACGTGACGACGTGGATTCCGGTGCGCCGCCGCGTAGCTCCATGGATCTGCGGTCCGGCACAGCGGTGACTCGTCCGGAGCCCCGTCGCAGGCATCCCTGACCGGCGCCATCCCCTGCGGCACGTAGGGTCGGGGCATGGCTGAAAGATTCGACGTGGCCCAGGCGCTCGGTGACGGCGCGGTGGACCGGGCGGGAGTGTGGGGGTTCGTCAAGGCGTTCTCGGCTTCGTGGGAGACGCCTCTGTCGCCTGGCGACGGTTTCACGCCGGCCGAGATCCGGAGTGCGGAGGAGCGGCTCGGTCTTGGCCTTCCGGCGGCGTTGCGCGAGGCCTACCTGCTGTTCGGCCGCCGGAGCGACCTCATCGCCGGGCAGAACCCGCTGCTGGGCCCGGATGAACTGCTGCTCGATCCTTCCGGGCGGCTGTTGGTGTTCCGCAGCGAGAACCAGGGCTGTGCGGGCTGAGGTGTTCCCCTCACCGAGCTGTCCGCTGACGACCCGTCCGTGGCTCTGTTCTCCGACCACCTGCCCCGGTTCAGCTGGCGGCCGTTCCTGGATCGCTTGTCGCTGGCCTGTGTCGAGGCCGTCCTCAGCGAAGCGGTGATGGCCAGACGGTACGGCCCGCAGGGCCGTGAGTGCCGGGCGACCCCGGAGCTCATCGCCTGGGTCGAAACGGCGTACGAGCCGGTCGCGCTGCCTCTCCATCCGACCTGGTACCAGCCGACGGGAGCGCCGGTGCGCTGGTTCTCCGCCCCAGGAAGGCTGCTGTGCCTGGAGCCCGCCGGAACCGGCCAGAACCTGGTCGTCGTCGGCCGCGAAAAGGCCGACCTGCTGGAGGTCGTCAGGACGGTCCCCGGCGACTGGCCCGCGGCGAACCCCGCCCAGCCCGACCGTACAACGGACGAGTGCGACATGGTGTTGCCCTTCTGAGTCGCGGATACAGACTCTGCGATCGCGTCGGGGTGGACTCCTGCCCCGGCGGGCCAAGAGGCGACAACCACTCGACGAGGAGCGCCAGCAGGGTGCCGTTTCTTCGAGCGTCGCGCGGCCACCGGCGGTCCACGGCAGGTCAGCCGGCCTCGGGCCCGCTCGCCCTGGACTCCGCGTGGTGGGCGATGTTGCGGGCCATGCCTCCGAAGACGAGGGCGTGGAAGGGTGCGATGGAGTACCAGTAGGCGTGACCCGCCAGGCCGTGGGGGTGGAAGAGGGCGCGCTGTTCGTAGCGGGTGTGGTGAGGGCCGTCGGGGGTGGCGGTGAGTTCCAGCCAGGCGCGGCCGGGCAGCAGCATCTCGGCCCGTAGTCTCAGCAGCCTCCCCGGAACGATGTCCTCGACCCGCCAGAAATCCAGTGCGTCACCGACCCGCAGCCGCCGTGGGTCGCGGCGGCCCCGGCGGAGGCCGACCCCGCCCAGGAGGCGGTCCGCCCAGCCCCGAGCGGCCCAGGCGAGGGGGAAGGAGTACCAGCCGTTGTCCCCGCCGATGCCCTCGACCACGTCCCACAGCGTGGCGGCGTCCGCGGCGACGCGCACGCTGCGCCGGTCCTCGTAGAGGCTGCCGCCCGACCAGTCGGGATCGGAGGGCAGCGGGTCGCTGGGCGCACCCGGCAGGGTCGCGGAGGACCATCTGGTGGTCACGTCCGCGTCCTTGATGCGCTGGAGGGCGAGGCGTACGGCTCCGTCGAAGCCGGTCGGACCCTCGGGTGGGTCGGGGACGTACGCGGCGATGTCGTGCTCGCCGCAGACCACTTCGTACCGCAGGGATTCCACCAGCGGGCGGGCGATGGTGTGGGGCACGGGGGTGACCAGCCCCACCCAGAGGCTGGACAGGGCCGGGGAGAGCACGGGTACGGGGATGACGGCCCGGTGCGGCAGCCGCGCGACGGCGGCGTAGCGCCGCATCATCTGCCGGTAGGTCAGCACGTCGGGGCCGCCGATGCCGAAGCTGCGGTTGACGTCCGGCGGCAGGGCGGCCGCGCCCACGAGATAGTGCAGGACGTCGCGGACGGCGATCGGCTGGATGCGAGTGCGCACCCAGCGGGGGGTGACCATGACGGGCAGGCGCTCGGTGAGGTACCGCAGCATCTCGAAGGAGGCCGAGCCGGAGCCGATGATCATCGCGGCGCGCAGGTGGGCGGTCGGCACGCCGCTGGACAACAGGATGCGACCGACCTCGGCGCGGGAGCGCAGGTGCGGCGAGAGCTCCTCCTCGGGGACTCCCGCCGGGGCCAGGCCGCCGAGGTAGACGATGCGGCGGGCGCCCGCGGCCCTGGCCGCGTCGGCGAAGGCGTGTGCGGCGTGCCGGTCGGTGGCCTCGAAGTCCCGGCCGGTGCCGAGCGCGTGCACCAGGTAGTAGGCGACCTCGACGCCCTCGAAGGCGGCCGGCAGGGTGTCGGGGCGTGTCACATCCGCCGGGACCACTTCCACGTCGGCGGCCCAGGGCTGGTCGCGGACCCGCCGGGGATCGCGGACCAGGCACCGCACGCGGTGGCCGGCGCGCAGCAGTTCCGGCACCAGCCGTCCGCCGATGTACCCGGTCACCCCTGTGACCAGGCACGACTGACCTGATCCCGCCGATGGTGGGGGCATGGGCCGGGCGCCTTTCCTCGTCGTTCCCCCCACCCTCGCACCGGTTGCCGGGTGCCGCACGGAGAGATCCGGCGGGTGCGGCCGTGCGGCGTCCTCACTCCCGCCCGCGGGCCCGTCGGAAGCGGGTCAGGGCGTCGGACAGGTCGACGAGCGGTTCGGGGTAGGCGTAGCGGGCCCGCTCCGCCTTGCGCAGCTTCCACGGCTCGTGCACGGCGGGCCCGTCGATCCCGGCGAGTTCGGGCACCCAGCGGCGTACGTACGCGCCGTCCGGGTCGAAGCGTCTGCCCTGGACGACGGGGTTGAGGACCCGGTTGGGGCGGGTGTCGGTTCCGGTGCCGGCCACCCACTGCCAGTTGAGCTGGTTGTCGGCCACGTCGCCGTCCACCAGCCAGTCCAGGAAGTGGCGGGCGCCGACACGCCAGTCGACGTACAGCGTCTTGGTGAGGAAGCTCGCGGCCAGCAGGCGGCCGCGGTTGTGCATCCAGCCCTCGTGGAGGAGCTGGCGCATCGCGGCGTCGACGACGGGATAGCCGGTGCGTCCCTCCTTCCACGCCGTGATCTCTTCCCGGGCGGTGGTTCCGGTGCGCCATCGGTCGTGCCGGGGGCGGTAGTCGGCGACGGCCGCGTCGGGGCGGGCGGCGAGGACCTGGTGGTGGAAGTCGCGCCAGCACAGCTGCCGGACGAACGCCGCGGCGCCCGGTCCGTCCGACGCCCGTGCGCGGTGGGCGAGTTCGACGGGGGAGAGCGTGCCGAAGTGCAGGTGCGGGGAGAGCCGTGATGTGGCGTCCCCCGGCAGGTCGTCATGGCGGTCCTCGTAGGCGGCGAGCCCCCGGCGCCGCCAGGCCGTCCAGCGTCTGCGGCCCTCGCTCTCCCCGCCGGTGGCGAGGCCCTGCGACACCCCGTCGACGCGCTCGCGCGCGGGGACCGGTCCGGAGCCGATGCCGTCCGGGACGCGTACGGCGCGCGGGGCGCCCATCACGTCGCGCAGCCGCTCCCGCGACCAGCGGCGGAAGTACGGGGTGAACACCGCGTAGTGGTCCGAGCCCGCCGGTGTCACGGCGCCGGGCGCGAGCACGGTGACCACCGCGTCGTGGACGCACAGGTGGCGTCCGTCCGCCCGCAGGGCGTCGCGCAGGCGCCGTTCCCTCCGCTGGGCGAAGCCGCTGACTCCGGCAGCCATGTGCACTTCTCCGGCGCCCGCCTCGGCGGCGATCTCGCGAACCCGGTCGGCCACGTCGCCCGAGCGCACCACCAGGCGGCCGCCGCGTGCCCGCAGCCCGGCGTCGAGGTCGGCCAGGCAATCGGCCAGAAAGGCCCGCCGGTTGGGTGCGGCGAAGCCGGTCGCGGCGAGGGCGTCGTCGTGGACGAACAGCGGCACCACTTCGTCCGCGCTCCGCAAGGCCGCGCGCAGTGGTGGGTGGTCGTGCAGCCGGAGGTCCGAGGTGAACAGGACGACGGAAACCGTCATGACAGCGCTTTCTTCGTGAACCGGGTGTGCTGGCGCGTACGGCCACCGTACGGTCCGCCGCGTGCCCGCGCGGGCCCGGCGCGGCCGATCGGTCACGTCAGGCCAGGTCACGTCAGGTCACCGCGGCACTCCTCAGGAAGGGAGCGGGGGCGCACCCACGCCCCTGAGCAGCACCGGAAAAGGAGCGGCGCCGCCCCGGCGGGACCTGCGACGATCTCAGCCGATCCGCTCCCACCGAAGGCTGACCCGATGCAGAAGATCCCGACCCTGTTCCGCCGCGACCCCGACGACCGCCGGTACGTCCTCCCCGGGCTCACCCCTGGTTGCGAGTGGGTGCTCGCCGGTGAGGGCACGCCCACGCGGAAGTACGACGGGACGTGCGTGATGCTCGACGCGTCCGGTGCGTGGTGGGCGCGGCGCGAGGTGAAGCGCGACAAGGTGCCGCCGGCCGGCTATGTCCCGGTGGACTCCGACCCGGTCACGGGCAGGACCACGGGGTGGGAGCCGATCGAGGGGTCCGGGTTCGTGAGGTTCCACGCCGAGGCCGTCGACTGTTTGCCGCCGGGCGGGGCCGGGCCCGGGACGTACGAGCTCATCGGCCCGAAGATCAACAGGAATCCGGAGGGCACCGGCCACCACGAGCTGGTCCGGCACGCCCGCGCCGCGGTCGTCACCGGCCTTCCGCCGGTGCTCACATGGGAGGAGCTGCGGGAGTTCTTCACCGGGCCCCTCGCCCTGACCGGCCACGAGGGCGTCGTCTGGCACCACCCCGACGGCCGGATGGCCAAGCTCAAGGTCCGGGACTTCCCCGCGCCCACGGGGCGTTGACGCACGCGCTTGACCTCGCGTGCACTCCAGGTCCTAGCGTCGGATTCATGATCACAAAGCAGCAGAGGATCGGCACCGGATTCGGTGCCCACAGCACGGCCGACGAGGTGCTCGCCGGGATCGACCTGTCGGGCGGCACGGCGCTGGTCACCGGCGGCTACTCCGGGCTCGGCCTGGAGACCACCCGCGCGCTCGCCCGGGCCGGGGCCCGGGTCGTGGTCCCCGCCCGGCGGCCCGACACCGCCGAGGCCGCCCTGCGCGGCATGCCCGGGACGGAGGTGCACGCGCTCGATCTGGCGGACCTGGAGAGCGTCCGGGTCTTCGCCGACCGCTTCCTCGAAACGGGCCGCACCATCGACGTCCTGATCAACGGCGCCGGCGTGATGGCCTGCCCGGAGACCCGTGTCGGGCCCGGCTGGGAAGCGCACTTCGCGATCAACCACCTCGGCCACTTCGCGCTCGTCAACCGCCTCCGCCCGGCCTTCGCGCCCGGCGGGGCCCGGGTGGTGTCCGTGGCCTCGTCCGGGCACTTCCTGTCGGACATCCGCTGGGACGACCTCCACTTCCGCACCGGCTACGACCGTTGGGCGGCCTACGCCCAGTCCAAGACGGCCAACTCGCTCTTCGCCGTGCACCTCGACACCCTCGGCGCGGACAGTGGGCTGCGCGCCTTCGCCGTGCACCCGGGCAGCATCCTCACACCGCTGCAACGGCACATCCCCCGCGAGGAGTGGCACGCGCTCGGCTGGGTGACCGAGGACGAGACTCCGGCGGCCGGCTTCAAGACCCCGGAGCAAGGCGCGGCGACGGCGGTGTGGGCGGCCACGTCGCCGCTGCTCGACGACCGCGGAGGCGCGTACTGCCAGGACTGCGACATCGCCGCCCCGGCCACCACCGACGACATGCTCGTCGGCGGCGTCAAACCCTGGGCCACCGACCCCGCCGCGGCGGCCCGCCTGTGGGAACTCTCCGGCGAGCTCACCGGTTTGAACGCGTTCCCGGCGAAGCCGGCCCGCTCACCCCAGCGGCAAGATCAGAGGTAGGTTGCGGCACGGCCGTCAAGGCGTCAGGCTTCGGACGGCAACGGCAGCCGAGTTCCGAGGAGAACAGCAGATGGAACGTCGCACCCTGGGAAGCCACGGTCCGGAGGTATCGTCCATCGGTCTCGGCTGCATGGGGATGTCGGTCGCCTACGGGGTCCCGGACGACGCCGAGTCACTGCGCACCCTCGATCTCGCGGCCGACCTCGGAGTCACCCTGCTGGACACCGCGGACGCCTACGGACGGGGTGCGAACGAGGAGTTGCTGGGGAGCTGGCTCAGCCGGCGGTCGAGCCGTCGCGAAGGGCTGGTGCTCGCCACGAAGTTCGGCCTGCGGCACGACGCGGCGACGGGCCGGGTGGGCGATGTCGACACCTCGGCGGAGTACGTCCGGCCCGCGTGTCAGGCCTCATTGCGCCGGCTCGGTACCGACCACATCGATCTGTACTACGCCCACCGCCGCAACCCCGACGTCCCGATCGAGGAGACCGTCGGCGCGATGGCCGCCCTGGTCGAAGCGGGGGACGTCCGCTTCCTCGGGCTCAGCGAGGTCGGCCCCGGGACGCTCCGCCGCGCTCACGCCGTACATCCCATCAGCGCGGTCCAGTTGGAGTATTCGCTCTTCACACGCGACGTCGTGGAGGGGGAAATGCTCGAGGTGTGCCGGGAGCTGGGAATCGCCGTCGTGGCGTACTCGCCTCTGGGGCGCGCCATGCTGACCGGCTCCGTCACTTCGCGCGACGACCTGGCCGAGGGGGACAACCGAAGGCGCTGGCCTCGTTTCGCCGAGGAGAATCTCGGACACAATCTGACGCTCGTGGCCGCCGTGCGGGATGTGGCAGCGCAGTCGGGCTGCTCCCCCGCCCAGGCGGCGCTGGCGTGGATTCTCGCGCAGGGCGACGGCATCGTCCCGATTCCCGGTACGAAGAAGCGCCGCTATCTCGCCGAGAACGTGTCGGCGGCCGATATCGTCCTGAGCGCCGAGCAGCTCGATTCGCTGCGGCGAGCGGTGCCCAACGGTTCCGTGTCGGGAACGCGCTATCCGGAGCAGGCGCTGGCGCGTCTGGGGCACTGAAGTCCCCGGGGTGTTGGGCCCCGGCCGGGCGGGGCCCAACACGGGCTGTCAGGTGCGGTAGGCGTAGTAGACCGCGTCCGGGTTGGAGGCGATGATGCTCGCCACCGACTTCCGGTGAGTGTTTGTGGAGTGGTACGTCAGATACGGGACGCCGATCCGGCTCCGGTAAGTGACGATCATCGAGTGGTCCTTGGACCCGTCGCCCTCGAAGTCCATCTGCAGGATGTCGCCGACGTCCAGCTGATAGACGTTGGCCAGGTTGGTCGCACGCTTCGAGGACAGCGTGAACCACGCCCACTCGTTGGCACCCACCCAGGAATCCGTCTGCCCGGAGGAGCCGTACGACCAATTGTGGTAGTCGGAATACGCGCCGGGTACCGTCTTCCAGCCGCCCGCCTTGAGGGACTGGCTGATGAAGTTGGTGCAGTCGCCGCCCGCGTCGTTGAACTGGCGGTAGTCCGGGTTGTAGTTCCGCCAGTACTTCTCCGCATAGGCCGCCATGGCCTTGTAGTTGTAGGCGGTGCCGGTGAACTTCTTGGGCTTCGCCGGGGCGGGCCACGAGATGTCGGCGGGGGTGCCGTTGGGGGCCACCTCGGGGGTGGCCGCGACCGCGGTGCGGGGCTCGTTGACCGCCCGGGGGCCCGCGTCCGTGGGCCTGATGCCCGTCAGCTCCCACTTCCCCTTCGACGTGCTGGAGAAGCTGAGCTCGTGGTGGGCCTTGAAGCCCGTCGTCGTGGGCTCGTCGCCACGGATCTTCTTGTAGGCGAGCGTCGTGGTCTCGGTGACCTCGACCGTGGCCCGCCCGTTCTTGACCTGGGTCCTGTCCACGGACACCTGGGTGTCGGCGGCGGTGTACGCCTCGCCCAGGGAGGCGAGGCGCGCCTTGCGGGTGCGGAGCGAGGACAGCGCGCCGTCCTCCGTCCGCGCCAGGCTCGACGAGACGCTCACGTTCCCGTCGCGGAGCGGCGGGGCTATTCGCCGCGCGGGCTTGGTGTCCAGGAGTGCGGCCGTACGGTCTTTCAGTACGGCGTCGGCGACGCGGCCGAAGGACTCGACCGTCTTGCCGTCCGCCTGCTTCGGCTGCTTCGTCTGCGACGCGCTCGCGCCCGAGGGCAGCAGCACGGTCGTCACGGTCACTGCCAATACCGCCCCGACGGCGGTTCTCAACGTCGTTGCTTTCACGTGCTTCCCCTTGTTTCCCCGGTCCGGGCGGACCGGGGAAAAGGGATCTTCGCACAAATTTCCGCCGCCGTGGACGCATGATCGGATCACGGATAGGACAACGCAACAACTTGTCCGTACGACGCTCGCTCCGGACCGCTTCAGCGCCCTTCCAGACCCTTCACGTTGTCGCCGAACGTCCACCCTCGTGAACCGTCCCAATTGAGGGACCAGGTCATCAGACCTTTCAGCCCACCGCGGTAATTGGTCCAGACCTGGGCGACCGAATTCGGGTCCATATAGCCGCCCCCGGCGCCCGGTTGCGCGGGCAATCCGGGGACCTGCTTGTCATAGGGAACTCTGATGGTGGTGCCCTGGACGACGAGCCCCTTGTCCAGGCAGTCCGTCTGCGCCATGAATCCCTCGACGGTCCCGGCGGAGTAGGAGTCCCCGGAGCAGCCGTACATGTTCCCGTTGTAGTACTGCATGTTCAGCCACCAGAGCCGGCCGTTGTCCGCGTATTTCTTCACGATCGGCAGGTATGCGCCCCAGATCGAGCCGTATGTCACGCTTCCCCCGGTGACATAGGCCGTCTCGGGCGCCATCGTCAGCCCGAAGCCCGCAGGCATCCGGTCGAGGACGCCGTCGATGATGCGCATCAGATTGGCCTGGGACACAGACGGCTTGGTGATGTCACCGCCGCCCGTGAGGCCGGTCTCGATGTCGATGTCGATGCCGTCGAAGTTGTACGCCTTCAGGATCGGCACCACCGTCTCGACGAACCGGTCGGCGACGGCGCTGGAGCCGAGGTCGATCCCGGCGGCCGCACCGCCGATGGACATCAGGATCGTGGCACCCGCAGCCTTGGCCTGACACATCTCGGCAGGAGTCGCGACCTTCACCGTCGCGTCCATCCCGTCCTCCCACAGCGCGGTCCCGTCGGAGCGGATGACCGGGAACGCCGCGTTGACGACGTTGTAGCCGTGGTCGCCGATGCGGGTGTCGGTGACCGGGATCCAGCCGAGCGGCGGGTGGACGCCGTTCGCCGCGCCGTCCCAGTTCTCCCAGTACCCCTGGAGGACCTTGCCCGCCGGTCTCGGCTTGACGGCGCAGGTGTCGTCGCGCGGCGCGCCCACCGCACCGGCGACCGGAACCTGCGCCACGAAGGCGACGGCCAGGGCGACACCCAGCAGGCGCGGCATTCGACGGCTCATACGGCACTCCCTTCCCGGGACCGGCCACGGACGACCGCACGTCACGCCCGCGGCTCGGCTCACCGGGAAGGTAGGGCGCAGCTGATGAACCGTCAATAAGTCTGGACCAGAATGGAATTGACTCCGGATACGCCGAAGGGCGGCGGCACCGTGTGGTACTGCCGCCCTTGGGGCGTGTGGGGTTCTTGCTGTGCGTCAGTATGCGGAGTTGACGTTGTCCATGGAGCCGTAGGTCTTGGCGGCGTAGTTGCAGGAGGCGACGATGTTGGCGACCGGGTCGTAGATGTCCCAGGACGTGCCCTCGACGTGGAACGCCTTGAACGTCGGGTCGATGATCTGCAGCAGGCCCTTGGAGGGGATGCCGGCGACGGCGTTGGAGTCCCAGTTGTTGATGGCCTGGGGGTTGCCGGTGGACTCGCGCATGATGTTGCGCTTGAGGCCGTCGTAGGTGCCGGGGATGCCCTTGGTGTGCATGATGTCCAGGGCCTGGTTGATCCAGCCGTCGAGGTTGTCGCCGTAGACCTTCGCAGGAGCCGGGGCCGGGGCGGGGGCCTCCTGGGCGGGGGCCGTCTGCTCGACCGGCTTGCGGTCCTGGGAGCGGCTGGCGGTTTCCTTGGCGGCGCGGTCCTGCTCGGCCTTCGCCTTCGCCTGGGCGGCGGTCTTGGCGGCGGCGTCGGTGGCGGTCTTGTGCTGCGCTGCGGCTTCGGTCTTCGCCTGGCCGGCTGCCTGGCCGGTGACCTGGGTGAGGCGCTCCTGCTGCTCCTGGTCGCTGGTGCCGGCGTCGTGGGTGGTCCAGGCGACGGGCTTGACGTCGATGGACTGCGCGGCGGTGGCCTGGCCGGGGATCGCGGCAAGCGCGAGGGCGGTGAGGCCCGCGGCGGTCAGGCCGGCGGCGGAGAGCTTGTGGGCGGCGGTCAGGCGGTGG
>NZ_BAAABW010000037.1:0-2545 GCF_039521185.1 Streptomyces blastmyceticus | reverse complement strand
TGACGTGGGTCCTATGCGGGGGCTCACACCCGGGAGGTGTGCGGGTCACTGCGCGTGAGCGCCCGTGCACGGCGGGGAGAACGGTTCTGTTCCCCAGCCCCGCCCCTTCCCGAACTGGGGCTCCGCCCCAGACCCCGGAGCACGCTCCGCGCGCTGTCCTCAATCGCCGGACGGGCTGATTTCAGCCCGTCCGGCGATTGAGGACGCGCCCGCAGGGCGCCACCGCCGCAGGCGGCAACGGACCCGCACCCGGGGGGCCGGGGGCACGAGCCCCAGTTTCGGGAAGGGGCGGGGCTGGGGAACAAGCCCGCCGCAGGCGGCAGCGCGCCCGCACTCGGAGTAGCGGCCCCCACCCCGCAGTGTCACCGTCGTACAACGGAAAGCACCCCACCCGAACGGGAGACCCCCATGCCGCGGATCACGCCCACCCTCTGGTTCGACACCGAAGGCAAGGAAGCCGCCGAGTTCTACGTATCGGTCTTCCCCAATTCGGAGATCAAGACCGTTCGGTACTACGGCGAGGCCGGCCCCCGCCCCGCCGGCACGGTGATGACCGTCGAGTTCGCGCTCGACGGGCAGGAGTACCTCGCACTCAACGGCGGACCCCAGTTCACCTTCGACGAGGCGATCTCGCTGAGCATCGACTGCGCGGACCAGGAGGAGGTCGACCATTACTGGGCCGCTCTTTCCAAGGGCGGGGAGGAGGGGCCGTGCGGGTGGCTGAAGGACAGGTACGGGCTGTCCTGGCAGGTCGTGCCCGCCGAGATGAAGTCGCTGCTCGCCGATCCGGACCCGGGGCGCGCGCAGCGGGCCATGAAGGCGATGCTGGGCATGAGGAAGCTCGACGTGGCGGCGCTGCGGGCCGCGGCGGACGGGGGTGAAGGGGCGTAGACCCCACAGGGGGGTCGGGGTGCGGAGAGCGGCGCCCCGGCCCCCGGCCCGGATCGATCGAACTGGCCTGCACCACAAGGCCGGTGGCCTTCCCGCGAGATCGTCGGGCGCTGTACCTTCCCCCTCATGCCCGCCCGCTCGCGTACCGTCGCGCCACCGGGATGGAGCCGCTGGCTTGTCCCGCCCGCCGCGCTGTCCATTCATCTCGCCATCGGCCAGGCGTACGCCTGGAGCGTCTTCAAACCGCCGCTGGAGTCCTCGCTCGGTCTGTCCGGTACGGCGTCGGCGCTGCCTTTTCAGGTGGCGATCGTCATGCTGGGCCTGTCGGCCGCCTTCGGCGGCACCCTGGTGGAGCGCAACGGCCCGCGCTGGGCGATGTCGGTGTCGGCCGTCTGCTTCTCGTCGGGCTTCCTGGTGGCCGCGCTCGGGGCCGCGACGCGGGAGTACTGGCTCGTGGTGGCCGGGTACGGCCTCATCGGCGGCATCGGGCTCGGCATCGGCTACATCTCGCCCGTCTCCACGCTGATCAAGTGGTTCCCCGACCGCCCGGGGATGGCCACCGGCATCGCCATCATGGGCTTCGGCGGTGGCGCACTCATCGCGTCGCCGTGGTCGGCCGAACTGCTGTCCGTCTTCGGCTCGGGCACGCCCGGCATCGCGCGTACGTTTTTGGTCATGGGGGTCGCGTACGGCGTCTTCATGACGCTGGGCGTGCTGCTCGTGCGCGTACCGCCCGAGGGGTGGCGGCCGCCGGGTGCCCCCTCCCCGGCCGTACGGGACCCGCTCGTCACCGCGGCGCGGGTGTCCGCCCGCACGGCCCTGCGGACGCCGCAGTTCTGGTGTCTGTGGGTCGTCCTGTGCACGAACGTCACGGCGGGCATCGGCATCCTGGAGAAGGCCGCGCCGATGATCACGGACTTCTTCGCCCGCTCCTCCTCGCCGGTCGGCGCCTCCGCGGCCGCGGGGTTCGTCAGCCTGCTCTCGCTCGCCAACATGCTCGGCCGGATCGGCTGGTCCTCCGTCTCCGACCGGGTCGGGCGCAAGAACATCTACCGGCTCTACCTGGGCGCCGGCGCGCTGATGTATCTGGTGCTCGCGCTGGCCGGTGACTCCTCGAAGCCGGTGTTCATCGTGTGCGCCGCGGTCATCCTGTCCTTCTACGGCGGTGGTTTCGCGACGGTCCCCGCCTATCTGAAGGACCTCTTCGGGTCCTTCCAGGTGGGCGCGATCCACGGCCGGCTGCTGACCGCGTGGTCGACCGCGGGGATCCTCGGGCCGCTGATCGTCAACGCCGTCGCCGACGCGGGGAAGTCCGCGGGCCGCACCGGCCCCGGCCTCTACACCACGTCCTTCGTCATCATGATCGGGCTGCTGGTCGTGGGCTTCGCCGCGAACGAGTTCGTCCGGCCCGTCCACCCCCGCCACCACGAGCCGCCCGCCGAAGAGGAGCACATCGACGCGGCGCCGGAGAAGGACGTGACGCCATGACGCCCGCCCGCAAGGCCCTGTTCGCGTTCGCCTGGCTGTGGGTGGGGGCACCCTTCGCCTACGGGGTCTACGAACTCACCCTCAAACTGCGGCAGTTGTTCACCTCCTAATGATGTTGTCAAGCCGCCGCTGTGACCGGGAGTTCATCTTGGAAGCGCTTTCCGTC
>NZ_BAAABW010000036.1:140892-172645 GCF_039521185.1 Streptomyces blastmyceticus | reverse complement strand
CCAGCCCGTCCGGCGTTTGAGGACAGCGCGCGAAGCGTGCTTCGGGGTCTGGGGCGGAGCCCCAGTTTCGGGAAGGGGCGGGGTGGGGGAAAGCCCGCCGCAGGCGCAGCGGGAGCCGTCAGTCCTGCGGGCCGTCAGTGGTCGGGGCATCCGCCGCAAGCGCAGCGTCAAGGCGGGCGCGCGCCCCCTCCAGCCAATGCCGGCACACCTGAGAGAGCTCCTCGCCCCGCTCCCACAGCGCCAGCGACTCCTCCAGCGTCGTGCCGCCGGCCTCCAAGCGCCGCACGACCTCGATCAGCTCGTCCCGCGCCTGCTCGTACCCCAGCACGCTCTCGCCCGCGTCGCCATCGGCATCGGCATCGGCAGCCGCATCCGTCTTCGCCATGCGGCCAAGCCTAAGCGGGGGGTGTGACAACGGCCCGCACCGTGAACTCGCCCTCCGCGACCCGCGCCCGCAGTTCCTCCTCGGCCGCCACCTCGTCGGCGGCGCGCACCACCGAGCCGTCCGCGTGCTGGAGCACCGCGTACCCACGGCGCAGCGTCGCCGCCGGGGACAGGCCGACCACGCGCGCGTGGGTGTGGGTCAGCTCCGAGTCCGCGCGGTCCAGCCGGTTGCCGAAGGCGCGCCGCCCGCGCTCCGTGAACGCCGCGATCTGGGCCGCCCGCTCGTCCACCATCCGCTGCGGCCGCTCCATGCTCGGGCGCGCCCGCACGGAGGCCAGCCCGCGCTCCTCGCGCTCCAGGTGCCCGGTGACGCAGCGCAGCGCGCGGTCCCGCAGCTGCCGTACGCGGAGCAGTTCCTCGCCCACGTCCGGCACGATCCGCTTCGCCGCGTCCGTGGGCGTGGACGCGCGCAGGTCGGCGACCAGGTCCAGCAGGGGGGTGTCCGGTTCGTGGCCGATCGCGGACGCCACGGGCGTACGGCATGCGGCCACCGCCCGTACGAGCTGCTCGTCCGAGAACGGAAGCAGGTCCTCCACGCTGCCGCCGCCGCGTGCCACGACGATCACGTCCACGTCCGGGTCGGCGTCCAGCTCCGCCACCGCCTCGATCACGCTCGGCACGGCGTGCACGCCCTGCACCGGGACGTTGCGCACCTCGAAGCGGACCGCGGGCCAGCGGTGCCGGGCGTTCTCCAGCACGTCGCGCTCCGCGGCGGAGGCGCGGCCGCAGACCAGCCCGATCAGCTGCGGCAGGAACGGCAGCGGCCGCTTGCGCTCGGCGGCGAAGAGGCCCTCCGCGGCGAGCGACTTCTTCAGCTGCTCCAGCCGCGCCAGCAGCTCACCGACGCCGACCGGCCTGATCGCGGCGGCGCGCAGCGAGAGCGAGCCGCGCGGCGCGTACCACTCGGGCTTGGCGTGCACGACGACGCGCGCGCCCTCCGAGACGATGTCGGCGACCTCGTCGAACACGGCGCGGTAGCAGGTGACGGACAGCGAGATGTCGTGCGACGGGTCGCGCAGGGTCAGGAACACGACACCCGCGCCCGGACGGCGGGACAGCTGGGTGATCTGCCCCTCGACCCATACGGCGCCGAGCCGGTCGATCCACCCGCCGATGAGACGGGACACCTGCCCTACAGGGATCGGGGCTTCGGGCGACGTGTTGAGGGCCATGCGCTTGAGGGTAGCGGCGGGGGTACGGGCCCGTTGCTCCCCCAGCTACCGCTGGGAGGTGCCCCCAGACCCCCGGGGTGCGCAAATCCAGCCCGTCCGGCGTTTGAGGACGCGCCCGCAGGGCGCCCCCGCCGCAGGCGGCAACGGACCCGCGGCCGGGGGTCTGGGGCACGAGCCCCAGTTCGGGAAGGGGCGGGGTTGGGGAAAAGACCCGCTCACCCCACCCGCGCCCGCCGCAACGTCTGCACCCCCAGCACGCCCAACCCCACCGCACACCACACTCCGCCGACCGACTGAGCCGCCCCCGCCGCCTTCACGATCACCGCGACCACCACCGCCAGCCCCAGCAACGGCACCACCACATGCCGCACCACCCGCACGGGCCCGCCCCGTTTCCGTACGGCGAACCACCCGATCACCGACAGGTGCAGCAGGGCGAAGGCGACCAGTGCCCCGACGTCGACCACCGACACCAGCCGGTCCAGGCCGTCGTCGCGCCGGGCCGCCCACACCGCCGCCACCAGGGTCACCGCCGCCGCGCCCAGCAGCGCGAGCCGTGGGACGCCGGAGCCGCGGTCCACCTTCGCCAGCAGGTTGGGCAGTCGCCTGTCGCGGGCCATGGCGAACAGCAGCCGGCCCGCCGCCGCCTGGCCGGCCAGCGCGGCGAAGGCGGCGCCGATCGCCTTGCTTGCGGCCACCAGGTCGTGCAGCCAGGCACCGGTCGCCGAGTCGACCGTGTCGTAGAAGGCCGACCCCTGGTCCGCCGGGTGCGCCGCCAGCTCCGCGGGGGACATGGGGGCGAGCAGCGCCGCCAGATAGGTCTGGAGGACGAACAGCACGCCCGCCACCACCAGACACGTGAGCACCGCCCGCGCAACCCGCTCGGAGCCCCCGGCCGACTCTTCCGCGAACGCGGCGATCGCGTCGAACCCGAGATACGAAAGGACCGCCACCGACACCGCCGTGAACACCGCCCCCGTCGACAGGCCGCCGTCCCCCGTCAGCGGAGACAGCCACCCGCGCCGGGCGCCGTGCTCCGACAGCGCGAAGACCGCCGAGGCGACGAAGACCAGCAGCACGGCGATCTCCATGGCCAGCACCAGGAACCCGACCGCCGCCGCGGCCCGTACGCCCCACAGGTTCAGCCCGGTCGTCACGACCACCGCGAGTGCGGTCCACACCCACTGCGGGACGGACGGCACGAGCGCGTGCATCGCGATCCCGGAGAAGAGGTAGGCGACCGCCGGGATCAGCAGGTAGTCGAGCAGCGCCATCCAGCCCGCGACGAACCCGGCCCCTTCGCCGAGCCCCACGCGCGCGTAGGTATAGACCGAGCCCGCCTGCGGTGCGACGCGCACCATCTGCGCGTACGAGACGGCGGTGAAGGCCATCGCCACGGTCGCCGCCACGTAGACCAGCGCGACCGCACCGTGCGCCTTGGCGTCGAGCGTGCCGAAGATGCCGACGGGCGCCATCGGGGCGATGAAGAGCAGGCCGTACACCACGAGGTCCCGGAAGGAGAGCGTGCGGCGCAGCGCGTCCTTCCGGCCGTCGCCGGGTGGTGTGGCCATGGAGTCGCCCCTCGTCGGTCCGTACCTCCCGTCATCGTGCACCAGCTCCGGCCACGACGCCGGTCGGCGGAACGCCCTCGGGGGGCGGGCCCGTACGATGGAGGGCATGACTGCTGCCGCCGCCCGCAAGGTCCTGCTCGCCGCCCCCCGTGGCTACTGCGCGGGCGTGGACCGCGCCGTGATCGCCGTCGAGAAGGCCCTGGAACAGTACGGTGCGCCGGTCTACGTGCGCCACGAGATCGTCCACAACAAGTACGTGGTCCAGACGCTGGAGAAGAAGGGCGCGATCTTCGTCGAGGAGACGGAGGAGGTGCCGGAGGGCAACATCGTCATCTTCTCCGCGCACGGTGTCGCCCCCGTCGTCCACGAGGAGGCCGCGCGCGGCAAGCTGGCCACCATCGACGCGACCTGCCCCCTGGTCACCAAGGTCCACAAGGAAGCCGTCCGCTTCGCCAAGGACGACTACGACATCCTCCTCATCGGCCACGAGGGCCACGAAGAGGTCATCGGCACCAGCGGTGAGGCGCCCGACCACATCACCCTGGTCGACGGCCCCGGCGATGTCGGCAACGTGACGGTCCGCGACGAGTCCAAGGTCGTCTGGCTCTCCCAGACCACCCTGTCCGTCGACGAGACGATGGAGACGGTGGACGCGCTCAAGGGCCGCTTCCCGCAGCTGATCAGCCCGCCGAGCGACGACATCTGCTACGCCACGCAGAACCGGCAGATCGCCGTCAAGCAGATGGGCGCCGACGCCGACCTGGTGATCGTCGTCGGCTCGAAGAACTCCTCCAACTCCGTCCGCCTGGTCGAGGTCGCCCTGGGCGCCGGCGCCCGCGCCGCCCACCTGGTCGACTTCGCCGACGAGATCGACGAGGCATGGCTGGAGGGCGTCGGCACGGTCGGCGTCACCTCGGGCGCCTCGGTGCCGGAGATCCTCGTCGAGGGCGTCCTGGAGTGGCTCGCGGCGCGCGGCTACGACGACGTCGAGACGATCACCGCCGCCCAGGAGTCGATCACCTTCTCGCTGCCGAAGGAGCTGCGCCGGGACCTGCGGGCGGAGGCCGCCGAGGCCGTGTCGGCCGAGGGCGACGGCGCGCGGAAGGCCTGAACCGGGCGGTCCGCCCGGGTTCTTCGAGGGGTGAGTGTCGGTCCCACCCCTTAGCGTGGTCGGCATGGACGTATTCGGCGTGGACATCGGCGGATCGGGCATCAAGGGCGCACCGGTCGACCTGAAGCGGGGCGAGCTGACCGAGGAGCGCTTCAAGATCCTCACGCCGCAGCCGGCCACCCCGGACGCCGTCGCGGACACCGTCCGGGAGGTCGTGGCGAATTTCGGCTGGTCCGGGCGGCCGGTCGGGGTGACGTTCCCGGGCGTGGTCGTCGACGGCACGACGTGCACGGCCGCCAATGTCGCCAAGGACTGGGTGGGCGTGGACGCGGCCGGGCTGCTCGGCGAGCGGCTCGACTCGCCCGTGACCGTGCTGAACGACGCGGACGCCGCGGGCCTCGCCGAGCTGCACTACGGCGCCGCGCGCGGCCGCCGGGGCACGGTCGTCGTGCTCACCTTCGGCACCGGCATCGGCAGCGCCGTCTTCACCGGCGGCAAGCTCGTCCCCAACACCGAGCTGGGCCATCTGGAGCTGAACGGCCACGACGCCGAGACGCGGGCCTCGACCCGCGCCAAGGACGAAGAAGACCTGAGCTGGCAGCGCTGGGCGCGCCGGGTGCAGCGCTATCTCGCCCATGTGGAGAAGCTCTTCACTCCCGAGCTCTTCGTCATCGGCGGCGGCGTCAGCCGCAAGGCGGAGAAGTTCCTCCCGCTGATCGAGGGCGTCAGCGCGGAGATTTTGCCCGCTCAGCTGCAGAACAACGCGGGGATCGTAGGGGCCGCGATGGCCGCCGGCGCGGCCTGGCCCGGTCCCGCCGCTGCTGCCTCATCAGCAGCATCCGGCGGGTGAACGCGATCAGCGCGGTCAGGGCGGTGCCCGCGTAGAGCCACCCGGCGTGCAGGGACAGCACGGTGACCAGGCCCATGGCCTGCCCGGCGAAGCTGTCCGGGCCCTCGGCGAGCGGCACCGCGCCGACCGCGAAGGCGATGGGCGCGGTCACCGGCGCGGTCACCAGGTCGGCCGGCCTCACCCACAGCGCGCAGGCCGAGCCCGCCACCAGGAAGAAGACGCCGTAGACGCCGGGCGAGCGGCCCGCCACGGAGTCCAGGGCGCCGACGGCCAGCATGGCCAGCGTGGTCAGCAGCCCGCAGCCGAAGCCGGTCAGCCGGGGGCCGGGCACCCGCAGCGGGGGAGAGGCGCGCCCGGAGCGCGCGCGGTAGACCGTCGCCTTCTCGCTCTGTCCCACGGGGTGTCCCACGGGGGAGGAGGGCCTGGGCACGGGGGGCGTGCGGCGGACCTTGGGCTGGGGCGCACGGGTGCTGGGTTGCTCCACCCGACCAAACTAGGTCGAGAAGCGGGAGGAATCCGACGTTGGACACGCGGTTTGGGCCACCTTGGCCGCGCGTTCGACTGATAGTCCTTCCGGGGCCGCGGTGCGGCACGGACCCGTAGACTGGTTCACCGGCCCCGCCGTGGGCCGCGGACCCTTTACACCCTTCCCGGGGAAGGCGGCGGCCGACCCGCTGCCGGAACCGACCCGGGAATCTCGCTACGGGAAGTCGCCACGTGTCGCTCACGATCGGAATCGTCGGTCTGCCGAATGTCGGCAAGTCGACCCTGTTCAACGCCCTGACCAAGAACGACGTGCTGGCGGCCAACTACCCGTTCGCCACCATCGAGCCCAACGTGGGTGTCGTCGGCGTCCCGGACCCCCGGCTGAACAAGCTCGCCGAGATCTTCGGCTCGCAGAAGATCCTCCCCGCCACGGTCGACTTCGTCGACATCGCGGGCATCGTGCGCGGCGCCTCCGAGGGTGAGGGCCTGGGCAACAAGTTCCTCGCGAACATCCGCGAGTCCGACGCGATCTGCCAGGTCATCCGCGCCTTCAAGGACGAGAACGTCGTCCACGTCGACGGCAAGGTCTCGCCCAAGGACGACATCGAGACCATCAACACCGAGCTGATCCTCGCGGACCTCCAGTCGGTCGAGAAGGCGGTCCCGCGCCTGACGAAGGAGTCCCGCCTCCAGAAGGAGAAGGTGGCCGTCCTCGCCGCCGTCGAGGCCGCCCAGAAGATCCTGGAGTCCGGCCAGACGCTCTTCTCCGCCGGCATCACCAAGGGCACCGAGCAGGGCGACCTCCTGCACGAGCTGCACCTGCTCACCACCAAGCCGTTCCTCTACGTCTTCAACGTCGACGAGGACGAGCTGGTCGACGAGGACTTCAAGAACGAGCAGCGCGCCCTGGTGGCGCCCGCCGAGGCGATCTTCCTCAACGCCAAGATCGAGTCCGAGCTGATCGAGCTCGACGACGACGAGGCGCTGGAGCTCCTCCAGTCCATGGGCCAGGACGAGCCCGGCCTCGCCACCCTCGGCCGCGTCGGCTTCGACACCCTGGGCCTCCAGACCTACCTCACGGCAGGCCCCAAGGAGACCCGCGCCTGGACCATCAAGAAGGGCGCCACGGCCCCCGAGGCGGCCGGTGTCATCCACACCGACTTCCAGAAGGGCTTCATCAAGGCCGAGGTCATCTCCTTCGAGGACCTCATGGCCACCGGCTCGGTGACCGAGGCCCGCGCGGCAGGCAAGGCCCGCATGGAGGGCAAGGACTATGTGATGGCGGACGGGGACGTGGTGGAGTTCCGCTTCAACGTGTGATCGATTCGTCACTGCGTGCGAGCTGATATTGCAAGCGCGCGAGTCAGAAGGGGTCGGTTTCTCCGGGAGCCGACCCCTTCGCCGTCGCCGTGCTGGATAAATCTGATGCCGGATCAGCTGGCGTCAGATTTAATGCACAGTGGAGTGGTGCCCGAGGTGCACGACCCACACCACGAGCTCTCCGTTGTCGATTGTGTAGACGACGCGGTAGCCGCCGACTCGCAGGCGACGGCGTTCTGGCTGCGATACGAGCGCCGTGGTGTTGAAACCGAGGGGTTGCTCTCCAGCTCGGTCAGTTTGGTCAGGATGCGCAGCGCCATGCCACGGGGGATCTTGCGAAGCTCGGCCTGCGCCTCGGGGCGAAGCTAAAGGGCTCGCCTGTCGGAGCGAGCCCTTTGGTGCGGATTCGCACGGCTGTAGATCACTTGCCCTGGAACGGAGTGACCAGATTTCTGTGTTCCGAGCCGTTCACATTCAGCTTCGCCGGGGGGGGGAGGGGTGTACGGAGCCGGATCTATTTTGTGGAGGCCCCGGATCCGAAGCGCGGGCTGCTCGAACGGCTCGAAGCCAACAGAGAACCGGAGCGTAGGCTGCCTTGCACTGGGCGGGCGGTGTCCGGCAGCGCAAGATTCAGGGCATACGTCTTCTGCGGATGGGCAGAATACTCAAGGCCATGACGGTACCGTCGGCATGGAAGGAAATGGGCCCGCTCCACCTGCTGGCTTCGCGGTTTCCGTTCCATGCCGAGCGGAGTTCGTAGGCCATTCTCCGGTAGTCCTCCACATGCCCTTGCTTGAGCAGCCCGTATAGGTCCTCGGTCATGCCGGAGAACGCTTCGACGCGTACGGACCCCATGCGGAAGACGTGATCCGTGCCGACGAACTTCACGTCGCCGAATTCGATTTCTGCGTCATCGACGCTGGACGTGGCGGAGAAGGCGGGCACCTCGTAGTGCTCTCGTCCTTGGCGTGCGGTGAGGTACCGCGCGGTGCTCTGCCCTCCGCCTGAGAAAGCGGCCAGACCGGCCGCCCCGGTGCGGGCCAGGAGTTGACCGAACCAGCCGAGGTCGTCCGCACCCACCTGGAAACCGTCGACATTGCGCGTCCGCCTGCCCTCGCGGGCCGGTATGCGGATGGTGTTGGGATAGGGGATATCGGGTTTGTCCCTGATCTCTTTGTCGGCGCTTCCAGGAGAACCCGGTAAGCGGAGGGGAAGCAGGGCTTCGCCCGGTGACTCCAGGACGTTGACCACGATGCCGCCCTGTCCCATGAGTTCGGTGGACAGCATCAGGCACGGTGTGGTGTTCCATGGGCCGATTTGCATGCCCTCGGTCAGCTCGGCGCCCTTGACCAGTTGCTGGATAGTGGTGCTCCGGGTTCGGCCACTTCTCTTGCTCGGCTTCTGGTGGTTTTGGAATAAGCAAGGCTTATGCCATCTGATTCGCCTTACAAGATCAGAGGTCAATCGATCCCGCGACACTGCGAACCCTGGCGCTCGAATGCTTCCGCAGACGCTCCGTTGCGGCCTTGACAGCAGGGTGAACAGCTCGACGCCCCTGTAGTGCCTGGGCCATGGCAAGGGGGACGATCACACTGTCGTGGGCGACTGCAACAGGTATGGTTGCGAGCGCGAATTCATCTGGCACGTCGTCGCTCGCGCGGAAGGCGATCTCCCAGGCTGCAGCCGACCGCACCGTGTGGTGTCCATCGGCGAGCAAGACGGAGAGGACGGCGGCGCCCTGCCCTTCCTGGCGTCCGTGCAACTGGGCAACGGCCTCTGCGCGTTCGTTGTGCCCACCTGACAGGAGCCTTACCAGTCGTGAGTCGAACTCCTCGGGTGGTAGGAGGCCGAGTGCTGCAGCCAGCCATGACACCGGGCTACCGACCGGTGTGAATCCAGGTGGTGCGTACGGTGCGACGTCGCTGTCGACGCGCTCACGAAGCCGCTGAACAGAAGGAACGAGTAGATCTCTGGCATGTTGCGGAATACTTACGATACCGCGCGCGAGCACGGCACACGCCCCATGGACATGATCGCCGGTGGCTCGAGGGTGAGCGAGCAGATCGGCCAGGACCTGCCAATCCCCAGACATCGGGTGGTTGATGCTCAATACGGCCAGGTTATATCCGACGTCCCGGGACAACATGGGCCATGTGCCGGAATCCAGTTGAGCCACCAGGGAGCGGACTCCGGATGAGAGATGTGAGACGACACGGTTCACGGTTTCGCCGGAGAGCTCCGCGACCCTGCCGAGGGCAGCGAGCGCTGACGCGTTCCCCGTTTCCGCCAGCTCGGTCAAGGCAGTGACAGCGCGAGTGTCGTCTGTCAGACGGCCGAGCATGGCCAGAGCGACCTCGTCCGGAGAATTGGCCGTCCATGTCAGTGCGCGTTCCAGCCAGCGGGACCGGTCCTGTGGATCGGTCAGGCTCTCGTCCGATAGAGCGCCCACAATGCTTGTCAGGGGGTTCTCGATACTGCTGCCTTCCCAGGGACCGTGTTCGAGGATGAAGTTCCTGGCCTGGGCGTGGATATCGAGCGAGGCCGCCTCCAAGAGCCCTCGGAGTGCGCGAGCGGCAAAGTACGGAACCAGGCTGTGCTTCGCGACATCTTCCGGAACAGGCGTTTCGCCGGTGAGGACTCCGAGGCAATGACTGGCTGCTGCGGTCGCCTCGGGTTCGGACAGAAGATCACCGGTGGTGCGCCACAGCTCCCACAATGCCGTGTAGCTCCGGGTGTGACCGGGCATCGTCGGCATGCTTCTGACGTGTTCGGTCAATGGGCTGAGCGGACCAAGTCGGCGTAGCCTGCGCACGGCTTCTACCAGTGAGGACGTGTCACCGCTCTGCTGGAGCAACTTGAGGCCGTGACGGATCGACTCGTTGGGCGAGTCAAAGTCGAGCTGCCGCGTTGCGTCCAGAAGCAATTGACGTCCTTTCAGTGACATATAGGCACGCCATGTGCCGACGTGCGCTGACGCTGCAGCGATGTGTATGGCGGTGGCGAGCCGGCTGTAAGCAGGATGCGCGTTGAACAGCCGGACGGTTCCTTGCTGCGCCCAATCGGTGAAGTCCTGATTCACCGTCCCTTCGTAGGCGCCTGCAAGGTTCTGGGACCGCCACCAGGAGGCGGCGGTGTCGCTGCTGGTGATGAACTCCTCAAGACGTTTTGAACCCAGGGGAGCGGCCCGGAAGATGGATTCGGCTGCTGCCGAGGCAAGGGCGGAGATCGTTGGGTCCGTGGGGGCGAGAAGCACGGTGATGCGGGCCAGGGCGGCGTCTTCGGCAGCCCCCGTTGGGTCCCCGAGTTCGGAGCGGGCCCAGGCCCGGTGCACCAAGAGCCATGCGTGGTCCGCCGGTTCGGCCTGGTCGCGACTGATCTCCGAGTTCAGGAGCTCGACGGCGTCGGTGTGCCGATCTGCGCTCAGCAGGCCGTACGATGCCGTGACTGTAGCGGCCACTCGGGCTGCCTCATGGGGAGCGTCCGAGATGAGCTGAACCAGTGCCTCTGGACTGTCCTCGCTGATCAGCATGGAAAAGGCCGCCACGAACCTCCAGTGCCAGTCCTTGTGGGATGAAGCGTCGTTCAATGTCGGTACGGTGACGTGGGTTTCGGCGAAGTGGTGCAGATCGGAGATCCGGTGCTGAATCAGTAGGGCGACCGCTTCGGCGGGGTCGACGGGTGAGCCGAATCCCGCGTTTCGGTGCGGGGCGATGAGTCGAGGTGCAAGCAGCGCATGGCGCAGACGATCGGCCGGGGCAATCCGGAGGGACTTCCTGGACCATGCGGAACCCTCCCAGGACTGTCCCCTGCGTTTGCTCGTGGCGACTTCGAAGAGCCTTGGCAGTGCGGACCGGCTGATGCTCTGGGCTGCTGGGACAAAGATCTTGTGCCCCTTGCCTGTGTTGCGCACCGACGCCGGATCGATTTCGACCCAGTACGAGGTACGGGCGTCCAGGTCGCGAAGGACGAGAATCACCGGGATGTCGTGGCGGATCCAGCTGTCGAAGTGCCGGGAGTGCTCGGCCCGGTACCACCAGCCCGAAGTACTTCCGTCGCTGTCACGCTGCGGGGCAGCGAAGTACGCAGTGCCTTCGGATGCTGATCCGGATTTGACCTGGACACCGAACAACAAACCGGCGTCGAACCCCCGTTCGTCTCTGACCTGAACGATGAGGTCGAGCCCGAGGTCGTGCTCCTGAGGTACCTCGATAGGGCCCTGCCCCAGGCGTTCGAATTCTGCCTTGACCTCGGTGTTCCCTGCAGAGCCGATGATTCCGGTCCGGTGGGCTCGCATCTCTCTCCAATAGTGCTTCTGGGCCGACTCGCTTCCGCCGGGTGGGGGCCTGGCGGTCTCACGGGGGACGTGGGTCATTCGCCGTGGCAGACGCGGCGCAGGTCGATGAGCTGGCTGGTTGGATCGTGGCGGCTAGGGTTTCCGGTGAATGTCGCGTAGCGCCACCGTATGGGCCGAAGGTGCCTTCGGCCTGCTCAGTCGGGCTAATCCCACCTGTGTCGGGCCGCTTCGTCGTTGGCAACGCCCTCACTGTGACGCCTGGGCTGCATGGTGCCGAGATAGTCCTCCCGTGCTGGGATGACGCCCTCCAGATCCGCGTTTCCGCAGGTGGGAGTTCCGTAATAGATATTTCAACGTGTGCCCCCGGCTGTGCGAAGAGGGCCGAGCTCCGGTGAGCTCGGCCCTCTTCGCGTTGCGGCGGAGCGGTGGTCCTACGGCACCACCGAGGAGTGGTGGTTGACGATCAGCCAGTGCCCGCCGCGCAGTTCGTAGACGAACGTGTAGCGCGCGTCGGTCCTGCCGGCCTTGCCGTTCTTGTCCGTCAGGGTGAACTCGTACAGGCCGGTGTCGATCGCCGACCTGGGTCCGAGAACGGTGATGTGCCGCTCCTGGATCCTGCCCCGGGGCTTCTGCTGGAGGAAGTGCTCGAAGTAGTCGACGATCCTGTCGTGAGTGGTGCGGATCTCCGACGACTGGGTCGGCAGCAGGACGGCGTCGGGGGCGTAGAGAGCCGCGACGGTGCGGGCGTTCCGTGTGGCCAGCGCCGCGTTCCACCGGTCGAACAGGGCGGCGATCCGCCTCGGGGCGGGCTTCGCGGCAACCGCGTGGTGCGCCGTACGTGTGTCAGGGGACGTACTCCCGGAGGCGTGGGCCGGACCCGCGCCTGCGAGCAGAACCGCGGCGGCGACGACGGCTGTCCGGACGGGGGTTCTCCGTGTCATGGGTCCTCCGGTGATCCTCAGCGGAACGATCAAGTCCGCTTTCAGCATCACCTCCCACCGCGACCGGGGCACGCCGACCGACGGCAAGCGGGGCAGGACTCGCTGCCGGCACAGGCGAAAGGGGCGGTGAGCCGGCCCTTCCGGTCGTCACCGCCCAGGGCGGCCGTTCACTTGCCGGGAACGAGCGCGTCCAGGTCGAGCTCGATGTCGAACGGCACGGGACGCTTCAGGACGCTCCGGAAGATCCCGGCCGGGGCGTAGCGGCCGGTCGGCCCGTCCAGCTCGTAGACGTGGACGACCGGTGCGCCGCTTTCCTCCTCGATGCACCAGTAATTCGGAATCCCCGCTTTGGCGTACTTGTGAAGCTTCACTGTCCTGTCGCGGTGCGCGGACTCAGGTGAGACCACCTCCACCACCAGCTGCACCTCCTCCGGCGCGAACCAGGTGCGGTCGGGGGCGAAGGGAGCTGTGGTCACCAGAACATCGGGTTCGGGGCGGTTGCGCTCGTCGAGACGGATGGTCATCTCCCGGCCGACCTTGATACCTGCGGGGGCCTGTTTTTTGAGGGCGAACGTGAGGTCGTCGACGATCTCTCCGTGCCACCAGCGCTGCGGCGACATCATGAATACAAGGGCTCCGTCGATCAGCTCGGTGTGCCGTGGCGCATGCGGGAGTCGGTCCAGATCGTCCGCGACCCAGCCCTCGGGCCGAGGCGGATGCATCCAGTCAGGCAGGGCGGTCATGGCTCCACCGTAGCGACTCGGCCGGGCCCCGGCCACGAGATCCCGGGCAGTACGCCCGCCCCTGGGCGTCACCCGAAGAAGTCCAGCAGGGCCTCCGTCACCGCTTCCGGTTGTTCCTCCACCAGGTAGTTGCGGGTGTTCTTGATCTCCTTGACCTCGACGTCCGTGCCCTGGGTGGGGAGGGCGCGGCGCATGTAGTCGTAGAAGGCGCCGTAGGCCAGGCCCAGCATCGGGGCGGTCACCTTGGGGTAGGCGTTGAAGTCCGCGATGTCCTCGCGGTAGGCCTGGAACCAGCCCTGGCTGGCGCGGATCGCGTCCGGGGCGGAGTAGGCGCGGGCGTAGATGTCGCGGTCGCGCGGGGTGATCGCGTCCGGGTTCAGCAGGCTCAGGTTGAACATGTAGTCGACGAGGTGGCGGTAGCGGCCGTCGGCGAGCAGCTGTTCCGGGAGGTCCTGGACCTGCTGGAAGGCGAGCCACCAGCGGTGGGGGCCCTGGTCACCGGGGCGGGGGACCATGGGGAAGTCGTAGTAACTGTCGTCGATATGGGTGGTGTTGAGGATCGCCACCTTCGCCGTGGCCGCCGGGTGGTTGGCGGCGTGGGCGAAGGCGACCATGGCGCCGATGCCGTGCCCGGCGATGTTGATCCGCTCGTGGCCGAGGTGGCGGGCCAGCTCGTGGACGTCCCGGGCCATGTTCTTCTTCGTGAAGCCGGACCGCGGTTTCTCCGAGCCGCCCATGCCCCGGATGTCGACGGCGATGACCTGATGGCGCTCGGCCAGGGCGGGCATGACCTTGCGGTACTCCCACCACGTCTCGGGCCAGCCGGGCAGCAGGACCAGCGGGGTGCCCTCGCCGCCCGTCACGTAGTGCAGCCCGACCCCGTTGACCTCGGCGTACCGGCTGCTGAAGGCGCCGTCCAGGGTCGCCGCCAGACGGGCGTCGGCGGTTTCCCCGGCCGTGACGCCCGTGACGCCGGTGGTGCCCGTGACCGGATCCGGTGCCGTGTCGGTGTCCGTCGGCATGGCGCTCCCCCTCGACGCTGCGGGTTTGAACTTCAAACCCTGCGGTTTCGATGAAGATAACAACATCGGGGGAGATCGGCCAGAGGCTCCCGGGAGGCAACTGGGGCGCTCGGAGCGGCAGTTGACGACCCCTCGCTCCGTCACGGAGAGTGGCGGACGCGCGGTATCGGATGGTGAGCGTGCGGCGCATAATTGCAGAAGTGCCTGGGGGGAGTGCCGGTCGCACATGCGGCTCTCGCCGCCAACTACACGTCCCTGAACTGCAATTCACTGCATCTAGTGAATCCTTGGCCTGTAGTTGCGCATCGCAACCCAGGGTTGCCAAGCTGTTGCGGACTGTCAACCTGTTGGGAGTGGCCGTGGCCTTCGGTGACCAGCCCGCATACCTCCGAGTCGCCGGTGATCTTCGCCAGAAGATCGTCGCAGGCGAGCTGCCGCCGCACACACGCCTCCCCTCCCAGGCCCGCATCCGCGAGCAGTACGGCGTCTCGGACACCGTCGCCCTGGAGGCCCGCAAGGTCCTGATGGCCGAGGGCCTGGTGGAGGGGAGATCCGGGTCCGGCACCTATGTGCGCGAGCAGCCCGTCCCGCGCGCCCTGGCGCGTACGGGCTACCGCACGGCCGGCGAGTCCACGCCGTTCCGTCAGGAGCAGGCCGACAGCAGGGTCAAGGGCACCTGGGAGTCGCGCAGCGAGCAGGTGGCGGTGGACTCCGCGCTGGCGCGCAGGCTGCGCGTCGCCGCGGGCGACCGCGCGATGCGCACCGACTATCTCTTCCGGGCCGGGGGCGAGTCAGTGATGCTCTCCACCTCCTGGGAGCCCCTCGCGCTCACTGGGCGCACGCCCGTGATGCTCCCCGAGGAGGGCCCGCTGGCCGGGCGCGGCGTCGTCGAGCGGATGGCCGCCATCGACCTGATCGTCGACAACGTCGCGGAGGAGGTCAGCGCGCGGCCCGGCCTCGCGGAGGAGGTGCTGGCCCTCGGCGGCGTCCCCGGGCACTACGTGGTGGTGGTCTCGCGCACCTATTTCGCGGGCGGCTGTCCGGTCGAGACGGCGGATGTGGTGGTGCTCGCCGAGCGCTATCGCGTCGCGTACCACCTGCCGGTCAAGTAGCCCGGCCGTGTCCGCTACCACCCGTCCGTTAAGCGGCCATGAAGGCCGCGTGAACGACCTCCGGACCGTCGGCGCGAGCGCCCTGAAGATCGGTTTTCGGCCGCCCGTGATCCACTCCCCGATCTGTACCGGCAGGTAGGAAGTGTGCAGTGTGTACCGCTTTGCCCCGATAGGGCAGGGCGTTTTTTAGTGTTGCAAACCTCACATACGGCCAGGTCAGAGCCTTTTCGCGGAATGCAATCGTCCAAATCGCTCGTACGATGGCGCGGTTTGTGTCCTGCCCGTGGGGGAGAAGAAAGCAAAGGAGATCCGGGGCGTTGAGTACCGAGCAGGGTTCCCACTCCAACTACCGCCGGACCCTCGGTCCGGTGGCGTTGACCGCCGTCGGCCTCGGGTCGATCATCGGCTCCGGCTGGCTCTTCGGCGCCCAGCGGGCCGCGGCCATCGCCGGTCCCGCCGCGATCCTCGCCTGGGTCATAGGCGCGGCCGTCGCACTGACCATCGCGCTCACCTACAGCGAGCTCGGCGCGATGTTCCCCAAGGCCGGCGGCATGGTCCGCTACGGCCAGTACTCGCACGGCTCGCTCGCCGGCTACCTCGCCGCGTGGGCCAACTGGATCGCGATCGTCTCCGTCATCCCCGGTGAGGCGACCGCCTCCGTGCAGTACATGAGCTCCTGGAAGTGGAGCTGGGCCAAGGAGCTGTACGACGGCAAGGAGCTGACCGGCAGCGGTGTGGCGCTGGCCAGCGTCCTGCTGCTCTTCTACTTCTTCCTCAACTGGTTCGCGATCACGCTCTTCGCGAAGACCAACAACGCGATCACCGTGTTCAAGGTCGTCATCCCGGTCCTCACCGCGGGCGCCCTGATGTGGGCGCACTTCGACACCAAGAACATCGAGTCCGCGGGCGGCTTCACGCCGAACGGCTGGAGCTCCGTGTTCACCGCGGTCGCGCTCTCCGGCATCGTCTGGGCCTTCAACGGCTTCCAGTCCCCGCTGAACATGGCCGGCGAGGCCCGCAACCCGGGCAAGTCGCTGCCGAAGGCCGTCATCAGCTCGATCCTGATCGCGCTGGTCATCTACATCGCGCTCCAGATCGCCTTCCTGATGGCCGTGCCGTCGAGCGACCTCTCCACCCACGGCTGGGCGGACCTGGGCAAGATCTACAACTCGCCGCTCGCCGACCTGGCCGTCGCCTGGGGCCTGAACTGGCTCGCGATGCTGCTGTACGCGGACGCCTTCATCTCCCCGTCCGGCACGGGCATGATCTACGCCGCCACCACCTCGCGCATGATCCAGGGCGTGCAGGAGAACGGGCACCTGCCCGGCGTCTTCGGCAAGGTCGACAAGAAGACCGGCGTGCCGCGCCCGGCGCTGGTGCTCAACCTCGTCGTCGCGTTCATGTTCCTGGCCGTCTTCCGCGGCTGGGGCTCGCTCGCCGAGATCGTCTCGGTGGCCACCGTCATCTCGTACATCACCGGCCCCGTCGCCGTGATGTCGCTGCGCCGCATCGCGCCGGACCTCAAGCGCCCGGTCATGCTGAAGGCCATGCCGGTCATCGCCCCCGTCGCGATGATCTTCGGCTCGCTGGTCCTGTACTGGGCCCGCTGGCCGCTCACCGGCAAGGTCATCCTGATCATGGCCGTCGGCCTGCCGATCTGGGCCTGGTACGAGCTGCGCAAGCCGTGGGCCGAGCTCAAGCCGCACCTCAAGGCCGGCGTCTGGATGGTCGCGTACCTGCTGGTCATGGCCTTCGTGTCGTGGGCCGGTGGCACGGAGTTCGGCGGCAAGGGCTACCTGGCCCAGGGCTGGGACATCGCCGTCGTCGTGCTGCTCGCGCTCGGCTTCTACGTGTGGGGCGTCCGCAGCGCCTGGCGCAACCCCACCCTGGTCGAGACCGAGAAGGAGATGCTCGCCGCCGCCGAGCACGAGGAGGCCTCGCTCTCGGACGCCAAGGCGTAACTCCGCGAGAAGCGTCCCCGCAGGGGGCGGTCACGGGTCCACGACGGGCCCGTGGCCGCCCCCTGCGGCGTTCCGGGGGAGATCGGGCGGTGCGCGTGCGCATGCCGCGGGCAAGTCCGGGTAACGGCCAGGAGCGGCCTCGTGGACGCGGCGTGGGGGCGCGTGGCCAAATGCGTACCTCTTCGTGAAAAACCGTATCCGCTGAGTAAAGGTCGGGCGTAGGCTCGGGCATATGCGGACTGCGGTTTCTCCGGGAAACGCCAGACGGTATGCGCCGGTGGACACGGCAGCGGGAAGGCGGGGGCGATGACTGACAGCGGACCGGTCCTGCCGTGGCTGGTGATCCGCCAGGAGGGCAACGGCAACCGCTACCGCGTCGGGCGCTATGCCACGAAGACGGAGGCCGAGGAGGTCGCCGACCGGCTCGACGCGGGTGGCCGCCGACAGCTCTACGTCGTCGTGCGGGTGGGGCGCGCGGTCTCCTGACGCGAGCCCGGCGCATAGGCTGCACCCCATGACGACGGCGCGTGTGGTGGTGGGCGGAGCGGTGTTCGACCAGGGGCGGCTGCTCGCCGCGCGGCGCAGTGCGCCGCCCGAGCTGGCCGGTCGCTGGGAGCTGCCCGGAGGCAAGCTCGAACCCGGCGAGACGGCCGAGCAGGCGCTGGTCCGGGAGCTGCGCGAGGAGCTCGGCGTCGAGGTCGAGCCGCTGGAGCGGGTCGCGGGCGAGTGGCCCCTGCGGCCGCCGTTCGTGCTGCACGTGTGGACGGCGAAGCTCGTCTCGGGCACGGTGCGCGCCCTTCAGGACCACGACGAGGTGCGCTGGTTGACGCCCGACCGCGTCGACGAGGTCGACTGGCTGGACGAGGACCGGCCCGCCGTGGCGGCGGCCGTCCGCCTGCTCGTGGGCGCGTAGAGGTCGCTCACCGGGGCCCGGCGACCCTGACCGGGCCCGTCATCCGCCCGTCGCGCCGTACTCCATCCGTGTCACAGACCTCGCCCGCCGCCGCCAGGAAGATAGTCGGCCCGCCATATCGGGTATGTGCTGATTATTCGCCCCGAACCGGGGCAAGCCCGGTGGGGTTCGCAGCGGTCTGGGAAGTGATCGGCGTGAGCGACAGCGCAGGGACCCTGGCGTCCACGCCCGGATTCGCCGAGTGGAGCTTCCCCGCCGAGGCGGGCGCCGTGCGGACCGCTCGCACGCTCGTGCGCGACACCCTGCGCGACTGGGGCCTGGAGGCGGTCACCGATGTGACGGTGCTGCTGGTCAGCGAGCTGGTCACCAATTCTCTGCGGTACGCGAGCGGCCCCATCGGCGTACGCATGTACTCCCGCGCCGGTCCCGTCCTGCTCGTCGAGGTCTCCGACCCGCTGCCCGACCCGCCCCGGGAGCGCGCGGCCCACCCCGACGACGAGGGCGGACGCGGCCTGCAATTGGTGGCATGCGCATCACGCAGGTGGGGAACGCGCAGGGGAAACACCGGCAAGACCGTGTGGTTCGAGCTGGGCCTGCCCGGTTAGTAACCCCCTGGGGAGACATAGCGGGTTGAGACCGTGCTGTGATCGTGAAGTCCGTGTTCCGAGAGGCCCCGGTGCTGGATACTCGGGCTTCTGATGCCGGTGCGAGCACATGAGCCGGAGGGGACGGGCACGTGAGCGAAAAGCCAGCGGGTACGGCGAGCGGTACGCCGGAGGGAACACAGGCCACCGCGATGTGGCAGAACAGCCCGCCGGGATCCCTCTACGACTACATCCGCGTGGCCTCGTTCTCCCTGGGCGCCGACGGGCGCATCCAGCAGTGGAGCGAGCGCGCGGCGGAGCTCTTCGGAATAGCGGCCCGGCACGCCGTCGGCAAGGACCCCTTGGAGATCTTCGCCCCCGCCGCGCCGGGGGCGAAGCGAGGTCCGGACCCCGCCGCCGCCCCGTTCCTCGGCGAGGGCGGGCTCGACGGCCGGGAGTGGACGGGCATCGTGCCCTATCCACGCGGCGAACGGTCACCGGGGCTGGCCGAGATCTATGTGATGCCCACCCAGGACGAGGACGGCGGGCGCGGCGCGCTCTGCGTGGCCGTGGACGCCCGGGCGCTGCGGGGAATAGAGACCGACATCGCGGCCTCCGAGGCCGTTTTCGGCCAATCTCCCCTGGGGTTCTTCTTCTTCGGCACGGACCTGACCCTGCTCCGCGTCAACGAGAGCTTCGCCCAGACCTTCGGCCGCCCCGCCGCCTGGCACCGCGGCCGCACCCCGCACGACTTCCTGCCCCGCGGCGAGGCCGAGCGGCTGACCGCGGCGCTGCGCCAGGTCCTCGACACCGGGCGGCCGGTGTCCGACGTCCAGCTCGTGGGGCCGGTGCCCGGCCAGAGCGAGCGCCGCCGCTGGTCCGTCTCGCTCTACCGGCTGCACAGCGGCAGCGGGCGGCCCATCGGGGTGGCCGCGCTCGCCACCGACGTCACCGGGCGCCGCCGCGCGGAGCGGGAGGCCGCGGGCGTGCGCCGCAACCTCGCGCTGCTCAACGAGGCGGGCGCGCGCATCGGCAACTCCCTGGACCTGGAGACCACCGCCCGGGAGCTGCTGGACGTCGCCGTGCCCCAGTTCTGCGACCTCGCCTCCGTCGACCTCTACCAGGGGCTGCTCGCCGGTGACGAGGCGCCGCCCGGCCTCGCCGACGGCAGCGGCGAGCTGCGGCGCGTCGCCTACGCCAGCGCGGTCTCCGGCGTGCCCGTCGACGGCGCCGACAAGCCCGTACAGGTCGGCGAGGTGCACCGCTACGCCTTCCACTCGCCCTACGCCGGGGCGCTGCGCACCGCGCAGGTGCAGGTGGTCCCCAGCCGCGAGCGCGAGGACGGCCCGGAGCTGGGCGCGGTCGTGCAGTCGACGCTCGCGGTGCCGATGGTCGCCCGGGACACGGTGGTCGGGCTGGCGCGGTTCTCCCGTACGAAGGGCAGCGAGCCGTTCGGGGAGCGCGACACCGCGCTCGCCGTGGAGCTCGCGGCGCGCGCCGCGGTCTGCATCGACAACGCCTGGCTCTACCGGCGCGAGCACGAGCGCGCGCTGATCCTCCAGCGCAGCCTGCTGCCCCCGGGCGACCCCGACGCCGCCGGGCTGGAGATCGCCTGCCGCTATCTCCCGGCCAACGCGGCCACCGAGGTGGGCGGCGACTGGTTCGACGTCATCGAGCTGCCCGGCCACCGCACCGCCCTGGTCGTCGGCGACGTCATGGGTCGCGGGCTGCGGGCCGCCGTCGCCATGGGCGAACTCCGCACGGCCGTACGGACCCTGGCCATGCTCGACCTGGAGCCCGCCGAGGTGCTCTCCGCGCTCGACGAGATCGCCCACGGCCTCGGCCGGCCGGGCGGCAAGCAGTCGGCGTCGCGGGGCGTGCGCGGCGGCGTGCGGGCGGCCGACCTCTCCGAGGTCTATCTGGCCACGTGCGTCTACGCGGTCTACGACCCGGTCACCCGGCGCTGTACGGTCGCCAACGCCGGGCACCTGCCGCCGGTCCTCGTCGAGGCGGGCGAGCCCGCGCTCCTGCTGGACGTGCCGCCCGGCATGCCGCTGGGCGTCGGCGGCGAGCCCTTCGAGCAGGTGGAGATCGACCTGCCGGACCGGGCCCTGCTCGTCCTCTACACCGACGGCCTCGTGGAGTCCCGCGACCACCCGCTGGACGAGGGCCTGGAGGCGTTCCGCGACGCCCTCACCGACCCCTCGCGCCCGCTGGAGGACGTCTGCGACCACGTACTCGGCGCGCTGGACACCCACCACGGCGAGGACGACATCGCGCTGCTCATGGCGCGGCTGCGGGGCCTGCCCGCGGACTGCGTCGGCGACTGGACGCTCCCGCCCGACGCCCGCTCCGTGGCCCGGGCCCGTGAACTGGCGCGCGAGCAGCTGCTCTCCTGGGGCCTGGAGAGCCTCGTGGACACCACGGAACTGCTGGTCAGTGAGCTGGCCACCAACGCACTGCGGTACGGCGAGGGCGAGATCCGGCTGCGGCTGCTCCTCGACCGGACGCTGGTGTGCGAGGTCTGGGACGGCGGGCTGGTCCAGCCCCGGCGGCGCCGGGCGCGCGACACCGACGAAGGGGGGCGCGGACTCCAGCTCGTGGGGCTGCTCAGCTCGGCGTGGGGCAGCCGGCGCACGCCGCACGGGAAGACGGTGTGGTTCGAACTGGCCCTGCCCGACGGCGACACCCCCACGCCGGACGCGGTGGAGGCGCTGATGAGCCTGTACTGACCGGTGCTCGCCCGGGCCCCTCAGTCCGCCGCCAGACGGCCCCTCGTCGCGCCGCCGCCGAACGTCGCGGGGAGGAGGCCCGTCAGGATGATGCCGCCCAGCAGCGCCCCGCACAGGGCCCGCGCGGGGTGGGGGGTGTGCGGGTCGTACGGGGTGGCGTAGTCGGCGACGTCGTGTTCGGCGAGCGCGCGGGCCTGGCGGGCCAGGGAGTCCGCGTCGCCCGTCGCGTGGAGGACCGCCCGGCCGCCCACGGGCACCAGGGCGCGGGCCACGGTCAGATGGCGTTCCGCCTCGGCCAGCCGGGTGCGGGCGCGGCAGCCGATCGCGCCCCGGTGGGTGCTGATGAAGTCCCGCGCCGCCGCCACCTCGCCCCGCGCGGCGTCCAGAGCCCGCTCCACGCGCCGCCGGGCGCGCCCCTCGTCGGCGTGGTCCCCGGCCTCCGCGTCGAGGACGGCGGCCGTCTCCTGCAGGCGCCGCAGCACCGCCCGGGGGTCGTAGCGCCCGCCCGCGATCTCCCGGTGGGCCGCCACGAGGGCGGCTTCGGCGGCCGCCACCCGCTCGGCGTCCGCGGTGCCCGCGGTCCGGGCGGCCAGGAGGCTCGCCTCCGCGTCGGCCAGGGCGACCGGCAGCCGGGCGGCCGTGCCGGTGAGCTCGCGGGCCCGGCGCAGCGCGGACGTGGTGAGCGTGCGGGCCTGCGCGAGGGCGGCCTCGGCGGCGCGCAGGGAGATCGCCGCGCCGTCCGTGTCACCCTCCGCGAGGGCGCGCCGGGCCTCCGCCAGGCCCGCCGTGGCGAAGGCGAGGCGGTCGCGGGCCTCGGCGGGGTGCCGGGCCACGGGGGAGAGCGCGGTCCCCGCGCAGCAGTCGGCGAGAGCGGCCAGCGCGGCCTCCGCTGTGTCGACGCGCGGCCCGAGCGCCCGCGCGGTGCCCTCGGCGTGCTCCAGGATGCCGGTGGCGTTGACCTTCAGGGCCCGCAGCCGGTCGAAGGCCGCGGACTCCGCGTCCAGCCTGCGGTTGGCGCTGGTGCAGTGCGAGCAGATCTCGTCCAGGGTGCGGCGGCGGATCTCCTCGTCCTCGTACGGGGCGTCGTCCAGGCCCTGCCGCAGCCGGAAGGCGTGGGCGAGTTCGCTCTTCGCATAGGAGACGGCCTCGGCGAAGGGGCGGGTGGCAGACTTGCCCAACTGTGCGGTCGTGAAGAGGAGTTCCTCGGCGCTCGTACGCACCGCGTCGTCGGTCTCGACGAGGTTCCGCGCGGCCTCGGCCTCCAGCGCGGGCAACGGCGTGAGCGGCTGGGCCATCCGGGCGAGGCCGGGCGGGGTCGAGGTGGCGACGGTGGGCCGCTCCCGCCGGGCGGCGCGGCGGCCGGCCGCCCGGCGGGAGCAGAAGCAGAGATAGAGCCCGGTCAGCAGGGCCAGGACGGCCACGGTCACCGGCAGCCAGACCCGGCGGTGGCCCGGCACCAGCCCGTCGCCGCCCGGGTCGCTGCTGCCGGGCGAGATCGCGGGGAGCTGGACCGGCTTGCCCTGGAGCACGGCGCCGTAGCCCTCGGCGGCGCCGATGGCGGCGCCCGCCCAGTCGTGCTGGGCCAGGGCGGGCGCGATGGCGGTGCCGGCGACGGTCCTCAGCTGATCCTGGCGGAAGCCGGAGTCCGTGGCGGCGGAGACCGCGTACTGCTGCTCGTGGGTGGCGATGGCGAGCAGCACGTCGTGGGGGCCGAGGCCGTTGCGGTCGGCGGTGGCGTTCGCCCAGTCGTGCCCGGAGCGGCCGGAGAAGTCGCGCACATAGGTGACGTACAGCTGGATGTGGTGGGCGGCGTGGAGCCGGTTCAGGGCGCTGGTGACCTGCGCGCGGCGCTGCCCGAGGGCGCCGACGGTGTCGGTGATCCGGCCGCCGGTGTCCAGGTCGAGGGGCGTGTCGGCACGGGAGGGCGGGGCCGGGACCAGGAGCGCGCACAGCGCCAGGAGGGCGAGGGGGGCCCTGACCCTGGCCCGGCCCGGCGCCCCCGGCCCGTACCGCCTGGAAAGCCGTGTCACATTTGGGAGCGTATGGCGGTACTGCCCGACTCGCTACCGGGAGCTCGGAGCCCTCCACGGAGCGTATTCGCGCCCGGCTTGCGCCGGGCTCACTCCCCGCGGCGCCGGATCTTGTTGCCGAGCCACACCAGCGGGTCGTACTTACGGTCGGCGGCCCGCTCCTTGAGGGGGATCAGCGCGTTGTCGGTGATCTTGATGTGTTCGGGGCAGACCTCCGTGCAGCACTTGGTGATATTGCAGTAGCCCAGCCCGTGCTCGTCCTGCGCGGTGCGCTTGCGGTCGATGCCCGCCCCGTCCGCCGAGTCCAGGGGGTGCATGTCCAGCTCGGCGACGCGCATCAGGAAGCGGGGCCCGGCGAAGGCGGTCTTGTTCTCCTCGTGGTCGCGCACCACATGGCAGGTGTCCTGACACAGGAAGCACTCGATGCACTTGCGGAACTCCTGCGACCGGCTGACGTCCTCCTGCTTCATCCGGTAGTCCCCGGGCGCCACCCCCGGCGGGGGTACGAACGCGGGCACCTCGCGCGCCTTCGCGTAGTTGAAGGACACGTCCGTCACCAGGTCCCGCAGCACCGGGAAGGCCCGCATCGGGGTGACCGTCACCGTCTCGTCCGGGTCGAGGGACGACATCCGGGTCATGCACATCAGCCGCGGCCGGCCGTTGATCTCCGCGCTGCACGAACCGCACTTGCCCGCCTTGCAGTTCCACCGGACGGCCAGGTCGGCGGCCTCGGTGGCCTGGAGCCGGTGGATGACGTCGAGGACCACCTCGCCCTCGTGGACGGCCACGGTGTAGTCGACGAGACCCCCGCCGTCCGCGTCGCCCCGCCAGACCCGGAAATGGGCGTCGTAGCTCAAGTCGTCAGCTCCTCGTCCGTCAGGTACTTCACCAGCTCGTCCTTCTCGAAGAGGGCCAGCAGGTCGCCGCGGATCGGCGGCATCTCGCGGTGCGCCACCCGTACAAGCCCCAGCAGGGGGTCGGCCGCCGCGGAACCCGGGCTCTCCTCCGACAGCCGGCACACGAGGTTCACCCGCCGCCACTGCCGGTCCATCGCCGGGTGGTCGTCGCGGGTGTGCCCGCCCCGGCTCTCGGTGCGCTCCAGGGCCGCGCGCGCCACGCACTCGCTGACCAGCAGCATGTTCCGCAGGTCAAGGGCGAGGTGCCAGCCGGGGTTGAACTGCCGGTGGCCCTCCACCCCCGCCCGCCGCGAGCGCTCCCGCAGCGCCGCCAGCCGGCGCAGCGCCTCCGACATCTCGGGGCCCTTGCGGATGATGCCCACCAGGTCGTTCATCGACTGCTGGAGCTCCTGGTGGAGGGTGTACGGATTCTCCGCCGCGCCCTGCGAGACGGCCGGGTCGCCGCCCTCCGCGCCGAACGGGCGCAGCGCCTCCGCCTCGGCCGCCTCGATGTCGGCGTCGGCCACGGCCGGCCGGTCCGCCGCCGCGAGCCCCGCCGCGTACCGGGCGGCGTGCAGCCCGGCCCGCCGTCCGAAGACCAGCAGGTCGGAGAGGGAGTTGCCGCCCAGCCGGTTGGAGCCGTGCATGCCGCCCGCGACCTCGCCCGCGGCGAAGAGGCCGGGCACGCCGACCGCCGCGGCCGTGTCCGGGTCGACGTCCACCCCGCCCATCACGTAGTGGCAGGTGGGCCCGACCTCCATCGGCTCTGCGGTGATGTCCACGTCCGCCAGCTCCTTGAACTGGTGGTGCATGGAGGGGAGCCTGCGGCGGATCTCCTCGGCGGGCAGCCTGCTGGAGATGTCCAGGAAGACCCCGCCGTGCGGGCTGCCGCGGCCCGCCTTCACCTCGGAGTTGATGGCGCGGGCCACCTCGTCGCGGGGGAGCAGCTCGGGCGGGCGGCGGTTGTGGTCGGGGTCCTCGTACCAGCGGTCGCCCTCGGCCTCGGACTCGGCGTACTTCTCCTTGAAGACGTCCGGGACGTAGTCGAACATGAACCGCTTGCCGTCGCTGTTGCGCAGCACCCCGCCGTCGCCGCGCACGGACTCGGTGACCAGGATGCCCTTGACGGACGGCGGCCAGACCATGCCGGTCGGGTGGAACTGCACGAACTCCATGTTGATCAGCGACGCCCCGGCCAGCAGCGCGAGCGCGTGCCCGTCGCCGGTGTACTCCCAGGAGTTGGACGTCACCTTGAAGGACTTGCCGATGCCGCCGGTGGCCAGCACCACGGCGGGCGCCTCGATGGTGAAGAAGCGGCCGGACTCGCGCTCGTAGCCGAAGACGCCGGAGATCCGGTCGCCGCTCTTGAGCAGGCGGGTGACCGTGTACTCCTGGAAGACCTTCAGCCGGGACTCGTGGTCGCCGGTCTCCCGGTGGTCCTCCTGCTGGAGCGAGACGATCTTCTGCTGGAGGGTGCGGATCAGCTCCAGGCCCGTGCGGTCGCCGACGTGCGCAAGCCGCGGGTACTCGTGGCCGCCGAAGTTGCGCTGCGAGATCCGCCCGTCGGGGGTGCGGTCGAAGAGCGCGCCCCAGGTCTCCAGCTCCCAGACCCGCTCGGGCGCCTCCTGGGCGTGCAGCTCGGCCATCCGCCACTGGTTGAGGAATTTGCCGCCGCGCATGGTGTCGCGGAAGTGGACCTGCCAGTTGTCGCCCTGGTTGACGTTGCCCATGCTGGCGGCGATGCCGCCCTCGGCCATGACCGTATGGGCCTTGCCGAACAGGGACTTGCAGATCACCGCGCAGCGCAGGCCCTGCTCCCGGGCCTCGATGGCGGCCCGCAGCCCCGCTCCTCCGGCACCGACCACGACCACGTCCCAGGATTGCCGGGCCGTACGCGACATCAAGATTGCCCCTCTCTAGAAAAAGCGCGGATCGTCGAAGGCGCCGCTGGCGACGAGATAGACGTAGAAGTCGGCGACCCCCACGCTGACCAGCGAGGCCCAGGCCAGCTGCATGTGACGGGCGTTGAGCGCGCTGACCCAGCCCCACATGCGGTAGCGCACCGGGTGCCGGGAGAAATTGCGCAGCCGGCCGCCGACGATGTGCCGGCACGAGTGGCAGGAGAGGGTGTACGCCCAGATCAGGGCGATATTGGCGAGCAGCACAAGCGTGCCGAGCCCCATGTGACCCCACTCGCCCCGCGCGTTGCGGAAGCCGAGCACCGCGTCATAGGTGAGGATGCCCGCGACGATCACCGCGAAGTAGAAGAAGTAGCGGTGGACGTTCTGCAGGATCAGCGGGAAGCGGGTCTCCCCGCTGTACTTCCTGTGCGGCTCGGCGACCGCGCAGGCCGGGGGCGAGGCCCAGAAGCCGCGGTAGTACGCCTTGCGGTAGTAGTAGCAGGTCAGCCGGAAGCCCAGCGGGAAGATCAGGACCAGCAGGGCCGGTGACAGCCCCCACCAGGAGCCGAAGAGGCCCCAGTCCGCGCCGTCCTTCATGGGGACGCAGTTCTTCGCGATGCAGGGGGAGTAGAACGGGGAGACGTACGGGGCGGCGTAGTAGTCGCCGTTGGCGAAGGCCCGCCAGGTGGAGTAGACGACGAACGCCAATAGCCCGGCGGCCGTGGCCGCGGGGGCGAGCCACCACCGGTCGGTGCGCAGGTGGCGGGCGGCGATCGCGGCGCGCGACGCGTGGTGCACACCGCCGGGGGCCGGGCTGGGGGCGGTGCCTGTCCGGGGATCGGTTCCAGTGGCCAAGTGGGACTCCGGGGAGGAGTGGGTGGTGGTCGGTCTCTCGCCGCGCTGCCCGGGGGTGTCAGGGGGCGTGCCGGTCGCGGGCCCCGAGCCCCTCCTCGTCCGCGTCCTTCCACAGAGAGGCGTCGTACGGGGCGTCGGGGACCTGCACCGGTTCGGGGCGAGGCTGGTCGGCGGGGTGGGCGGTGCGCAGGAGCGTGACGCTCTCGCGCAGGTGGGCGGCGTCGGTGCGCACGCGTCGCAGCTCCAGGTCCCTGGCGCCCAGGAGGGGTTCGAGGCGGGCGAGCGCCCGGCCGAGGTCGTCCAGGCAGCGCTGGACTGCCGTCACTTCATCGTTCAGGGACATGGGTCCTGCCCTCACTTCCGCGTCGGCGGTTGCGGGTGGCGACGGTGTTGCGACAGCGAGTGTCGCGCGTCACACCCCTCCGGGGGAAGATAGCGTTCGCGATCGCGCCGTCGGGGGAGGCTGGGGGCGCGTTCCGCCCGTGCCAGGGGCCCGCGGCACCGTTCGCCCACGTGGGTGGCGTACGGACCGGCGGCGCCGTGTCGGCGCTCCTGTGCCATGCCCGTCGCCTTCAGTGGTTGTCGGTAGATGCGATCAACCGCGCATTGCGCCGATCGAGCACCATCCGGCAGCCAGCCCCGTCCGGCGGAGGTATCCCATGGCACCCCTCTCGGCCCCCCTCTCGACCCTGGCCCGGTCCCGTACGGGCCGCTCCGCCGTGCTGCTCGCCGCGGGCGTCCTGCTCCCGCTGCCCGTCCTGGCCGGCTGCGGCGGCGCGGACCACGACGGCGCCGAGGGCTCCGTCACCCCTCCGGACATCGCCGCCGCCCCCCGCGCCAAGGTCGCCGACCGCGGCACCCTGCGCTGGGCGGTGGACGCCCTGCCCGCGACCTTCAACGCCTTCCAGGCCGACGCCGACACCGCCACCCAGCGGGTCGCGGGCGCGACGCTGCCCGCCCTGTTCACCATGGACCGGAGCGGGCGGCCGCAGCGCAACCCCGACTACCTGACGGCCGCCACCGTCGTCGAGCGCGAGCCCCGGCAGGTCGTCGTCTACAAGCTCAACCCCAAGGCGGCCTGGAGCGACGGAAAGGCCCTGTCCGCCGCCGACTTCGAGGCCCAGTGGAAGGCGCTGCGCGGCAAGGACAGCGCGTACTGGACGGCGCGCAACGCGGGCTACGACCGCATCGACCGGATCGAGCGGGGCGCGAACGCCCAGGAGGTCAAGGTCACCTTCGCCAAGCCCTTCGTCGACTGGGCCTCGCTCTTCACCCCGCTCTACCCGAGGTCCGTGATGGGCAGCCCGGGCGGCTTCAACGACAGCGCCCGCAACGAACTGAAGGTCTCCGCGGGCCCCTTCCGGGTCGACTCCCGCGACAAGGACGAGGGCACCCTCACGCTCGTGCGCGACCCGAAGTGGTGGGGCGACCGGGCCAAGCTCGACCGCCTCGTGCTGCGGGCCGTGCCGCCCGGCGAGCGGGCCGACGCGCTGGCCGACGGCAAGCTCGACCTCGCCGAGGTGAACCCGTCCGTCGCGAACCGCATCATCGCCGCGAACAAGCCCCTGAAGAAGGGGGAGGGGGAGAAGGGGAACAGGGCCGTGGTGGGCAGGCCCCCCGAGGCGGAGGCGCTGCGCGGGCTGGCCGTCCGCAGGTCCCTGGAGCCCGCCTACACCCAGCTCGCCCTCAACGGCGCCTCCGGCCCGCTGGCCGACGAGCGGGTCCGCCGCGCGGTGGCCCGCGCCATCGACCGCAAGGACCTCGCCGAGTCGGTGCTGGCGCCGCTCGGGCTGCCCGCCGCCCCGCTCGGCAGCCACCTCTTCATGGCAGGCCAGCAGGGGTACGAGGACAACAGCGACGCCATCGGCGGGCCCGACCCCAAGGCCGCCGAGGCACTGCTCGCGGACGCGGGCTGGCAGGAGAAGGGCTCCCGCGGCTCCGCGCTGGCGAGGAGGCAGGCGGAAGCGGACAAGGCGGGCCGTCCCGGCCGCGACACCGACCCGGCCGAGGACGAGGAGGGCACCCGGACCACCGACGAACCGGGCGCGGACGCCGCCGAGGAGTCGGCCGCGGAGCGGCAGGAGCGCGAGGAGCGCACCGGGCAGCCGGGGGACGTCGACGAGAAGGGCTCCCGCGACACCGGCGGCAAGGCGGCCGCGGCCCCGGTCCGGATGAAGGACGGCAAGAAGCTCACCCTCCGCTTCATCCTGCCGGAGGGCTCGGGCGCCGAGCCGGTACGGGCCGTCGGCGAGCGCATCGCCCAGCGCCTGGAGGCGGTCGGCATCCGCACCGACATCACCAAGGTCGGCGACTCGGGCTACTTCAAGGACCACATCGCCGCGGGCGCCTACGACCTCGCGCTCTACTCCTGGCCCGCCACCGCCTTCCCCGCGACCGACGCCCGGCCCGTCTTCGCCAAGCCGCAGCCCGCGGCCGACGGCTCGCTGCTGGTGGAACAGAACTACACCCGGGTCGGCACGGACCAGATCGACCAGCTCTTCGAGCAGGCGTCGACCGAGCTGGACCCGGACGTCTCCCGCGAGCTCGTGGACCGCGCGGACGCCCGGATCTGGGCGGCGGCCGGCTCGATCCCGCTCTACCAGCGCCCCGAGCTGGTCGCCGCCCGCGACACCGTGGCCAACGCCGGAGCGTTCGGCTTCGCCACTCCGCGGTACCAGGACCTGGGCTTCCGGGGCTGAGCGGGCTCGATTCCGGCCAGGTTCAAAGAATAAGAGCAGGTCAGAGTACTCGTACGCATCCCCGGGCCGCCGAAGTCGGCCCGGGCCCGTACCATGGAGGCTGAGAGGCCGTGGCGTGTTCTGCCCGGCAGGCACGCGTACCGGACCGTACGCGTCGCCATCCACGATTCCGGGAGAAGCGCCGCAAGTATGCCCACCCGCCACGATATCCGTAACGTCGCCATCGTCGCCCACGTCGACCACGGCAAGACGACCATCGTCGACGCCATGCTCAAGCAGGCCGGCGCCTTCGCCGCGCACCAGCTCGAGTCCGTCGACGACCGCGTCATGGACTCGAACGACCTGGAGCGTGAGAAGGGCATCACGATCCTCGCCAAGAACACGGCGGTGAAGTATCACCCCAAGGACGGCGGGGACCCGATCACGATCAACATCATCGACACCCCCGGCCACGCCGACTTCGGTGGCGAGGTCGAGCGCGGTCTGTCGATGGTGGACGCGGTCGTGCTGCTGGTGGACGCCTCCGAGGGTCCGCTGCCCCAGACCCGCTTCGTGCTGCGCAAGGCGCTCGCCAAGCGCATGCCGGTCATCCTGTGCATCAACAAGACGGACCGTCCGGACTCCCGCATCGACGAGGTCGTCAACGAGACGTACGACCTCTTCCTCGACCTGGACGCGGACGAGGACCAGATCGAGTTCCCGATCGTCTACGCCTGCGGCCGTGACGGCGTCGCGTCGCTGACCAAGCCGGAGGACGGCACCGTCCCCGCGGACAGCACCAACCTGGAGCCGTTCTTCTCCACCATCCTGGAGCACGTCCCGGCCCCGACGTTCGAGGAGGAGGCGCCGCTCCAGGCGCACGTCACCAACCTCGACGCCGACAACTTCCTCGGCCGCATCGCGCTGCTCCGCGTCGAGCAGGGCGAGCTGCGCAAGGGCCAGACCGTCGCGTGGATCAAGCGTGACGGCACGACGTCCAACGTCCGCATCACCGAGCTGATGATGACCGAGGCCCTCACCCGCAAGCCCGCCGAGGTGGCCGGCCCCGGTGACATCTGCGCCGTCGCCGGTATCCCCGACATCATGATCGGCGAGACCCTGGCCGACCCGGAGAACCCGATCGCGCTGCCGCTGATCACGGTCGACGAGCCGGCGATCTCCATGACCATCGGCACCAACACCTCGCCGCTGGTCGGCCGCGGTGGCACGGGCAAGGGCGCGGACGCCAAGTCCGCGGTCAAGGACCGCAAGGTCACCGCCCGCCAGGTCAAGGACCGCCTCGACCGCGAGCTGGTCGGTAACGTCTCGCTGCGCGTCCTGGACACCGAGCGCCCCGACGCCTGGGAGGTGCAGGGCCGCGGTGAGCTGGCGCTGGCCATCCTGGTCGAGCAGATGCGCCGCGAGGGCTTCGAGATGACCATCGGCAAGCCGCAGGTCGTCACCAAGCAGGTCGACGGCAAGACCTACGAGCCGGTCGAGCGCCTCACGGTCGACGTGCCCGAGGAGCACATGGGCGCCGTCACCCAGCTCATGGGCACCCGCAAGGGCCGCATGGACAACATGTCCAACCACGGCTCCGGCTGGGTCCGCATGGAGTTCGTCGTCCCGTCCCGCGGCCTGATCGGCTTCCGTACGGAGTTCCTGACGAACACCCGCGGCACCGGCATCGCCCACTCCATCCACGAGGGCCACGAGCCGTGGTTCGGCGAGCTGAAGACCCGTAACAACGGCTCCCTGGTCGCCGACCGCGCCGGTGCCGTCACCGCCTTCGCGATGACGAACCTCCAGGAGCGCGGCGTCCTCTTCACCGACCCGGGCACCGAGGTCTACGAGGGCATGATCGTCGGCGAGAACTCCCGCGCCGACGACATGGACGTCAACATCACCAAGGAGAAGAAGCTCACCAACATGCGCTCCTCCTCCGCCGACTCCTTCGAGGCGATCGTCCCGCCGCGCAAGCTGTCGCTGGAGCAGTCCCTGGAGTTCTGCCGCGACGACGAGTGCGTCGAGGTGACCCCGGAGGCCGTCCGCATCCGCAAGGTCGTCCTGGACCAGAAGGAGCGCGGCCGCACGGCTTCCCGCGCCAAGCGCTGACGCCGCTCCGCCGGTTCACCGA
>NZ_BAAABW010000036.1:0-140878 GCF_039521185.1 Streptomyces blastmyceticus | reverse complement strand
CCTCTGGCATGCTCGGGGTGCGGCTGCCCTTCCGGTGCCCCTCCCGGCAAGTGATTTAGCGCCAGGTTTAACCGCCGAGTGTCCGAATAGCGGACGTGCGGAACCTGTTGTTGTGTTAACAGTCCGTTTCGCGGGTGTCTGTCTGTCCTCGCTTTGTCCGGATTTCGGACAGGTGAATGTGATCGATGTGACCAAAGCGAGACCCTTTAAGTGTGGTTTACAAGCCGGACGTACTCAATAGTTGGGTTCATTGAGCTCGGGTCAATGGGTCACGCGCTGTGGGGAGCGCCGACTCACGAGCACACTCGAGGTGCCGGTTCCGTCTCCGCTGTCAGGGGTGTCAGCGTGGGACCGGCGCCTCTCTTGTAGTGGACAGTGGACTCCTGAGGAGGCATACCCATGCGCGGTGGCAAGAGCGCCAAGTGGGTCGTCGGAGCGATAGTCGTGGCCATGGCCGCGACCGCGTGCGGTGGCAACGACAGCAAGAGCGATGGCAAGGGCGGGGCGGCGTTCCGCCTCGGCATCACCGAGCCGGTCTCGATCGACCCGGTGAACGCCCAGGAGTCCGAGGGCACCCTGGTCGCTCGGAACCTGTTCACCGGTCTGTACGACGTGAACCTCGACGGCACCCTGAAGCCGAAGCTGGCTGTCTCCGGCACCCCGAACGACAAGGGTGACGAGTGGACCTTCGAGATCAAGAAGGACACCAAGTTCAGCAACGGCGAGCCGGTCAACGCCGAGGCGTTCATCCGTGGTTGGACCCGTGCCGCCGCCAAGTCCTCCGCCTCCGATGTGGCTTACCACATGAACGGCATCGACGGCTTCAAGGACCTCAACACCGGCAAGAGCGACAAGTTCTCGGGCCTGACCGCCGCGGGTGAGTACACCCTCAAGGTGAAGCTCTCCGCCCCGGACTTCGAGTTCAACAAGAAGACCGCGCACTCGGTCTTCAGCCCGATGCCGAAGGTCGCCGGCGCCGGCGACAACAAGACGTTCAACGACGCGCCCATCGGCAACGGCCCGTTCAAGATGGACGGCAGCTGGCAGCACAACCAGAAGATCAACCTCGTCCGCAACGACGACTACGGTCTGGACAAGGCCAAGCTGAGCCGGGTCGAGATCTCGATCCTCAACCCGTCCAGCAGCTCCAACCTGGAGTACAAGGGCTTCGAGTCGGGCCAGTTCGACTGGGCCCGCATGCCCACGCCGCAGCTGCCGGTCGCCAAGGCGAAGTACGACGGCCAGGGCGAGTGGCTGAAGCTGGACTCCAGCGGTGTCAACTACCTGCTGCTCTTCACCACCGAGTCGCAGATGAAGTCGGCGGACGCCCGTAAGGCCGTCTCCTACGCGATCGACCGCGCCGAGATCGCCAAGGGCGTCTACCAGGGTCTCCAGGAGCCGGCCACGTCCCTCCTGCCGCCGACCTTCAAGGACGTCTACAAGCCGGACGTCTGCTCCTCCTGCGTCAAGCAGGACAAGGCGAAGGCCAAGGAGTACGCGGACAAGGCGGGCCTGAAGCCCGGCGACACCCTCGACTTCGGCTACAACACCGGTGCCGGCCACGAGGAGTGGGTGCAGGCGGTCGCCAAGCAGGTCGAGGACGTGCTCGGCCTCAAGGTCAAGCTGAACGGCCTGCCCTTCAAGGAGGCGCTCGCCAAGCAGCAGGAGAAGGGCACCAACGGCATCTGGCGTGCGGCGTGGTCGGCCGACTACCCGACCGCGGACAACTTCCTCTCGCCGCTGCTGTCCACCAGTGGCATCAACCCGGACGCCAGTGGCAAGGCCCTCGGTGACAACCGCGGCCGCTACAGCAACCCGAAGTTCGACGAGATGCTGGTCAAGGCGCGCGAGACCAAGGACCCCGCCGAGCGCGCCAAGATCTACCAGGACGCCGAGAAGCTGGCGATCGACGAGGACCAGGCGCTGATCCCGCTGTGGAAGCGCACCCAGTACCGCCTCGCCAACACCAAGAAGTACGACGGCGTGAAGATGGACTTCTTCGAGGACCCGAACCTCGCCGAGATCAGCCCGAAGTAACCCTCACCATCCAGCCACTTCCGTGAAGGTCGTGGGGCCCCGGGCGCTGCCCGCGGTCCCACGGCCTTCGCCCGGCGCGGGCCGGCCCACAAGGCCGTTGCCCGCCCGGGTCGCCTCCCTCCATCCCGAGGCGGCGGAACACGCCCCACGGCGGCAGCAAGTCAAGGAGGCAGCAACGTGGGCAAGTATGTGATCCGGCGGATCGGGCAGATGGTGATCGTCCTCTTCGGTGCGACACTCATTCTGTTCGCCTGTCTGTTCGTTCTTCCGGGTGACCCCGTCGGCTCGCTCGGTGGCGACAAGGCGCGCGACCCCGCCGTCGTCCAGGAACTGCGCGAGCGCTACGGGTTGGACAAGCCGCTCGCCGTGCAGTACGGCAACTACGTCACCAACCTCGTCAAGGGCGACCTCGGCGAGGACTACACCCAGCGGCGCGAGGTCTCCGAGGTCCTCGCACCCAAGCTCCAGAACACCGCCAAGCTCGCTCTCGCGGCCATCGTCATCGATGTCGTGCTGGGCATGCTCGCGGGTCTGGTGGCGGCTCTGTTCAGATACTCGTTCTGGGATGTGCTGGTCACCCTGCTGACCACCCTGGCCATCGGCTTCCCCAGCTTCGTCATCGGCTCGATCTTCCAGAGCCAGTTCGCGGTCAAGCTCGGCTGGTTCCCGCTGATCTCCGACGGGTCGTTCAACTCGATGATCATGCCCGCGGTGACGCTGGCCATCATCGACGCAGCCCTCGTCGCCCGTCTGATGCGCGGCACCATGCTCGAAGTGCTGCGCGCGGACTACGTGAAGACGGCCGTGGCCAAGGGCCTGCCGCGCCGCACCGTGCTCTTCAAGCACGTCATGCGCAACTCCGTCATCCCGGTCGTGACCTACATCGGTATCTCCTTCGGAGGTCTGCTCGGCGGCGCGCTCATCACTGAGGCGATCTTCAACTGGGACGGCATCGGCTTCGCGCTGGTGACCGCCATCCAGCAGCAGAACAACCCGATCATCGTCGGCGTGGTCACCTACGGCGTCGCCGTGTTCGTTCTGCTCAACCTGCTGGTCGATCTGCTCTACGCGGTGCTCGACCCGCGGATCCGTCTCAGCTGACCGCCAGGTCAACCCCGTTCTAGGAGTCACCCAATGACTGAGCTCGCCAAGAGCAAGGGGCCGGACGCCGCGACCGCACAGCCAGCTGCCGCGACCGGCACCGCCGAGCCCGCACCCGCCCGGATCACCCAGTGGAGCGAGATCCGCCACCGCTTCGTGGCCAACCGGCTCGCCGTGGTCGGTCTGGCGCTGGTGCTGCTGCTCTTCGTCGTCGCCGCGGCCGCGCCGCTGATCGCCACGCACGACCCGTACGCGCAGGACCTCGGCAACACCCTGCAATCCCCCAGCGGCGGCCACTGGTTCGGCACCGACGCCCTCGGCCGCGACCAGTTCTCCCGCGTCATCTACGGCAGCCGGATCGCCGTCATCGTCGGTCTGGCCTCGATCTTCCTGGCCTGTCTGATCGGCATGGTGCTCGGCGCCCTGGCCGGTTACTTCGGCAAGTTCGTGGACACGGTGATCATGCGCATCGCCGATATCTTCTTCGCCTTCCCGCTGCTCATCGGCGCCATCGTGATCATCCTGGTGATGGGCCGCGGCGTGACGCCCGTGATCCTGTCGCTCGCCATCTTCAGCTGGGCGACCGTCGCGCGACTGCTGCGCAGCAGCATCCTGTCCGTCCGCGAGATGGACTATGTGACGGCCGCCAAGGCCCTCGGCGCGAGCACGAGCCGCATCATCGTCCGGCACATCATGCCCAACTCCATCGCCGCGGTGATGTCGTTCATCGCCTTCAGCGTCGGTACGGCCATCGTCGCCGAGGCGTCGCTGTCCTACCTGGGCGTCGGCGTGAGTCCCGAGGTTCCCGAGTGGGGCAACATGATCTCCTCGGCGAGGGACTTCATGGGCGTCAAGGACTTCCTGTGGGCCTACCCCAGTGTCGCGATCGTGCTGACGGTGCTCGGATTTGTGTTCGTCGGCGACGGGCTGCGCGACGCCCTCGACCCGAAGCTGCGTTGAGGAGATCGTCCCGATGACCACCATCGAAAAGACCGCCGGCACGCCGGACCCGGCGACCGGCGGCGGCAAGAAGTCCGTGCCCCTGCTCGAAGTGCGCGACCTGCACGTCGAGTTCAAGACCCGGGACGGCGTGGCCAAGGCCGTCAACGGTGTGAGCTACAGCGTCGACTCCGGCGAGACCCTCGCCGTGCTCGGCGAGTCGGGCTCCGGCAAGTCCGTCACCGCCCAGGCCATCATGGGCATCCTCGACTCGCCCCCCGGCCGGGTGGCCGGCGGCGAGATCCGCTTCCACGGTGAGGACATCCTCAAGCTGCCGGAGAGCGAGCGGCGCAAGCTGCGCGGCCCGAAGATGGCGATGATCTTCCAGGACGCCCTGTCGGCGCTCAACCCGGTCTTCTCCGTGGGCAATCAGCTCGGCGAGATGTTCCGGGTGCACCAGGGCATGTCCAAGAAGGACGCCAAGGCCAAGGCCATCGAGCTGATGGACCGGGTCCGCATCCCGGCCGCCAAGGAGCGGGTCAACGACTACCCGCACCAGTTCTCCGGCGGCATGCGCCAGCGCATCATGATCGCCATGGCGATGGCGCTGGAGCCGGACCTGATCATCGCCGACGAGCCCACCACCGCCCTGGACGTGACCGTCCAGGCGCAGGTGATGGACCTGCTCGCCGAGCTCCAGCGCGAGCTCAACATGGGCCTCATCCTCATCACCCACGACCTGGGTGTGGTGGCGGACGTCGCCGACAAGATCGCCGTGATGTACGCGGGCCGGATCGTCGAGACCGCGCCGGTGCACGAGCTCTACAAGCGCCCCGCGCACCCGTACACCCGTGGCCTGCTGGAGTCGATCCCGCGCCTGGACCACAAGGGTCAGGAGCTCTACGCGATCAAGGGCCTGCCGCCCAACCTGCTGCACATCCCCACCGGCTGCGCCTTCAACCCGCGCTGCCCCAAGGCGCAGGACGTGTGCCGTACGGACATCCCGGAGCTGCTCCCGGTCGCGGAGCAGGACGGCACCGAGCTCGACGGCCGCGGCAGCGCGTGCCACTTCTGGAAGGAGACCATCCATGGCTGAGCCGGCCAAGCAGTCGGACCAGCGGGAGCCGATCCTCCAGGTCCGCAACCTCGTCAAGCACTTCCCGCTGACGCAGGGCATTCTCCTGAAGCGGCAGATCGGCGCGGTCAAGGCCGTCGACGGTGTCTCCTTCGACCTCTACCAGGGCGAGACGCTCGGCATCGTCGGCGAGTCCGGCTGCGGCAAGTCCACGGTCGCCAGGCTGCTGATGACGCTGGAGACGGCCACCTCGGGCGAGGTCTTCTACAAGGGCCAGGACATCACCAAGCTGTCGGGGCGCGCGCTGAAGGCCGTGCGCCGCAACATCCAGATGGTGTTCCAGGACCCGTACACCTCGCTCAACCCCCGCATGACCGTCGGTGACATCATCGGCGAGCCCTTCGAGATCCACCCCGAGGTGGCACCGAAGGGCGACCGGCGCAAGCGGGTGCAGGAGCTGCTGGACGTCGTCGGTCTCAACCCGGAGTACATCAACCGCTATCCGCACCAGTTCTCCGGCGGCCAGCGCCAGCGCATCGGCATCGCCCGCGGCCTCGCGCTCAACCCGGAGATCATCGTCTGCGACGAGCCGGTCTCGGCACTGGACGTCTCGGTGCAGGCGCAGGTCATCAACCTGATGGAGAAGCTCCAGGACGAGTTCAACCTCTCCTACATCTTCATCGCGCACGACCTGTCCATCGTCCGGCACATCTCCGACCGCGTCGGCGTGATGTACCTCGGCAAGATGGCCGAGATCGGCACGGACGCGCAGATCTACGAGCACCCGACGCACCCGTACACCCAGGCGCTGCTCTCCGCTGTGCCCGTGCCGGACCCGGAGAAGCGCGAGGGCCGGGAGCGGATCATCCTCACCGGAGACGTTCCGTCGCCCGCCAACCCGCCGTCCGGCTGCCGCTTCCGCACGCGCTGCTGGAAGGCGCAGGACAAGTGCGCCGAGGAGATGCCGGTGCTGGCGATCCCCGAGGTCTTCAAGGGGAAGGACACCCCGGCGGCACACGATTCGGCGTGCCACTTCGCCGAGGAGAAGCAGGTGGTGGGCGCGGCCTAGCAGGGCTGCCGGAGGCCATCCGCTTGCCGATCGCAGGGCCTCTTCGTGGCTCAGGGTTGCACAGCCGATCCGACCACCAAGAGGCCCTGTTGTCGCAGGGCGTTACGATCCTGCGATGCCTCCTGCATCAGAGCCCTGGATCGCCGCAGCCCCGTTGGTGACACCGCGTCTGCGCCTGGAACCGCTCCGCGTCGAGCACGCGACGGAGGCGGTCACGGTGTTCGACGACGTCCGGCTGCACACGTGGACCGGTGGGTCCCCCGGCACGCTCGATCAGCTCGTGGACCGGTACGGACGGCAGTCGGCGGGCCGGTCCCCGGACGGCACGCAGGGGTGGCTGAACTGGATGCTGCGCCGTGCCTCGGACGAACAGCTGGTCGGCACCGTGCAGTCCACGCTGCACCGTCCGCCCGCCGGAGGCGTCGAGGCATCGCTCGCCTGGGTGGTCGGCCACGACTACCAGGGCAACGGCTATGCGCGGGAGGGGGCGCTCGCCATGGCGCGCTGGCTGCGGGAACAAGGGGTGACCGGGCTCGTCGCCTACATCCACCCGGAGCACGAGGCGTCCATGGGCATCGCACGGGCCCTCGGTCTGACGGCGTCCGATGTCGTGGTGGACGGAGAGGTCCGCTGGAGCGACGCCGCCCGATAACGCGGGTCGCGCGTGTACTCACGCATACGGGGGGTTTCCGCCCCGTCCGGTACCCGGAAAGCCCATGAGGTCACCATATGGGGTGTTATCTCGTCCTAAGCGATTCTTAGGACGAGGAGGCACTCCATGCGGGGAGTCGCGCGCGCCCGGTGGGCCGGCTGTGTGCTGTCGGTGGCGCTGGTGGCGTCGGGCTGCGGGGGAGGCGGGAGCAGCGGCGGTTCCGGAGTGGTGCGGGCCTCGTGGGGCGACCCCCAGAATCAGCTGGAGCCCGCCAACACCAATGAGGTCCAGGGCGGCAAGGTGCTGGACATGATCTTCCGGGGGCTCAAGCGATACGACCCCCGCAGCGGCGCGGCCGAGAACATGCTCGCCGACAGGATCGAGACGTCCGACCAGCAGAATTTCACCGTCACCGTCAAGGACGGCTGGACCTTCAGCAACGGTGAGAAGATCAGCTCGAAATCCTTCGTGGACGCCTGGAACTACGCGGCCCTGGTCGACAACAAACAGAAGAACGCCTCCTTCTTCGCCTATATCGACGGCTACGACAAGGTCCACCCGACCAGCGGCACGGCCACCTCCAAGACCCTCTCCGGCCTGTCCGTGAAGGACGACAGGACCTTCACGGTCAAGCTGCGGACGAAGTTCTCGACCTGGCCCGACACCCTCGGCTACGCCGCGTACGCCCCGCTGCCCGCGGCCTTCTTCGAGAACCACGCCGCCTGGCTGAAGAAGCCCATCGGCAACGGCCCGTACCTCGTCGACTCCTACGACAAGGGCTCGTCGATGAAGCTCTCCAAATGGGACGCCTATCCCGGCCCCGACAAGGCGCAGAACAACGGGGTGGAGCTGCGGGTCTACACCGACAACAACACCGCGTACACCGATCTCCAGGCCGGGAACCTCGACCTGGTCGACGACATTCCGAGCGCCCAGCTCAAGAACGTCAAGAACGACCTGGGCGACCGCTACATCAACCAGCCCGCGGGCATCATCCAGACGCTGGCCTTCCCGATGTACGACCCGGCCTGGTCGAAGAGCGGACTGGAAAAGGTCCGCAGGGGCCTTTCCATGGCCATCAACCGCGACCAGATCACCGATCAGATCTACCGGAAGACCCGGACGCCCGCGACGGACTGGACCTCCCCGGCCCTCGGCGACAAGGGCGGCTACAAGGCGGGCCTGTGCGGGGACGCGTGCAAGTACGACGCCACCGCCGCGAAGAAGCTGATCCAGGACGGCGGCGGGCTGCCGGGCGGCCGGATCACCCTCACCTCAAACGTCGACACCGGCTCGCACCGCGTGTGGATGGACGCCGTCTGCAACAGCATCAACAACGCCCTGGGCAACGACCGGGCGTGCACGGTCAACCCCATCGGCACCTTCGCGGACTTCCGGGCCCAGACCACCGAGCAGCGGATGACCAATCCCTTCCGCTCGGGCTGGCAGATGGACTACCCGCTCATCCAGAACTTCCTGCAGCCGCTCTACTACACGGACGCCTCCTCGAATTACGGGAAGTTCTCGGACCCGAGGTTCGACAACCTCGTCGACGAGGCCAACGCCGAGAGCTCGGCCGACAAGGCGAACGCCAAATTCCAGGACGCGGAGAAGATCCTCGCCGAGCAGATGCCGGCCATTCCGCTGTGGTACCAGAACGGCAGCGCCGGCTATTCGGAACGGCTCTCCGACGTCACGCTCAACCCCTTCAGCGTGCCCGTCTACGAGCAGATCAAGGTCGGCTGACGAGCCTTCGTACGGACCGGGCCCGGCGCCCCGCCGCCGGGCCCTCCCGCCACGACCCCCGGAGCCCCCATGGGACGGTATGTGATCCGGCGGCTGCTCCAGATGATCCCGGTGTTCATCGGCAGCACGTTCCTGATCTTCTTCATGGTCTACACCCTGGGCGACCCCGTCGCAGCCCTCTTCGGCGACAAGGCGCCCGACCCCGCGACCGCCGCGCGCATCCGCCAGGAGCTCTATCTCGACGAGCCGCTGTGGAAGCAGTACCTGCACTACATGGGGCAGATCCTCACCGGTGACTTCGGCACGGCGTTCAACGGGCAGAAGGTCACCGAGCTGATGTCCAACGCCTTTCCGGTGACCCTGCGCCTCACGCTCGTCGCCATCGTCTTCGAGATCGTCGTGGGCATCGTGCTCGGCGTCCTCAGCGGGCTGCGGCGCGGCCGCTCCGTGGACACCTCGGTGCTGCTGCTCACCCTGGTCGTGGTCTCCATCCCGACCTTCGTCAGCGGCTATGTGCTGCAATTCCTCTTCGGTGTGAAATGGGGGCTGGTGCCGCCCGCGGTCTCGCCCGAGGCACCCGTCGACGAACTGATCCTGCCCGGCGTGGTGCTGGGCCTGACCTCGCTGGCGTACGTCACCCGGCTGACGCGTACGTCCATCGCGGAGAACTCCCGCGCGGACTACATCCGCACGGCCGTGGCCAAGGGCCTGCCGCGGCGCCGGATCATCACCCGGCACCTGCTGCGCAATTCGCTGATCCCCGTGGTCACCTTCATCGGCACCGACGTCGGGGCGCTGATGGGCGGTGCCATCGTCACCGAGCGGATCTTCAACATCCACGGCGTCGGCTATCAGCTGTTCCAGGGCATCCTGCGGCAGAACTCGCCGACCGTGGTGGGCTTCGTGACGATCCTGGTCATCGTCTTCCTGCTGGCGAACCTGCTGGTCGACCTCCTCTACGCCGTGCTCGACCCGAGGATCCGCTATGCCTGAGTCCCCCGAGCCGCAGGACGCCATCACCCCCGCCGGGGGCGGCGCGATGAGCCTGGCCACCAGCGAGGCGGAGACGCTGGAGAAAGGGCCGCCGCCGTCCGGCGGCGTGCCCACGGGCCGGCCCCGCAGCCTGTGGTCCGACGCCTGGCAGGACCTGCGCCGCAACCCCGTCTTCGTGGTCTCCGCGCTGATCATCGTCTTCCTGGTCCTGATCGCCATCTGGCCGGAGATGATCGCGAGCGGGAACCCCCTCCAGTGCGACCTCGCCAAGGCCCAGGACGGTTCCGCGCCCGGTCACCCCTTCGGCTACGACGCGCAGGGCTGCGACGTCTACACCCGTACGGTCCACGGTGCGCGCGCCTCCATCACCGTCGGCATCTGCGCCACGGCCGGTGCCACCCTGCTCGGCAGCGTGCTCGGCGGGCTCGCCGGGTTCTTCGGCGGCTGGTGGGACGCGCTGCTGTCGCGGCTCGCCGACATCTTCTTCGGCATCCCGATCATCCTGGGCGGGCTGGTCTTCCTGTCCGTGGTCACCAGCGGCTCGGTGTGGCCCGTCGTCGGGTTCATCGTGCTGCTGGGCTGGCCGCAGATCTCCCGCATCGCCCGCGGCGCCGTGGTCACCGCCAAGCAGAACGACTACGTCCAGGCCGCGCGGGCCCTCGGCGCGGGCAACGGCCGGATGCTGCTGCGGCACATCGCGCCCAACGCCGTCGCGCCGGTCATCGTCGTGGCGACCATCGCGCTGGGCACCTACATCGCCCTGGAGGCGACGCTGTCCTTCATCGGAGTCGGCCTCAAACCGCCCACCGTGTCCTGGGGCATCGACATCTCCAACGCCTCCGTCCAGATCCGCAACGCCCCGCACATGCTGCTGTGGCCCGCGGGAGCGCTGAGCATCACGGTGCTGGCGTTCATCATGCTCGGCGACGCGGTGCGCGACGCCCTCGACCCCAAACTGCGCTGAGGAGCGGGCGGATGGAGCACCAGGAAGCACAGCCGGTCCTGCTGGACGTACGCGACCTCCAAGTGGAGTTCCGCACCCGCGACGGGGTGGCCAAGGCGGTCAACGGCGTCAGCTACAGCGTCGGCGAGGGCGAGACGCTCGCCGTGCTGGGGGAGTCCGGGTCGGGCAAGTCGGTGACCGCGCAGGCGATCATGGGCATCCTCGACTCGCCGCCGGGCCACGTCACCGGCGGCCGGGTCTTCTTCCGCGGCGAGGACCTGCTGACCATGCCCGCCGAGACGCGCCGCCGGGTGCGGGGCGCCAAGCTCGCCATGGTCTTCCAGGACGCGCTGTCCTCGCTCAACCCCGTGCTGAGCGTGGGCGCCCAGCTCAGCGAGATGTTCGAAGTGCACGAGGGGATGACCCGCAAGGACTCCCGGGCCAAGGCGGTCCAGCTGATGGACCGGGTCCGTATCCCCGCGGCCAGGGAGCGGATCGGCGACTATCCGCACCAGTTCTCCGGCGGCATGCGCCAGCGCATCATGATCGCGATGGCGATCGCCCTGGAACCCGACCTGATCATCGCCGACGAGCCGACGACCGCCCTGGACGTCACCGTCCAGGCGCAGGTCATGGACCTGCTCGCCGAGCTCCAGCGCGAGTACAACATGGGCCTGATCCTCATCACCCACGACCTGGGTGTGGTGGCGGACGTCGCCGACAAGATCGCCGTGATGTACGCGGGCCGGATCGTCGAGACCGCCCCCGTCCACGACCTCTACGCCGCGCCCGCCCACCCCTACACCCGCGGCCTCCTCGACTCCATCCCGCGCCTGGACCGCAAGGGGCAGCAGCTCTACGCGATCAAGGGCCTGCCGCCCAACCTGATGGCCATCCCGCCGGGCTGCCCCTTCAACCCCCGCTGCCCCCGCGCCCAGGACATCTGCCGCACCGACCGGCCACCGCTCTTCGCCGTCGCCCCCGACCGGACCAGCGCCTGCCACTTCTGGAAGGACACCCTCGTTGACTTCTCCCCCTCTTGAAGGAGGGGATTCTCACGGCTCGCGCCGTGAGGTTTTCTGCTTCGTCGCCGACTGCCCGCCCGGAGTGCTCCGTTGAGGTCTTACACCGGCTCCACAGACTGTCACCGCCAGCCCGGCGGCCTTCAGATTGCGTGCCGCGTTCTCGTCCCGGTCGTGGGTCGCTCCGCAGTTGCCACACGTCCAGGTGCGGACGCTGAGAGGCATCTTTTCCCGCAGGGCACCGCAGGTGGAGCACAGTCTGGAGGAGGGGAAGAAGCGGTCCACGACCACCACGTCCCGTCCGTACCAGGCGGCCTTGTACTCCAGAAGGCTGCGGAACTGCGACCATGCCGCGTCCGAGATGGCGCGGGCCAGGCTCCCGTTCTTGACCATGTTGCGTACGGTCAGGTCCTCGATCACGAGCGTTTGGTTTTCGCGCACGAGCCGAGTGGTCAGTTTGTGCAGGTAATCGCGGCGCCGGTCCGCGATGCGGGCATGGATTCTCGCTACCCGTCGGCGGGCCCTGGCCCGGTTTGCCGACCCCTTGGCCTTCTTCGCCAAGGCCCGCTGGGCCTTGGCCAGGCGGGCACGGTCACGGCGTTCGTGCCGGGGGTTTGCGATCTTCTCGCCCGTGGAGAGCGTCAGAAGATGGTCCAGTCCGGCGTCGATCCCGACCGCCGTACCGGTGGACGGGAGCGGCTTTACAGCGGGGTCCTCGCACAGCATAGAGACGAACCAGCGTCCGGCGGCGTCCCGGCTTGCGGTCACCATGGTCGGCCTGGCGCCTTCGGGGAGGGGCCTGGACCACACGATGTCCAGCGGCTCCGTCATCTTCGCCAGGGTCAGGTGCCCGTCGCGGAAGGTGAATGCCGAGCGGGTGTACTCCGCGCTGGCGCGGGAGTTCTTCTTGGATTTGAAGCGCGGGTACCTGGCCCGCTTGGCGAAGAAGTTGGTGAACGCTCCCTGCAGGTGCCGCAGGGTCTGTTGAAGGGGGACGCTGGAGACCTCGGAGAGGTAGGCCAGTTCCTCGGTCTTCTTCCACATGGTCAGCATTGCCGACGTGGCGTTGTAGTTGACCCGCTCCTGTCGCGCCCATGCCTCGGTGCGGGCGGCGAGCGCCAGGTTGTAGACCTTCCGCACACACCCGAACGTGCGCGACAGCTCGGCCGCCTGTGCATCGGTCGGATAGAAGCGGTACTTGAACGCCCGCTTCACATGGCTGGTCACAGCTCACAAGCTAACACATCAACTTGTGAGACTCTGAGGAGAGTTGAGCATCCGGCAGCGATCCGGCCTGGCGGCAGACCACCTCTCCCTGCCCTGCTCTGCAGGGGTCCGCTCCCTCTCCGCCTGGAAGGGTGGAGTATTCACGGAGGTATTCGATGAGAGCTGACGGCGAGGTGATTCTGGAGGTACGGGACCTCGTCAAGCACTACCCGCTCACCCAGGGCATCCTCTTCAAACGGCAGGTCGGCGCGGTCCAGGCGGTCTCCGGGATCTCCTTCGACCTGCGGCGCGGCGAGACGCTCGGCATCGTCGGCGAGTCCGGCTGCGGGAAGTCCACGGTCGCGAAGATGCTGGTCAACCTGGAACGGCCGACGAGCGGGCAGATCCGCTACAAGGGCGAGGACATCACCAAGCTGTCGGGGCGCGCGCTGAAGGCCGTGCGCCGCAACATCCAGATGGTGTTCCAGGATCCGTACACCTCGCTCAACCCCCGGATGACCGTCGGCGACATCATCGGCGAGCCCTTCGAGATCCACCCCGAGGTGGCACCCAAGGGCAGCCGCCGGCAGAAGGTCCGCGACCTGCTGGACGTCGTCGGCCTCAACCCCGAATACATCAACCGCTATCCGCACCAGTTCTCCGGCGGCCAGCGCCAGCGCATCGGCATCGCCCGCGGCCTCGCCCTGCGCCCGGAGGTGATCGTCGCCGACGAGCCGGTCTCGGCGCTGGACGTCTCCGTACAGGCGCAGGTCGTCAACCTGCTGGAGCGGCTCCAGGACGAGTTCGACCTGTCGTACGTCTTCATCGCCCACGACCTGTCCGTGGTGCGGCACATCTCCGACCGGGTCGCGGTGATGTACCTCGGGCGGCTCGCGGAGGCCGGCACGGACGCGCAGATCTACGAGCACCCGACGCACCCCTACACCCAGGCGCTGCTCTCCGCCGTGCCCGTGCCGGATCCGCGGGCGCGGGCGCGCCGCGAGCGGATCCTGCTGGCCGGGGACGTGCCGTCGCCCGCGCATCCGCCTTCGGGGTGCCGCTTTCGTACGCGGTGCTGGAAGGCGCAGGAGAAGTGTGCGGAGGTTGTGCCGTTGCTTGAGGTGCCGGATTGGTTCCGGGAGGGGGGTGGGGGTGCGACGCATGAGTCGGCGTGTCACTTCGCTGAGGAGAGGGGTGTCCTTCCGACGGAGGGCGATCCGGGTTGAGGTCTGTGGCGCCTGCGGCGGGCTTGTTCCCCAGCCCCGCCCCTTCCCGAAACTGGGGGCAAGCCCCCAGACCCCCGAAGCACGCTCCGCGCGCTGTCCTCAAACGCCGGACGGGCTGAATGCGCGCACCGTGGTCAGCGAGATCAGCCGGACAGGGCCGGGTCCAGGACGACGTCCTGGGTGCGGGCCGTCGTGGAGCCCGCTTCCGGGAAGTGGCAGGCCGTCAAGTGGCCCTCCGCGTTGCCCTCCAGCCGCACCAACGGCGGCTCCTCCGCGCCGCAGCGCGCCTGCGCCTTCCAGCACCGCGTACGGAAGCGGCACCCCGAAGGCGGGCTGATCGGGGACGGGACGTCGCCCGCCAGGCGGATGCGTTCGCGGGGGGTGCCGCCGGTCGTGAGGGCCTCCGGGACCGCGGAGAGCAGGGCGTGCGTATAGGGGTGGCGCGGGCGGCGGTAGATGTCGTCGCGGTCGCCCACCTCGACGATGCGCCCGAGGTACATCACGGCCACGCGCTGCGAGAAGTGCCGGACGACGGCGAGGTCGTGGGCGATGAAGAGGAACGCGATGCCCAGCTCCCGCTGGAGGGACCGGAGCAGGTTGACCACCTGCGCCTGGATGGACACGTCGAGCGCGGACACCGGCTCGTCCGCCACCACCAGCCGCGGTTCCAGCGCCAGCGCGCGGGCCACCCCGATGCGCTGCCGCTGGCCGCCGGAGAACTCGTGCGGGAAGCGGTTGTAGTGCTCGGGGTTGAGGCCCACGGTCTCCAGGAGCTCCCGTACGCGCGCCTCGCGGCCACCCGCCGGGCGGATGCCGTTGATCTCCATCGGCCCGGAGACGATCCGGCCGACCGTCTGCCGGGGGTTCAGCGACGCGTACGGATCCTGGAAGATCATCTGGATCTGGGCGCGGACCGGCGCGAGCTCCGTGCGGCTCGCGTGGGTGATGTCGTGGCCCTGATAGGTGATCCGGCCGGCCGTGGGCTCCAGCAGACGGGTGAGCAGCCGCCCGGTGGTGGACTTGCCGCAGCCGGACTCGCCGACCAGCCCGAAGCTCTCGCCCGCGCGTACGGTCAGGTCGATGCCGTCGACGGCCTGCACCGCGCCGACCTTACGGCGGAACGGGAAGCCGCCCATGACGGGGAAGTGCTTGGTCAGCCCCTCGGCGACGAGCAGCGGCTCGCCCGGGGACGCCGTGTCGCTGATGTCGCTCATGGGAGATCTCCTCAGGCCGGTCGGGGCTTGGTCTGCTGCTGGGGGAAGGCCGTCCGCTGCCGGGCGGCCGGGAGGTGGCAGGCCGCGCCGCGGCCCGGGGGCAGCTCGGGGCGCTCGGTGCGGCACCGGTCGCCGCCGACCTCGGCGACGTGGGCGCAGCGCGGGTGGAAGGGGCAGCCGGGCGGCGGGTTGAGCAGGCTCGGCGGGGTGCCGGGGATGGGGACGAGGGGCTCCTCGACGTCGGAGTCCAGCAGCGGCATGGAGCCGAGCAGCCCCCAGGTGTAGGGGTGGCGGGGCTCGCTCAGCACCTCGTGGACGGTGCCGCGCTCGACGGCCCGGCCCGCGTACATCACCAGCAGCTCGTCCACCGTGTGGGCGACGACACCGAGGTCGTGGGTGATGAGGATGATCGCCGAACCGGTCTGCTGCTGGAGCTCCTTGAGCAGGTCGAGGATCTGGGCCTGCACGGTCACGTCGAGGGCCGTCGTCGGCTCGTCGGCGATCAGCAGCTCGGGGTCGCAGACGAGCGCCATCGCGATCATCGCCCGCTGGCGCATCCCGCCGGAGAACTGGTGCGGGTAGTCGTCCACGCGCAGCGCGGCGTTGGGGATGCCGACCTTGTCGAGCATCTCGACGGCGCGCTGCCGGGCCTCGCGCCGGGTGGCCCCGGTGTGCTTGCGGTAGGGCTCGGCGATCTGGCGGCCGACGGTGTAGTAGGGCGAGAGCGCGGTGAGGGAGTCCTGGAAGATCATGGCCATCTTGTTGCCGCGGAGCTTCTCCAGCACCGATTCGGGGGCGCCGGTCAGCTCCTGTCCGTCGAGCAGGATCTCGCCCCTGATCTCGGTGTGGCGCGGGTCGTGCAGCCCGAGTACCGCGAGGTTGGTGACGGACTTCCCGGAGCCGGACTCGCCGACGATGCCGAGTGTGCGGCCGCGCTCCAGCTCGAAGCCGAGCCCGTCGACGGCCTTGACGACGCCGTCCTCGGTGTCGAAGCGGACGAACAGGTCCCGTACGGACAGGAACGCGCCGTCGGATGTGGTCACGGTGGGGTTCTCCGTAGGGTGTCAGGCGAGGCGCACGCGCGGGTCGATGACGGCGTAGGCGGCGTCCACGACGATGTTGGCGACGACGATGGCCGTGCAGCCGACGAGCATCACGGCCATCAGGGTGGGCAGGTCGGTCTCGCTCACCGAGGAGACGGCCAGCCGCCCCAGCCCGTGCAGGCTGAAGGTGAACTCGGTGATGATCGCGCCGCCGAAGAGCGACCCGAGGTCGATGCCGAAGATGGTGACGATGGGGGCGAGCGCGCCCCGCCAGGCGTAGCGGAAGAAGACGGTGCGCCGGCTGAGCCCCTTGGCGCGCGCGGTGCGCACATGGTCCTCGCCCAGCTGCTCGATCATCTGGGAGCGCGTCATGCGGCTGTAGTTGGCGATGAAGATGATGGAGAGCACCAGCCAGGGGATGAGCATCCCCATGAACCACTTCCCGGGGTTCTCGGTGATCGGGTAGTAGGCGGGGTTGTCCATCCAGTGCAGCCCGCTGACGAGGACGGCGAGCGCGATCACGCCGACGAAGTAGATCTGGAGGGCGTTGCCGACCAGCGACAGGGAGCTGAAGAACTTGTCGATCCAGGTGCCGCGGAAGGCGGCGGCGAGCATCCCGATGCCCACGCCCACGAAGAGGAAGACGGCCGCGCCGCCGAGGGTGATGGACAGCGTGGTCGGGAAGCGGTCCACGATGGTGCCCCAGACCGGCTGCTGGTTGGAGAAGGAGTAGCCGAAGCAGGGGGCCGGGCAGTGGCCGACGGTGAAGTCGCGGCCGACGAAGATGCCCGTCATGTAGTGCCAGTACTGGACGGGCACCGGCTGGTCGAGCCCCAGGTTCTTGTTGATGACGGCGATGGCGTCCGGGGTGCAGTTCTTGCCGCAGGACATCAGGGCCGGCTCGGAGGGCAGCGCGAAGAAGAGCAGAAAGGTGATCGCGCTGATCAGCAGGATGATCACGATCGCGCCGAGCGAGCGGCGGGCGAGGAATCGAAGCATGGGTCGCGGTCTTCCGGTCGGCAGGGCGTTCCGGCAAGGGGTGCGGCCGGGCCGGCGGGGGCCCGGCCGCGGGGGAGCGGTTCGCTATTTGACGTAGACGGCGGTCGGGTCGGCGGTGCCGTAGACCGGGTGGTAGCGGACCCCGCCGAGGTTCGAACCCCACAGCGCGAACTGGCGGTTGTAGAAGGTCGGCACGCCCGGGACGTCGTCCGTGAAGACCTTGTCGGCGAGCTTCTGCCACTCGGGCGCGGCCTTCTTCACATCCGGGATGGCGCTGATCCGGTCGATCTCCTTGTTGACGGCGGGGTCGTTGACGTGGCCGTAGTTCTGGGCGCCGTCGGCGATCTGCCGGCCGTCGAAGAGCGGGGGCACCACGGTCGAGGAGACCGGCCAGTCCGCGCCCCACGAGGTGCGGTAGATGTCGAACTTGTTCTTCACCTCGGCGATCGCGGTCGGCCAGGTGTTGGAGTCGATCTCCTTCTTCTGCACCTTGAAGCCCGCGCGCTCCAGCGCCTGGGTGACGACCACGGAGACCTTCTGCTGGAGGTCGGTGTTGGGGTAGGCGTAGACGATCTCCTGCCCCTCCTTGCCGGCCTCCTTCAGCAGCTCCCTGGCCTTGTCGGGGTCACCGGCGGGCTTGGCCTTCTTCCCGTACGGGTCGGTCGGCTGGTAGCCGTCCATCGCGGGGGAGAGGTAGTTGGTGGCCAGCACCCCGGCGGTGGTGCCGCCCATCTGCTGGAGGATCTGCCCGTTGGGCATGGCGTACGCGAGCGCCTTGCGGACCCTGACGTCCTTCAGCCGGTCCATGTTGAAGCTGATGTAGTCGACGTACGGCTGGATCTCCACGAAGCGGCGGGCCTTGGTGTCCGCCTGGTTCAGCACCTTCTCGGTCATCTCCGGCGCGACGGCGTTGGTGAACGACAGGGTGTTCTTGTCGCTGCCCTGGTCGGCGAGGAAGCGGCGGGTGGAGTCGGCGTACTGATGGCCGAAGCTGATCTCGAACCGGTCGGCGTACTGGTGGCGTACGGGGTCGGTCTTCGGGTCCCACTGGTCGTTGCGCACCAGCGTCAGCGACTTGCCGACCTTGTAGTCCCCGACCTTGTACGGGCCGGAGGAGAAGGGCGCGTTGTCGTACTTCCGCTGGGTGTCCTTCGCCGCCTTGACCGGGCCGATGTTGGGCATCGCGGTCGCGAACGGGGCGTCGGCGTGCGGCGCCAGGAAGTGGAAGACGATCGTCTTGTCGTCCGGGGTGTCCAGCACGGACGAGGGCAGGTGCTTGCCCTTGTACGGGCCGTCGGGCAGCGCCTTGCGGAAGGCGGCGCCGTCGCCGGAGAGCCACTGCGGGATGTACTGCGGGCCGTCCGTCTCGAAGTCGGCGTAGAGCCGCTCGATGCCCCAGCGGATGTCCTGGGAGGTGATCGGCGAGCCGTCCTCGAACTTCAGCCCGTCCTTGAGGGTGAACTTCCAGGTCTTCCCGCCGTCGGAGGCGGTGCCGGGGCCGGTCGCCAGATCGCCGACGATCTTTACCTGGCCCTTGTCGCCGACCTTGTACGAGGTCAGCGTGCGGTTGTAGAGCATCTGGTTGGTGAGCATGTCGCTGTAGTAGATCTGCGCCGGGTCCAGGTGGACGAAGGCGTCGCGCTGGAGGACGCCGACGGTGCCGCCCTTCTTGGCACCGGGGACGTCTGGGGCGGGACCGGCCGAGTCCGCCTCGCTGCCGATCGAGAAGTTCGAGGACTTGTTCTTGTCCGAGCCGGGCCCCTCGTCCTTGGCTCCGCCCCCGCCTCCTCCTCCGCTGCTGCACGCGGAGAGCACCAGGGCCCCGGCCGCCAGGGCCGCGGCGGTGCACAACCGGGCTCTGGGCCCGCGGTATCTCGTCAGCGGATTCATGGGTCGATGCACCTGCCTGTCCGTCGATAACTGGTAGGGCACTGCGTCAGCGTCCGGTCCTGGGGTCGAAGGCGTCCCTGACCGAGTCCCCGAGCAGGTTGAAGGCGACCACGAAAATGATCATCGCGAGGCCGGGGAAGAAGATGTAGGTGATGTCGCTCTCGTAGTAGTGGGCGCCGTTCGCGAACATCCGGCCCCAGTCGGGCGTGGGCTCCACGATGCCGACGCCGATGAAGGACAGGCCCGCCTCGACGGTCACGATCGAGGGCAGCATCAGCGTCGACTGCACCAGGATCGGGGTCCAGAGGTTGGGCAGCAGCTCCTTGCTGATGATCCGCCAGGGGGAGGCGCCGGTCACCTTGGCCGCCTCGACGAACTCCCGCTCCCGCAAGCTGAGCACCTGCCCGCGCAGCAGTCGCGCCAGCCCCATCCAGCCCAGCACCCACAGGACCAGGATCAGGGTCACCACCCGCAGATAGGTGGGCGTCTCCTTTTCCGGGCTGACGAAAAGGGAGTAGACGACCGGCGTGAAGGCGATGAAGGACAGCTGGGAGGGGAAGGCCAGCAACAGGTCGATGAAGCGCCCCAGGAAATAGTCCGTCCGCCCGCCCAGATATCCGGCCGTCACCCCCACCAGGACGCCCGTGAGCACGCACAGGACGGTGGAGGCGGTCGCGATGAGCAGGGACGTACGGATTCCGTAGACGAGCTGGGAGAGCACATCCCGGCCCAGGGTCGGTTCGATGCCGAACCAGAAACGGCCGGAAATACCGCCGTTGGACTTCACGGGGTAGCCGAACTCGTTCAGCAGCCCCTGTTCGTTCAGCCCGTACGTCGTCGTCGCGTCCTTCCCGTAGACCTTGGAGATCAGCGGGGCCGCCACCGCGACGAGGAAGAAGAACAGCACCACGTACGCGGAGAGCACTCCCGTCCGGTCGCGCTTGAAGCGCCGCCACATCAGCTGTCCGGGTGACCGGCCCGCCAGCTCCGGTTGTGCCACGGTGCCCCGGGAAGGACTCGTCATCGCGTAAATCCCCCGCACTGTAGACCAGTTGGCCCATCGCGGACCTGTGGAACGCACGGTGGGTTGAGCGGACTTTGGCAATGGATTCACGGCGCAGTCAAGAGGGCTGCGCAGGAAGGCCCGGCGGGCCCCGCTTCTTGAGCGAAGGTTGAGCGGATCGACGACGTGGCGTGCTTGACAGCCCTGTCGGGCCGGGATCGACGCACGTCGGCGATCATGTGCGGCAATCCCGGCCCGTTGAGCGATTACATGCCCAAGGACCGCTTGAGGAAGTCGACCTGGAGCAGCAGCAGGTTTTCCGCGACCTGTTCCTGGGGCGTCATGTGCGTCACCCCGGACAGCGGCAGTACCTCGTGCGGGCGGCCCGCGGCGAGCAGCGCGGAGGACAGCCGCAGGGTGTGCGCGGCGACCACGTTGTCGTCGGCCAGGCCGTGGACGATCATCAACGGCCGGGTCTGCTCCGCCGCCTCGCCCAGCCCCTCGTCGGTGACCAGCGAGTTGCGGGCGTAGACCGCGGGCCGCTCCGCCGGGTCGCCCAGATAGCGCTCGGTGTAGTGGGTGTCGTACAGCCGCCAGTCCGTGACCGGGGCGCCCGCGATGCCCGCGTGGAAGACGTCGGGGCGGCGCAGCACGGCCAGCGCCGCGAGGTAACCGCCGTACGACCAGCCGCGGATCGCGACCCGGCCCAGATCCAGGGGGTGGTCCTCGGCGAGCGCCCGGACCGCCTCGACCTGGTCGTCCAGGGTCACGCCCGCGAAGTCGTCCCGGACCGCCTTCTCCCAGGCGGGGGAGCGGTGCGGGGTGCCGCGGCCGTCGGCGACCACCACCGCGAAGCCCTGGTCGGCGAACCACTGCGAGGTCAGGTGGGAGTTGTGCGCGGCCACCACGCGCGGCCCGTGCGGTCCCCCGTACGGGTCCATGAGCACCGGGAGCGGACCGTCACCCTCCGAATACCCGGTCGGCAGCAGGACGGCGCACGGGATGCGCCGCGCGCCGGCCTCGGTGAGCCGTGCGCGGGAGGCCAGCACCGGCGCTTCCGCGTGGGAGGTGACCGTGGCGGTCCGCACGCCGTCGCGTACGACCCGAACCGTCGCCCCGCTGTGCTCCAGGGATGTCGACACCAGGACGGTGACGGCGCCGGAACGCACCGCGGAGTGCCACCCACGGCCCTCCGAGACGCGCTCCGCACCGTTCTCGCCGACGCGGTAGACGTGGCTCTCACCGGTCTCCGGGTCCTTCGCCCCGGGCCCGGCGGAGGCGGAGACGAGCAGGTCCTCGGCGCCGACGTCGAGTACGGCACGCACGTGCAGCCGCGGTCCGGTCAGGGTCCGGTCGCCCACCGCCAGGGCCCGTACGCCGCCCTCGTCGGAGATCCGTACGAGCCGGCCGTCCGGGGTCCACGCGGGCACGCCAGGGAAAAGATCCAGCCAGTTTGCGTCCTCCTCCGTGTGCAGGACGCGGGTCTCGCCGGTCGCCGTATCCACCGTCAGGTACGCCTGGCCGCGCTGGTCGCGCGCCTGTACGAGCAGCAGCGGTGGATGCCCCTCCGACCAGTGCGCCTGCGCGAGATAGGGGAAGCGCTCGCGGTCCCACTCGACGTCCGTGCGGGAGCCGTCCAGGCCGAGCAGGGACAGCGTGACCAGGGCGTTCGGGGTGCCGGCGGCCGGATAGGCGACCTCGGCGGGCTGCCGGTCGGGGTTGGCGGGGTCGGCGATCCACCAGCGGCGTACGGGCGCGTCGTCCACGCGTGCGACCAGCAGGGACCGCCCGTCCGGCGCCCACCAGAAGCCCCGGGTGCGGTGCATCTCCTCGGCCGCGATGAATTCGGCCAGCCCCCAGGTGACCGTGGCACCCTCCGGCCCGGCCAGGGCGCGGTCGCCGCCGCCGTCCGCCTCGACGACCCGCAGCGCGCCGCCCGCGACATAGGCGATCCTGCGGCCGTCGGGCGACGGGCGCGGGTCGGCCACCGGGCCCGGAACCACCAGCTCACGGGCGGTCCCGCCGCGCAACTCCGCGATGAACAGCCGCCCCGAGAGAGTGAACGCCGCCAACTCCACGGCGCTGTCCACCGCATAGGCGACAACGCCCCCCGCGCCCTCGCGGATGCGCTCGCGCCGCGCCCGCTCCTCCGCGGACAGTTCTTCGTCGGCGCCGCCGAGCAACACCGCGGGATCGGCGGCCGGATGCTCCTTTCCGGTGTCGGGATCGAGCACCCACAGAACGTTTGCCCGATCGACACCGGTACGGGAGCGCAGGAAGACGACACGTGAGCCATCCGGCGACACGGTGAATGCGCGCGGCGCGCCGAGCGAGAAGCGCTGGGTTCTGGCGTACTGCCGTGGGAACGTGAGCTGTCCGGTCATGCCGGCGAGCCTACGGCGGGGCGGCGCGATCTCGCCGTGCGCCCCGGATTTGCTCCTGTGCACCGAGTGAGGTCGGGGCACCGGAAAGTTATGATCACTGACGCATAGTTGGTATGTCGCGGGTGGCATCCGTATGTCATCCGCCCCTTGTCCGTCCGACCGCGCGTACATGGAGGTGAACCGCTGTGGCACTCTCGATTTCGGCGGTGGTGCTGCTGGCGATCATCGTCTTCCTGCTGGTCCGGAAGTCCGGGCTGAAGGCGGGCCACGCCGCGGTCTGCGTGCTGCTGGGGTTCTACCTCTCGAGCTCGTCGATCGCCCCGACGCTCAACCAGCTGACCAAGAGCGCAACCGACGTCATCAGCAACATCAAGTTCTGAGCGACCCGCGGGCGCCGGCGTCGGTGCGGGCGGGCGCCCCGCCGGGCCGATCGGGCTCGTAGGCTGTTCCCATGACCGACAGCTTCCCCTCGACGGGCCGCCGGCTGCTCCTGGTGCACGCGCACCCGGACGACGAATCGATCAACAACGGCGCGACCATGGCCAAGTACGCCGCCGAAGGGGCCCATGTCACCCTCGTGACCTGCACCCTGGGTGAGGAGGGCGAGGTGATCCCGGAAGGGCTGGCCCACCTGACGGCCGACCGGGACGACGCCCTCGGGCCGTACCGCGCAGGCGAGCTCGCCGACGCGATGCGGGAGCTGGGCGTCACCGACCATCGCTTCCTCGGCGCCCCCGGGCGCTACCGCGACTCCGGAATGATGGGCGCCCCGCAGAACGAGCGCCCCGAGTGCTTCTGGCGGGCCGATGTGGACGAGGCCGCCACCTCCCTCGTGGAGGTGATCCGCGAGGTACGGCCCCAGGTGCTGGTCACCTATGACCCCGAGGGCGGTTACGGCCACCCCGACCACATCCAGGCGCACCGCGTCGCGACGCGCGCCGTGGAGCTCGCGGGCGAGCCCGCGTTCCGCCGCGACCTCGGCGACCCGCACGAGATCGCGAAGGTCTACTGGAACTGCGTGCCGCGCTCCGTCCTGGAGGACGGCTTCGCGCGGCTGCGCGAGCTGGGCTTCGGCAAGCCCTTCCCGGGCGTCGCCTCCCCGGCGGACGTCCCCGGCGTGGTCGACGACGCCGAGGTGACGGCGGCCGTCGACGGCTCGGCCCACGCCGCGGCGAAGGCGGCCGCGATGCGCGCCCACGTGACGCAGATCGCGGTGGACGGACCCTTCTTCGCGCTCTCCAACGACCTCGGGCAGCCGCTCTTCGCCACCGAGTACTACCGGCTCGTGCGGGGCACCGCCGGTGCCGCGTACGAGGACGACCTGTTCGCGGGGGTGGACGCATGACCGGCATGGCCTCTCCGCTCGGCGCCGGGCGCCTCGGCGGCTACCTCGGCCTGGCCGTCCTCGGGGCGCTGGCCGGGGTCGCCGGAGCGCTCGTGCAAGGCGGCTGGTTCCCCGGCGGGTTGATGCTGGCTCTGCTGGCCATCGCCGGGCTGAGCTACGGCGGACTCCTCGCGACCCGCGCCAGAGCCGGCGGGGTCGCGCCCGGCGTCGGCTGGATCGTCTCGGTGCTGCTGTTGACCACGAGCAGGCCGGAGGGCGACTTCCTCTTCGGCGCCGGACTGGGCTCGTACGCCTTCCTGCTGGGCGGGATGGCGGTGGCTGTGATGTGTGCCACCCTCCCGAAAGTGCCGCAACCGGGCGGGCCTTCAGTCCGACTTGGCAAGTGACGTGACGATTTCTGCCTGAGGAGAGCGAGGCGCGAAGACGCGCCCCGCGCTCCCTGTCGCCGGGGCGATCCGGCGGCCGTCAAGTGCGTGTCCGCGGTGCCCAGTATGGTGGTGCGCGCCGCCGAGCCGCCCGAACGAGGTCATGACGGGCGGCGGAGCCAACCAGGAGAGCCTGCTTTGAGCCGTGAATCTGACAGTTCGTCCCCCGGGCCCCAGGGGCGCGGTGGCGCCGCTTACCCGTCGGGGACCCCGCCGTACGGAACCCGCCACGCGTCCTCGGACGGTGGCGGCAGCGAGGAGCCGGCCGTGTCGCCGAAGCCGGAAGAGACCAGGACCGAGACCACGCTGACGACGCGGATCCGTATCAACATCCCGGGTTCGCGGCCCATTCCGCCGGTCATCATGCGCACGCCCGTCGGTGACGAGGCGGCCGCGGGCGACGACGCCCCCGCGGCGCCGGGCGCCCCGGCCGCGGCCGGACCCGCCGTCGGTGAGCGCAAGCCCGCCCTGCCCCGCCGCCCCGAGCCGTCCGCGGCCCCGGCGCGCGCGGAGGCGGAACGGCAGAGCGGCACGGGCGAGAAGGAGAAGGCGAGCGACTGGTTCGCGCCGCGCAAGTCCGGCCCGTCGGCCCCCGGCCCCTCGACCGGTGCGAACCGGCGGGCGGGCACGCAGGGCGGCACTGTCGGCGGTGCGTCAGCAGGCGGCACCGGCGCGGCCGGTGGCGTGCCCGGCGGTCCGGCCGGTGTCGGCGGCCCGTCGAACGGCGCTCCCGGCGGCTTCGGCGGAGGTTCCGCTTCCGGTGGTGTCCCGGGTGCGGGCGCCCCCCTGCAGACGCCCATGACCGGCGCTCAGAACCCCTCGACCACCGCTGCCACCCCCTGGCCCGCGGACCCCATGGCCACGGGTGCGAACCCCGTGATGCAGGAGCCCCCGGCCGTCGCCGCGCCCGTGGACGACTGGCCGCTCGACCCCTCCACGACGAGCGCCACGCCTTGGCAGAACGGCGCCCCGGCCGCCCCTGTCGACGACTGGCCCGGCGGTTCCCAGACCACCGGCGCGACCCCCTGGCAGGGCGCAGGCCAGGTCGCGCCCGCGCCCGCCCCCGCCGACGACTGGCCGCTCGACGCCTCCGGCGGCGGAGCCGCTCCCTGGCAGGGCAACGCCTCGGCGGCGCGCGCCGCGCGCCGTTCCGGTTCGCAGGTCGACGACTGGCCCGGCGGCTCCTCGACGACCGGTGCCGTACCGCAGCAGCCCACGCAGGGCGGTGCCGTCGGCGGAGCCGCGCCGTGGCCCGGCGGGGCCCCGGGCGACGCGTCCACCACGAGCAGCACGCCGTGGCCCGCCGACCCCGCCACGACCGGTGCCACCCCCTGGCCCGCCGACCCCATGGCCACAGGCGCCCCGGGCGCCTCCCCGGCGGCCGGTGCCGCGCCGTGGAACGAGGCAGTGGAGTCCACGCAGCAGTTCCCCGCGCCCACCATGGGCCAGGGCGCCGGTGCGGCGCCGTTCGCCCCCGCCCCGCCCGGTGGCGGTGCCTTCACCGAGGGCCGTACGGACACGCCTCGCGAGGGCTTCCCGCGCGTACCGGGCCCGGCCACCGGCGCGCAGGCGGCGCCGCAGGCCCCCGTGGACACCAAGGCGCCCAAGCAGCCCAAGGGCGGCAAGGGCGCGGGCAAGAAGGGCGGCCCCAAGGTGCCCCCGCCCGCCGGGCAGAAGGCGGCCGGCGAGACGCTCGTCAGCGGCGTCCCCGTCGTGCCCCCGCCCGCGGGCCCGGGCGCGAAGGCGGCGCCCGTGGACAGCGGCGCGCCCCGCGTGCCCGTGCCGAAGCCGAAGGTGCCCGCACCCGGTGCGACCGCACCCGCGGCTAAGAGCGCACCGGCCAAGGCCGCGCCCGCGAAGAGCGCCCCGAAGAAGAAGGGCCGCTCCAAGCTCGTCCTGGCCGGTGGCGCGCTCGTCGCGCTCGTCGGTGTCGCGTACGGCGCCGGGCTGCTGCTCGACCACGCCGACGTGCCGAACGGCACCACCGTGCTGGGCGTGGCGATCGGCGGCAGCTCCAAGGAGCAGGCCGTGCAGAAGCTCGACTCCGCGCTCGGCGACCGTGCGACCGCGCCGCTGAAGGTGTCGATCGGCGGCAAGCAGGCGACGCTCAAGCCGTCGGTGGCCGGGCTGAGCATCGACACGCAGGCCACGGTGCGGGATGCGGCCGGACGGGACTACAACCCGCTCACCGTCATCGGCTCCCTGGTCGGCGGCACCCGTACGGCCGAGCCCTCGATCGGCGCCGACGAGGAGAAGATCGCGGACGCGCTGAAGCGGGCCTCCGGCGAGACGGGCACCGCCAGGGAAGGCACGATCAAGTTCGAGCCGGGCAAGGCCGTGCCGGTCTACGGCCAGGCCTACCAGGGCCTGGACACCGACAAGGCCGTCGCCGCGGTCGCCCAGGCGTACCGCGACCGCGCCGCCACCGGCCAGGACAAGACCGTCGAGCTGCCCAGCGCCGGGCAGCAGCCCAAGGTGGACAAGGCGGAGGTCGACCGGGAGATGGAGAGCTTCGCGAAGCCCGCCATGTCCGGCCTGGTCACCGTGCAGACCGACGCGACGCACAAGATCCAGTTCGGCCCCGAGCGCTCGCTGCCGAAGATCCTTTCCGTGAAGGAGGTCAACGGCAAGCTCGTCGACGCCTACGACCTCGAAGCGATCAAGGAGCTGTACGGGACCACCTTCGCCGGGGTCAAGATCCAGCGTGGTGACGGCAGCAAGACCGACGTCACCCCGCAGGATGTCGTAGGCGCCCTGCGCAAGGCCCTGATGGGCAAGACGCCCGCCGAGCGCACCGGCGTCATCCCGCTCAACCCGAGCTGACCCGCGCCCGACGGCCCGTACGAGCCCCCGTGCCCCATCCGGCACGGGGGCTCGCCCGTTTTCACCGGCGTGACCTGCTGGTTACCGGATCCATGACATCTGTCATCGGCAGTACACGACGGCTGACACTGCCGACCGGCGCCCCGGCCTGGAACCATCATCCGTATGACCACCACAATGAGCACGTTCACGGGGGAAGGGCGCCGCACCGGCGCCCCCGTGGTCAGCTTTGAGCATGTGAACAAGAGCTTCGGCGAAGTGCGGGCCGTCGCCGATCTGGACCTCGAGCTGTATCCCGGGGAGACCGTCGCCCTGCTCGGCCCCAACGGCGCCGGCAAGTCCTCCACCCTGGACCTCCTCCTCGGCCTGCGCACCCCCGACACCGGGCGCGTGGAGCTGTTCGGGACCACTCCGCAGCAGGCCATCGCGCAGGGCAAGGTCGGCGCGATGCTGCAGAGCGGCGGCCTCATGGAGGACGTGAAGGTCCGCGAGCTGGTGCAGCTCGCCTGTGACCTGCACCCCCGCGCCTATCCGCTGGAGCAGGTGCTGGAGCAGGCGGATCTCACCGAGATCGCCGACCGCATGGTCAACAAGCTCTCCGGCGGCCAGGAGCAGCGGGTGCGGTTCGCCCTCGCGACGGCCGGTGCCAATGAGCTCGTCGTGCTCGACGAGCCGACGACCGGGATGGACGTCACCGCCCGGCAGGCGTTCTGGAGCGTGATGCGGCAGCAGGCCCGGGAGGGCCGCGCGATCCTCTTCGCCACGCACTATCTGGAAGAGGCCGACGCGATCGCCGACCGGGTGATCGTGCTGCACCGCGGGCGGGTCCTCGCCGACGGTTCCGCCGCCGAGATCAAGGCCAAGGCGGGCGCCCGGCGGATCGTCTTCGACCTGGACGGGCACATCGGCGAGGCCGCGCTGCGCGAACTGCCGTTCCTCTCCTCCCTGGAGATATCCGGCCGCACCGTGCGCATCCAGTCGCACGACGCCGACGCCACCGTCCACGCCCTCTACGGCCTCGGTCTCTACCCGCGCAACCTCGAGGTCGCGGGCCTCGGCCTGGAGCAGGCATTCATCGCCATCACCGACGCCGCGACCGCCGAGGAGGCGGCCCGATGAACACGCTGATCAAGCTGGAAATCGTGCGCACCCTGCGCAACAAGAAGTTCATGTTCTTCTCCGTGCTCTACCCGGCGGCCCTCTATCTGCTGATCGCGGGCGGCGCGAGCACCACGGAGATCGTCAAGGGCACGCACCTGACGCTGCCGCTGCTGATGATGGTCTCCATGGCCTCCTTCGGCGCGATCACCGCCGTGCTCATGGGCAACAGCGAGCGCATAGCCAAGGAGCGCGAGAAGGGCTGGGTGCGCCAGCTGCGGCTCACCGCGCTGCCCGGCCGCGGCTATGTGACGGCCAAGGTCGCCTCCGCCGCCGTGGTGTCGCTCCCGTCGATCCTGGTCGTCTTCGCCGTCGCCGCCGCCGTCAAGAACGTCCGGATGGACTCGGCCTGGCAGTGGTTCGCGCTGACGGGCGCGATCTGGGCGGGCAGCATCGTCTTCGCGGCCCTCGGTGTGGCGGTCGGCTATCTCGCCACCGGCGACGCCGTGCGCCCCATCACGATGATCATCTACTTCGGCCTGTCCATCCTGGGCGGCCTGTGGATGCCGACCTCGACGTTCCCGAAGTGGCTCCAGAACATCGCGGAGTGGGTGCCCACCCACGCCTACGCCGGGCTCGGCCAGGCCATCGAGCAGGGCGGCGCCCCGCACATGAAGGACGTGTCCATCCTGGTCGCCTATCTTGTGCTGTTCGCCGGTGCGGCCGCCTGGCTGTACCGCAAGGACACCCGGAAGGCCTGACAACCCGGTGCCGTACGGCCGCGAGGAGGGAGAACCGATGAGCGTGCTCACGCGCTGCCGGGAACTGTGGCGGGGTGCCCTCGCGGCCGAGAACGAGCAGGCGGAGTTCGTCGGCATCGGCTCCACGCCCGACAACCGCCGTCAGGTGCTGGTGAAGCTGGCCTGGATCGGCATCTGGTTCGCCTATCTCGCGGCACCGGCCGCGGACATCGTCGGCGACCACCACACGGTGGCCGCCGACGTCCTCGGCGGGCTGGGCCTGGTGGTCTTCGTGACCGGCTACCTCGCCCTCGTCTTCCGGCAGACCTCGCGGCCGCTGGAGCGGATCCGGGTGTTCCCCATGCTCGTCCTGCTGCTGGCGATGGCGCTCGTGCTGTCACTGGCGCTCGGCGCCCCCTGGCTCGTCCTCTTCGTCTATGTCTGCGTCGCCTGCGGGGCCGTCCTGCCGACGACGGTGTCGCGCTACCCGATCCTGCTGACCACGGGTCTGCTGATCGTCATCGGGATGAAAACACCGAAGGCGGGCGACTACATGCCCGCGCTCGTCCTCCCGGCGCTGCTGGGCGGCTTCGCGATGGTCGGGGTGCGGCAGATGGCCCGTACGACCAGGGCGCTGCGCGAGGCCCGGGCCACCGTCGCCCACCTCGCCGCCAACGAGGAGCGGCTGCGGCTCGCCCGCGACCTGCACGACCTCCTCGGCCACTCGCTGTCGCTCATCACGCTCAAGAGCGAGCTGGCGGGGCGGATGCTGCCGGACAAGCCGGACCAGGCCGCGCAGCAGGTCGCGGACATCGAGCGGGTCAGCCGGCAGGCGCTGGTCGACGTGCGGGAGGCGGTGAGCGGCTTTCGCCGCCCCACCCTCGACGCGGAGATCGCCGGAGCCCGTACCGCCCTCGCCGCCGCCGGCATCGCCGCGGACCTCGACCGGGTCGAGACCGCCCACGCCGACCTGCCGCCCGACGAGGAGGGGGCGCTCGCCTGGGCGCTCCGGGAGGCCGTGACCAATGTGGTGCGGCACAGCGGGGCGCGCCGCTGCGAGGTCTCGCTGGTGGAGGCGGACGACGAGCTGTGCCTGACCGTCACGGACGACGGCCGCGGCCCGCGGGGCGCGCACGGCAACGGCCTGACCGGCCTGACGGAACGGCTCGCCCTCGCGGACGGCCGCCTGGAGACGGGCCCGGGTCCCAAGGGCGGCTTCCGCCTGCGGGCCTGCGTACCGCTCTCGCGGAGCGTCCCGAAGGACGGTGAGCCGCTGAGCGCGTAGCGCCCGGGCGAGGGGCCCCGCCCCGACCGCCTACCCTGACGCTGTGACCGACCAGCCCAGCCCCGTTCCACCCCGCCCTACGATCAAAGTCCTGCTCGCCGAGGATCAGTCCATGGTCCGCGAAGCCCTCGCCGCGCTGCTCGGGCTGGAGGGTGACATCGAGGTCGTCTCGCAGGTCGCACGGGGCGACGAAGTGCTCGACGCCGCGCGTGCCCACGCCCCGGACGTCGCCCTGCTCGACATCGAGATGCCCGGGATGACCGGTCTCGACGCCGCCGCGCTGTTGCGGCGCGAACTGCCCGCGCTCAAGGTGGTGATCCTCACGACCTTCGGCCGCCCCGGCTATCTGCGCCGGGCGATGGAGTCCGGCGCGGAGGCGTTCCTCGTCAAGGACGCGCCCGCGGCACAGCTCGCCGACGCCCTGCGCAGGGTGCTGCGCGGGGAGCGGGTGATCGACCCGACCCTCGCCGCCGCCGCGCTCGCGGAGGGCGCGAACCCGCTGACCGACCGCGAACGCGCCGTGCTCCGCGCCTCCGCCGACGGCTCGACCAACGCGGAGCTGGCGAAGGCCCTGCACCTGTCTCCCGGCACGGTCCGCAACTACCTCTCCACGGCCATCCAGAAGAGCGGGGCCCGCAACCGCGCCGAGGCCGTCCGGATCGCCCGGGACAAGGGCTGGCTGTAGCGGCAGGGGATCATGGGCACCGGGCACTCTGTCGCAAGGCCGTCATATGGCCGTCGTAGGGTCCCTACGACCACGAAGACGCGAGGGGGAAGGGGAACGCCGCCGTGCACATCAAGCGCGTTCCCGACGGCGGGCGCGTCCTGACCGTCGCGCTGATCGCCGGGATCGCCGCGCTGGCCGTGCTCGACTGCATGACCGGCACCCGGCTGCGGCTCGCCCTGATCGCGAGCGTCATGCCGCTGATCGCCGCCCGGCTGTGCTCCTTCCGCCGCACGGTCGTCGTCGCGGCGGTCTTCGCGGTGGCCCAGACGGTGATCCACTGCGTGATCGTGCCGCGCTGGGACGTCGCGAGCGTGCTCGTCGCCGTACTCGGCGCGCTCCTCGTCGGGGGCTTCGCCGTGGCCCTGTGCGCGGCGCTGCTGGAGCGCGAGGCGGCGTACGACCGGACCCGGATGGTCGCGGACGCCGTGCAGCGCACGATGCTGCGGGAACTGCCCATCACCGCGGGGCTGCTGCGGATCGCCGGGTTCTACATCTCCGCGCAGGAGGGCGCCCGGGTCGGCGGCGACATCTACGAGGTGGTGGAGAGCCCGTACGGACAGCGCATCCTCATCGGCGACGTCCAGGGCAAGGGCATGCTGGCGATCGGCGCGGGGCACGCGGTGCTCACGTCGTTCCGGGAGGCGGCCTATCACGAGGCCGCGCTGGAGGCCGTCGCCGACCACATGGAGGGCGCGCTGCTGCGCCACAACAGCGCGCTGTCGCTGACCGGCACGGACGAACGCTTCGTCACCGCGCTGCTGCTCGAGGTCGGCCCGCCGGGCACCACGACCCGGGTGCTGTCCTGCGGCCACATCCCGTACTACGTCATCAGCGGCGACCGGGTCGAGGAGCGGCTGCCGGAACACCACGGGCTGCCGCTGGGGCTCGGCGGGCTCACCGGCGCACCACGCCGGGCCGTGGACTCGGCGGCCTGCCGTACGGGTCCGGCCTCGCCGGAGTGGCTGGTGCTGTGCACGGACGGGGTCACCGAGGCCCGCGACCCCGAGGGCCGCTTCTACCCCCTGCGCGAGCGGCTGACCCGCTGGGTGCGGCTGCCGCCGGCGGAGCTCGCGCGTGCGCTCCGCGCGGATCTGGAGGCCTTCACGGAGGGCGAGCTCAAGGACGACGCGGCGGTCCTGATCGTCAGGGACGCACTGGCGTGCGGCGAGTCGATGCCCCGGAGTGCCGCCGGGCGCCCCGTCAGTTCAGCATCGCCCGCGCCGCCCGCGCCTCGCGGCGGACCGACTGCGCCACCGTCGGCTCCAGCGCGTCGATGACCTCCGCGTACTCCTCCATCTCCCGCGCCCCGCCCACGAAATCCCCCCGTTCCACCAGCAGCTCCGCCCGCTCGTAGCGCAGCCGCGCCGGATGGCTCGGCAGCAGGAGCGAGAGGTCGACCGCCCACAGCTGCACCTCGCTCCGCTCGGGGCGGGCCGCGGCCCAGGCGCGGATGTTGTTGAGGACGCGCAGCACGATCTCCAGCGGCTCGGCCGGGGAGAACATCGACGGTTCCAGCGGCGCCCCCGTCGCGCCCGCGACCAGCAGCCCGGCCTCGTCCTCGGACAGCTGCCGCCCGCCGTCGAAGGGGTCGGCCAGCACGTGCGACCCGTACGGCTCGCCGAAGCCGATGACGAAGTGGCCGGGCAGCGCCACCCCGTACACCGGGGCGCCCGCCCGCCGGGCCACCTCCATCCACACCACGGACAGCAGGATCGGCAGCCCGCGCCGCCGCTGCAGCACCTCGCCGAGCAGCGAGGACTCCAGCCGCCGGTAGTCGGCGGGGGAGCCGCGGAACCCGCAGCGCTCCCCGAGCAGGTCCGCGAGGGCCGCGGCCCACTGCCGGGGCGCGGCGCCGCGCCCCAGCGCGGGGAGCAGCCCCGCGAGCCGGTCCAGTTCTATCTGCGCCGCGTCGATCGCGGCCTCGCCCGCCGTGGGGTCCGCCTCGGTGCCGATCAGGAGGCAGAGCAGCGCGAGGTCGGGTCGCTCCTCCCGCGCCGCCTCCGCGAACCGCCGCCGCCGGCCGGTGGTGTCGTCGTCCATCAGGTCCTCGTACCCGCTCGGGGCGGTGGGGGAAAGACCCACCGCCGGTGTCCATGGTGCGCCCGTGCCCGCCCCGCCCGTCTACCCCTGTGGCGCGCGGCGGTAGTGGTACGCGTGGTGGGTGGTGAAGCCGAGGCCGTCGTAGAGCGCGTCGGCGCCGCCGTTGTCCGTCATCACCTGGAGGTACGCCGCCGAGGCGCCCTCGGCAAGCGCCCGCTCGGCCAGCGCGGCCATGACCAGGGTGCCCAGGCCCTCCCGGCGCCGGGCCGGATCCACGTCCAGGGCCGAGAACCCCGCCCAGCGGCCGTCGACGACACAGCGCCCGATGGCCGCGGGCCGCTCCTCGCCCGGCACCGTCGCGAACCACACCGAGGGCCCGCCCGTCAGCACCGCCATCGCGTCCTCGGCGGACGCGGACGTACGCCCGTATGCCCGCAGCCACGCCTCGTCGGGTTGCCGGGAGAGCAGCACGCGGCCGGTGTCGGCTCCCGTGTCGGCGAGGGGGGCCAGCGCGGCCGTGCGTATCACGGCATGCCGCTCCTCCGTCCAGCCGTGCCGCGCCAGCTCCGCGTCCAGCCGCTCGTCCTCGGCCGGGTCGCCGGTGGTGACCTGTACGACCGCGGGCAGCCCGCGCTCCCCGTACCAGGCGCCGACGCGCTCCAGCGCCTCCGGCAGCGGCAGCCCGCAATCGCCCAGGGGCAGCACCGAGTTGGCCCGGGAGGTGAACCCGCCCGCGGCCCGCAGCGTCCAGCCGCCCAGCGCCGCGGTCTCCCGCGCGGGCCAGCCGCGCGTCGCGATCTCCTGGAGCTCCCGCACCGTCGTGGCGGGCCCGCGCCGGCGGGCCGGGGCGGCCGGTACCACCTTGCCCGCGACGAGCGAGGACTCCTCGATCACCACCGTCTCACCGGTCCGGCGTGTGATCCGCAGCACACCGGCGTCCCAGGAGTCGAGCACCCCGACCGTGTCCGTGAACCGCTCGGGGGACCGTCCCGGCTCGTTCAGCCGACGGACAGATACCCTTTTTCCCACATCGGCGGTACTGATCCTGACTTCCAGCCGTCCGCCCGTGGTGAATTCCACAGCTCTCCTCGCCCCTCTTGTTCGTCAAGTGCCCGGGAACGGAGATACTAGGTGTGGGCATCGACGACGCCGCGCTCCCGCGCGAGATACGCCCTACCGAGGAGGAACGACAGCGTGACCTACGTCATCGCGCAGCCTTGTGTCGACGTGAAGGACAAGGCGTGCATCGAGGAGTGCCCCGTCGACTGCATCTACGAGGGCTCCCGGTCCTTGTACATCCACCCGGACGAATGCGTCGACTGTGGTGCCTGTGAACCGGTCTGCCCGGTCGAAGCGATTTTCTACGAGGACGACACTCCTGAGGAGTGGAAGGACTACTACAAGGCGAACGTCGAGTTCTTCGACGAGCTCGGCTCGCCCGGTGGTGCCTCCAAGCTCGGCCTGATCGAGCGCGACCACCCCTTCATCGCCGCGCTGCCGGCGGACATCAACCCCGCACACTGATTTCGCGGCAGCCACCAACGGCCCCGTACGGCCCTCGTGCCGTGCGGGGCCGCGGCATTGACACCGAGCACCTATCTGCAAGAGAGCGAGCGAGCACCGTGGGCGCAGTCTCTTCCCGTCTTCCCGCGTTCCCCTGGGACCGGCTCGACCCGTACAAGGCGACGGCCGCCGCCCACCCGGACGGCATCGTGGACCTGTCGGTCGGCACCCCGGTCGACCCCGTGCCCGCGCTGATCCAGCGGGCCCTCGCCGACGCCGCCGACAGCCCCGGCTATCCGACGGTGTGGGGCACGGCCGCGCTGCGCGACGCGCTCACCGGCTGGGCGGAGCGCCGCCTGGGCGCCCGGGGCCTGGCGCACGCCAACGTCCTGCCCGTCGTCGGCTCCAAGGAGCTGGTGGCCTGGCTGCCGACCCAGCTCGGGCTCACCGCGGGCGACAAGGTCGCCTACCCGCGGCTCGCCTACCCGACCTACGAGGTCGGCGCACGCCTCGCGGGCGCCGAGCCCGTCGTCTACGACGACCCCTGGGAGCTCGACCCGGCAGGGGTGAAGCTGCTGTGGCTGAACTCCCCGTCCAACCCCACCGGCCGGGTCCTCACCGCCGACGAGCTGCGCCGGGCGGTCGCCTGGGCGCGCGAGCACGGCGTGCTGGTCTTCAGCGACGAGTGCTATCTGGAGCTGGGCTGGGAGGCTGACCCGGTCTCGGTGCTGCACCCGGACGTGTGCGGCGGCTCGTACGAGGGGATCGTCGCCGTCCACTCGCTGTCCAAGCGCTCCAACCTGGCCGGCTACCGCGCGGCGTTCCTCGCAGGTGACGCGGCGGTCCTGGGCGAACTGCTCCAGATCCGCAAGCACGGCGGCATGATGGTCGCCGCTCCCGTCCAGGCGGCCACTGTCGCCGCCCTGGGCGACTCGGCGCACGTCGCCGAGCAGCGCGAGCGCTATGCGCGCCGGCGCGAAGCGCTGCGCGCGGCGCTCGAGCGCGCGGGCTTCCGGATCGAGCACAGCGAGGCGTCGCTGTATCTGTGGGCCACGCGCGACGAGCCGTGCTGGGACACGGTGGCGGACCTCTCGAAGCGGGGCATCCTGGTCGCGCCGGGCGACTTCTACGGCGTGGCGGGCGAGCGGTACGTCCGCGTCGCCTTCACGGCCACGGACGAGCGGGTGGAGGCGGCGGTCCGCCGCCTGTCCGCCTGAACCCCGGCACGCACGCAGAGAGGGCCCGGGAGACATCTCCCGGGCCCTCTCAGCTGAACGATCCGGATGACCGGGGTCAGCCGCCGATCGGGAGCCCACCGGTGGGCAGTCCCTTGGTCGGGAGGCCGCCCTTCGTCGCGGTCTCCGCCGTGCTGCTCACGACACCCGCCGCGGACCCGCCGAGGTCGCCCGCGACCTTCTGCGCGGCCGGGGTGGTGGACTGAGCGGTCTTGCCGAGCGTGTCCGTGGCGCCCGGCGCGGCGGTGTCGACGGCCTTGTGGCCGACCTCGGCCGTGGTGACACCGGCCTTGTGCGAGGTCGCGGCGATGTTGTTGCCCAGGTTCGCGCCGTCCACCGCGCTCAGACCGCCCAGGTCGGGGGCCTTGAGGTCCGCGGCGTTGGCAGCTCCGGCCACGCCGATGACGGGTGCCGCGCTGGCGGCGACCAGCAGGGCGGCCCGGGCGATCCGACGCGAAAGGGGGAGGGACATGATGCTCCTTTTGGCGGAGTTGAGGACGTTAGCTGTCCGGCGAGCGGACGCAGTGACTACCGCGTGAGAGCCTCGAAGGTTGCGGTGCCCGAAGGTAAAGCCTTGGTAATGCGTCGCATTATCGGTTTCGGGAAATCCCGGGCAAACCGCACCGGGCGCGACGTTGTCCTAAAGGCGTACAAGCCTTTAGTCGCAAGGGACTTGAGGGAAGTCGAGCGGAAACGGCGGGGCATGCCGAATTTCCGCCCGCACCCCGGGCGGATACCCCGTAGGAGGGGCGCCTCGTACTACTGAACGGTGGTGATCCGGACCTCGGACGTGGAGGCTGCCGAGGCGTCCGACGTCTTGCGCCAGCCGTCGCGGGAGTCCTCCGCCGTCCACTCCAGGCCGCTGAAGGTGATGCGCTCGATCCGCAGCTCCGAAGCGTGGGCCATCGCCCAGGAGGCCACCTGCCAGCCCCGCCGCGCGGGTGCGTCGTCCGGCGCGTCCGCCGTGGACCGCGCGGGCACCGTCACCGTGCGGGCGGCCGCGCCCGCCGAGCCGTTGGTGCCCGCGCCCCCGGTGCCGTCCGTGGCCGGCAGCACCGTCGCGCCGAACTCGCGCCGCAGCTTCGTCCGTACCGCCGAGGGGTCCCCGTGCTTGCCGTCCGGCGGGCTCGTCGTGCAGCTGAAGGAGGCCTCCGCCCGGCCCGTCAGCCCCGACGCCAGCAGCGAGGCGTCCGGCTCGTGCTTGGCGTACGCCTGCGGGAAGCCGCTGCGCTGCACCTTCTGCGCGGCCACCGTCAGGGGCAGCCGCGAATAGCCCGGCACCTGCACGAGGTGGTCGTAGAACTTGCCCGCCGCGTACACCGGGTCGGTGATCTGGTCCGCCGTGCCCCAGCCCTGCGTCGGCCGCTGCTGGAACAGGCCAAGCGAATCGCGGTCGCCGTGGTGGATGTTGCGCAGCCCCGACTCCTGCATGGCCGTCGCCAGCGCGATCGTCACCGCGCGCTCAGGCAGCCCGCGGGCGGTGCCCACGGCCGAGATGGTGGCGGCGTTCACCGCCTGCTCGGGGGCCATGGCGTACGACTCGCCGTTGGCCCGCACGGTGCAGCGGGGGGCGCCGGGGCCGCCCGTCACCAACTGGGCCACGCCGTAGCCGATCAGCGCCAGCAGCACGGCGCAGGCGGCCACGACGCGCAGCAGGCGACCACGGCGGGTGACGAAGATCCGGGACATGCGGCAAACGTTACTGGAGAGATATGAGAATCATGAGGGCCGGATCTCCGACCGGTGTCCCGCCCGCCCCGCGCGGGCTCCCGCGGGCCCTTCCGGCCGCGGCCGCGCCCTGCGGGCCGGTTAGAGTCGCGGGCATGGATGACGCCGTACTCGACCTGTCCCTCGACGCCGCCGCCCTCACCGCCCGGCTCGTCGACGTCCCTTCCGAGAGCGGGAACGAGAAGACGCTCGCCGACGCCGTGGAGCGCGCGCTGCGCGCGCTGCCGCACCTGACCGTCGACCGGTACGGCAACAACGTCGTCGCCCGCACGAACCTGGGCCGCGCCGAGCGCGTGGTGCTCGCCGGGCACATCGACACCGTGCCCATCGCCGACAACGTCCCCTCCCACGTGGACGACGACGGCTATCTGTGGGGCTGCGGCACCAGCGACATGAAGTCCGGCGTCGCGGTGCAGCTGCGCATCGCGGCGACCGTGCCCGAGCCCAACCGCGACCTGACGTTCGTCTTCTACGACAACGAGGAGGTCGCCGCCCACCTCAACGGCCTCGGCCACGTCGCGGCCGCCCACCCCGACTGGCTCGCCGCCGACTTCGCCATCCTGCTGGAGCCGACCGTCGCCCAGGTCGAGGGCGGCTGCCAGGGCACCCTGCGGGTGCTGCTGCGCACGGCGGGCGAGCGCGCCCACTCGGCGCGCGGCTGGATGGGCAGCAACGCCATCCACGCGGCGGCCCCGATCCTGGCCCGGCTGGCCGCGTACGAGCCGCGCAGGCCCGTCATCGACGGCCTGGAGTACCACGAGGGGCTCAACGCCGTACGGATCGAGGGCGGCGTCGCGGGCAATGTGATCCCCGACGCCTGCACGGTCACCGTCAACTTCCGCTACGCCCCCGACCGGAGCGAGCACGAGGCGATGGTGCACGTCCTCGAGGTCTTCGCGGACTGCGGTGTCGCCGAGTTCGTCGTCGACGACCACTCGCCCGGCGCGCTGCCCGGCCTGTCCCACCCGGCCGCCGCCGCCTTCATCGAGGCCGTCGGGGCGACGCCGAAGCCCAAGTTCGGCTGGACGGACGTCTCGCGCTTCAGCGCGCTCGGCGTGCCCGCCGTCAACTACGGCCCCGGCGACCCGATGGTCGCGCACAAGCGGGACGAACGGGTCCGCATGGCGCTGATCCCGGAGTGCGAGGAGCGGCTGCGCGCCTGGCTGACCTCCTGACGAGCCCGCCCGCGGCGCCGCGGGGGCCTACGCTGAACAGCAACGATCAGCGGAGGGAGAGCGGAATGGCACATCCCGAAGGAGCCCGCGCCCAGCGGGAGCAGCGCCGCGGGCCGGTCGTGCGCAGGCACGGCCAGATGCAACAGGGCACCACCGACCAGCATCTGCTGGACACCAGAGGTACCGCGGACTGGGTGCACGAGGATCCCTTCCGGGTGATGCGCATCCAGTCCGAGTTCGTCGAGGGCTTCGGCGCGCTCGCCGAACTGCCACCCGCCATCAGCGTGTTCGGCTCGGCCCGCACGCCGGTGGACTCGGCGGAGTACGAGGCGGGGGTGGCCATCGGCCGCGGCCTGGTCGAGGCGGGCTTCGCGGTCATCACCGGCGGCGGACCCGGCGCGATGGAGGCCGCCAACAAGGGCGCGATGGAGGCGGGCGGCGTCTCCGTCGGCCTCGGCATCGAGCTGCCCTTCGAGCAGGGGCTCAACCCTTACGTCAACCTCGGCGTGGACTTCCGCTACTTCTTCGTCCGCAAGACGATGTTCGTGAAGTACGCGAGCGGGTTCGTCGTGCTGCCGGGCGGACTCGGCACGCTGGACGAGCTGTTCGAGGCACTGACGCTGGTGCAGACGAAGAAGGTCACGCGCTTCCCGATCGTCCTCTTCGGGACGGCGTACTGGCGCGGGCTGGTCGAGTGGTTCCGCGACACCCTGATCGCGGAGGGCAAGGCGGGCCTCCACGACCTGCATCTCTTCCATGTGACGGACGACGTGGACGAGGCGGTCGCCCTGGTGACGAAGGAAGCGGGGGCGTAAGCGAACGCCGGACGGGCTGAAATCAGCCCGTCCGGCGTTCGGGGCGCAGCTTCGTGGGGGCTAGGCCAGACCGCGGCGGGCCACCGCGGGCGCGCGGTGCCCCGCGATGGACGCCACCATGTCGAGGACCTGCTTCGTCTCCGCGACCTCGTGCACGCGATAGACCTGCGCACCCAGCCACGCCGACACGGCCGTCGTCGCCAGCGTGCCCAGCACCCGTTCCTTCACCGGCCGGTCGAGCGTCTCCCCGACGAAGTCCTTGTTGGACAGGGAGACGAGGACGGGCCAGCCCGTCTCCGCCATCTCGCCCAGCCGCCGGGTCGCCTCCAGCGAGTGCCGGGTGTTCTTGCCGAAGTCGTGCCCCGGGTCGATCATGATCGCGTCGCGCCGGACGCCGAGCGCGACGGCCCGCTCGGCCAGCCCGAGCGTCACCCGCAGGATGTCCGCCATCACGTCGTCGTACGCGATGCGGTGCGGCCGCGTCCGGGGATCGACGCCGCCCGCGTGCGTGCACACCAGGCCCACTCCGTAACGCGCCGCGACCTCCGCCAGCTTGGGATCGAAGCCGCCCCACGCGTCGTTGAGCACGTCCGCGCCCGCCTCGCAGACCGCCTCGCCGACGTCGTGCCGCCAGGTGTCCACGCTGATGACCACGTCCGGGTGACGCCGGCGGACCTCGGCCACGAAGCCGACGGTGCGCCGCGCCTCCTCCTCGGCGGTGACCTCCTCGCCCGGGCCCGCCTTCACACCGCCGATGTCGATGATGGCGGCGCCCTCCGACACCGCCTGCTCCACGCGGGCCAGCGCGGCCTCGTCACGGAACGTCGCTCCCTGGTCGTAGAAGGAGTCGGGGGTCCGGTTGACGATCGCCATGATCACCGGCTCGTGCGCATCGAACTCGCGTCGTCCCAGCCGCAGCATTTCCGTACTCCTCTTCGCGTGGTCCGCCAGCGACCTTAACCGTCAGTGGGGCATGGCACGATCGTGGAGGACGGATTCGTGTGGCGGGCGCACCTGGGAGATGGTCGTGTTCTGGTTCTTGCTCATCGCGCTGGTCGTGGTGGTGGCCGCGGTCACGCTCTTCGTCGTGGGCGGCGGGAGCGGTGTCTCGCTGCCCGAGGCCGAGCCGGACCGGATCGCCTGGCCGCTGCCCGCCGACCGGCCCACGAGCCGGGCCGACGTCGACGCGGTGCGGCTGCCGCTCGCGGTGCGCGGCTATCGCATGACCGAGACCGACGACGTCCTGGACCGGCTCGGCGCCGAACTGGCCGAGCGCGACGCCCGGATCGCCGAGCTGGAGCGGGCCCTCGCGGTCGCTCGGGCGGAGGCCGAGGCGGCGCGCGGCGCGGCGAAGAAGGACGCGAACAAGGACGAGGAGAGCCCCGGGCAGGCGCCGAACGACGCCGCGCCGGGCGAGTGGAACGGGGGAACGGAAGCATGAGCGCAGGAGTGGTCGTCGGCCCGGACGGGCTGGCGCGCTGTCCTTGGGGCCTGGAAGCGGAGTCCATGGAGGACTACCGCCGCTATCACGACACCGAGTGGGGCCACCCGGTGCACGGCGACGACGCCCTCTACGAACGGATGTGCCTGGAGGCGTTCCAGTCCGGGCTGTCGTGGCTGACGATCCTGCGCCGCCGCGAGGGTTTCCGCGCGGCCTTCGCCGACTTCTCCATCGCCAAGGTGGCGGCCTTCACCGAGGCGGACGCCGAGCGGCTGCTCGCCGACCCGGGCATCATCCGCAACCGCGCGAAGATCAGCGCGGCGATCGGCAACGCCCGGGTGGCGGCGGAGTGGGCGCCCGGCGAGCTGGACGCCTTCATCTGGTCGTACGCACCGGACGGAGCCCGCAGGGCGCCGCGCACGATGGCGGACGTGCCCCCGACGACCCCCGAGTCCACGGCCCTCGCGAAGGAGCTCAAGAAGCGGGGCTTCCGCTTCGTCGGGCCCACGACGGCGTACGCGATGATGCAGGCGTGCGGCCTGGTGAACGACCACTTGGCCAACTGCCACGCGCGCGGGGGCGCGTAGCGGCGGCCGGGCCGGTCAGCGCCCCACGAACTCCGGCTTCTGCTTCTTGAGGAAGGCGTCCACCGCGATGCGGTGGTCCTCCGAGGCCCCGGCGCGCGCCTGGAGCTCGTCCTCCTTGGCCAGCGACTGGGCCAGCGAGTGGTCCGCGCCGTAGGCCAGCGACTCCTTGAGTGCCGCGTAGGCCGCGGTCGGGCCCTCCGCGAGGCGGCGGGCCACCGCGGCCGCCTCGGCGGCGAGCTCCGCGGCGGGCACGACCTTGTTCGCGATGCCCAGCTCGTACGCCTCCTGGGCGGGCACGTTGCGCGGGAACAGCAGCAGGTCGGAGGCGCGGCTGTGGCCGACGAGGCGGGGGAGGGTCCAGGAGACGCCCGAGTCCGCGGTGAGCGCGACCCCGGCGAAGGACGTGTTGAAGGCGGCGGTGTCCGCGACCACGCGGTAGTCCGCCGCGAAGGCGAAGCCCGCGCCCGCGCCCGCCGCGACCCCGTTGACCCCGGCCACGACCGGCTTCCGCATCCCGGTGATCGCGGTGACGATGGGGTTGTAGTGCTCCTTGACCGTGCTCATCACGGACTCGGCCCGCGCCAGCAGCTCGACGTGTTCCTTGAGGTCCTGCCCGACGCAGAAGGCGCGCCCGGTGGCGGTCAGCAGGACGGCGCGCACCGCCGGATCCGCGCCGGCCTCGCCCAGCACGTCGCGGAGGGCGATCTTCGTCTCGATGTCGAGCGCGTTCATGGCGTCGGGACGGTTGAGTGTGACCGTCGCGAGCCCGTCCGTCACGTCGTACAGCACGGTGTCGGCCATGGAGCCGCTCCCTCCCTCGTCGCGGCTGCGTCGACAGCCGTCAGGGCTCAGCATGCCGGAGATCACCGGCGGCCGATATGTGACCTGCGTCAAAGAAACCGGCCATCGATGCGGTGCGACGGCCGCGCAGTATCGCAGTCCGATCGCCGAATTGGGTGGTTTTGCGAGAGCGCGTTGCCGACCGGATGCGGACCGATGTTGGTCATCGGGTCACGCGATGCGGGATAATGGCCTGGAAGCAATGTGTTCGATGCCGGTGACACCTGGGTTGTCGGCTGCGGCGAGCTGGTTTCAGGAAGGGGAACGAGCATGGCGGCCATGAAGCCGCGGACGGGCGATGGCCCGCTCGAGGTGACCAAGGAGGGGCGGGGCATCGTCATGCGGGTTCCGCTCGAGGGCGGCGGTCGTCTCGTCGTCGAGCTGACCCCGGACGAGGCCAAGGCTCTCGGCGAGGCCCTGGAGAAGGTCACCGTCTGACGCACGGCCTGCGAATGTCACGCTGCCCCGGCCGCCGGCCCGTTCCCGGCTCCGGGGCAGCGGTGTATCCACACCCGGGCGCACGCCCCCGGCGCGCGTCGGTCCGTGGTGCGCCCCGGTGGGCGTACGCGTCCCGTGCCGCGGGTCAGCCGCGCCGGGCCGCGCACAGCAGCCCGTCGCCGACCGGCAGCAGCGAGGGCAGCAGCACGGTGGACTCGCGCACCGCGCGCAGCAGCTCGCGCAGCCGCTGCACCTCGGCGGGCTGGGCGGCCGAGTCGACCGTGCGGCCGTCGGCGAAGACGCCCTCGAAGCAGACGAGTCCGCCCGGCCGCAGCAGGCGCAACGATTCGGCTAGATAGTCGAGGCACTCCAGCCGGTCGCCGTCGCAGAACACCAGGTCGTATCCGCCGTCGGCGAGGCGCGGCAGCACCTCCAGCGCGCGGCCGGGGATGAAGCGCGCGCGGTTGCCCGCGAAGCCCGCGGCGCGGAACGCCTGCCGGGCGAACTGCTGGCACTCGGGGTCGCTGTCCACGGTCGTCAGCACGCCGTCGGGCCGCATGCCGTGCAGGAGGTGGATGCCGGAGACGCCGGTGCCGGTGCCGATCTCGGCCACCGCCTTGGCGTCCACCGCCGCGGCGAGCAGGCGCAGCGCGGCGCCGGTGCCGGACGACACCGAGCGGAGACCTGCCTCGTGAGCCCGGTCCCGGGCCCAGCGCAGTGCCTCTCCCTCGGCGACGAACGCATCGGCGAACGCCCAGCTCGTCTGCTGGTTGCCGGTAATGGCCCTCTCCTGTCCCCGTAGTCGACGCAACCGTGACTGTATCCGCTGACCACGGGAACCCGCAGATGGGACCGCGCGTTGGGAAGAATCGGAGGGCTACGGCGGGAGAAGCCGGGAGGAGACGCCGGAGACGGGGGATCAAGACCAAATGAAGGTCAAAATTCCTTATCCTGAGCTAACGGGCGGGATGGATATGGTAGGGGCTCCACTGGACACCACCAGAGCCGACAGGGGAGGTGCGGCTGCGGCCGGAGACCGTCGGGGCGTGCTGAAGCGCTTTCGCAGGTCCCTCGGCGAGCCGAAATCCGTGACCAAGACCGCTGACCGTTCGCGCACCACCGACTCCGCACCCACCGCGACCTTCGCCACCGATGCGGATTCGCAGGCGTGGGCCCCTCCCTCCTGGGAGGAGATCGTCAGCACGCACAGTGCACGGGTCTACCGCCTGGCCTACCGCCTCACCGGCAACCAGCACGACGCCGAGGACCTCACGCAGGAGGTGTTCGTGCGCGTCTTCCGCTCGCTGTCCACGTACACCCCGGGCACGTTCGAGGGGTGGCTGCACCGCATCACCACCAACCTCTTCCTGGACATGGTCCGGCGCCGACAGCGCATCCGCTTCGACGCACTCGGCGAGGACGCCGCGGAGCGGCTGCCCAGCCGCGAGCCCTCCCCCCAGCAGCACTTCAACGACACCCACTTCGACGCGGACGTCCAGCAGGCGCTGGACACCCTCGCCCCGGAGTTCCGTGCCGCCGTCGTGCTGTGCGACATCGAGGGCCTTTCGTACGAGGAGATCGCCGCGACGCTCGGCGTGAAGCTCGGCACCGTGCGCAGCCGCATCCACCGCGGCCGCTCCCACCTCCGCAAGGCGCTTCAGCACCGCTCGCCCGCCGCCCGGGCCGAGCAGCGTGCTGTGGCCGTGGCAGGCGTTCCGCTGAGTGGGGAGGTAGGGATCGCGTGACCGGTTCAGGCGGTCAGTCCCCCGCCGAGCACCATCTCGGCGACCGCCTCGCGGCCCTGGTCGACGGGGAGTTGGGACACGACTCTCGGGAGCGGGTGCTCGCGCACCTGGCGACCTGTTGGAAATGCAAAGCCGAAGCCGACGCCCAGCGTCGGCTCAAGAGCGTGTTCGCCGAAGCGGCCGCCCCGCCGCTCTCCGACGCGCTGCTCGCCCGCCTGCAGAATCTGCCCGGCACCGGCCCCGGCGGCGATGGCGCCGAGAGACTGCGCCGTGAGGGCGCGGAGCCCGGCCCGGAGGGCCGCGGGCGCCCCGGAGGTCAGGGAAAAGGCGGCGCCGGCACCCGGGCTGAAACCTTTGCCCTCTTCCCCGCCGTCGCCCCCTGGCAGCGCGACCGCGGCTTCCGCATCCACGACTTCCCCGACGCGTCCCGTGGCGCCTCGCGAGGGCGCCGCTTCGCCTTCGCGGCGGCGGGCGCGGTCTCGCTCGCCGCGTTCGCGCTGGGCAGCGCCCAGCCGCTCGCCTCGGTCGGTGAGACCACCAGCGCGCGCTCGGAGGACCCACGCGTCGCCACGGCGCCGCTCGCCATGACCCCCGGTGCCACCGCCGAGGACCGCCGCGCACTGGCCCTCACGCTCGCCGGGCGGGACGGCCCCGGTGTGCCGGGCGCCCCGGCCGCCCCCGCGGCTCCGGCCACGGAGGTGTCGCTGCTGCGGCCCTCCGGTGCGGTGCTGTTCCCGCCCCTGATCCGGGCCGCGCTCCCCGCCCCGGGCCTCTCGACGGCGGACAGCGCGCCGATCCGTCACTGACCGTCCCGCCGGCCGCGCCCGGCGGATCCGGTCGGCGGCCCGGGCCCTCTGCGCAGGTCCGCGCGGACCTGGTTGAATTCCTGGTGGGCCGCGGATCCCTCGGGCGATGCCGTGCGCCCTCCGGCGAACGGTGGGGAGAAGATGGACGAGGGGAAGGCGCGGCCCATGGGCCCCAAGCCGCAGTGGTGGAGCCGTCCCCGGCGTACGACACTGCCTGACGCCGCGTCACCCGCCCCTGAGGGCGAGCCCGGTGGCGCGGCCCCCGCGGACGCCACGCCCCCGCCTTCGTACGACGCGCAGGCCGGCCGGGCCCCGGCGCCCCTGCACGCGCCCGACCCGTACAGCACGCCGCCGTACGGCCGTCCCGGCCCGTGGGCGCCCGCGCCGCCCGTCCAGCGCCCGGTCACCCCGGCGCACGGCACCCATCTCCCGCCGGCGGGCCTGCCACCCGTGCCGCCCGGTCACGGCCCGCAGTTCACGCCACCCCTTCCGTACGGGCCGCCCGCGCCCTGGCAGTACGACCCCTGGGCCGTGTCACCCGTGTCCCGCCCCGACGCCCCGGCCGGGCCGGCCGCCGGGCGGCGGCGGGGGCGCATCGTCGTCGGGGCGCTGATCGTGGCGCTCGTCGCCGGAGGCGTCGGCGGAGCCGTCGGGTCGTATCTGGAGCGGGACGGCGTCGTGGGGCACCACGTGCGGCTGCCGCAGGCGCCCGTCGACCGGTCCGGGCGGGCCCCGGGCAGCGTCGCCGGGATCGCCGCGCGCACCCTGCCCGGCGTGGTGACCATCCATGTGCGCGGCGGCAGCGACCAGGGCACCGGCACCGGCTTCGTCCTGGACAAGGAAGGCCGCATCCTCACCAACAACCACGTCGTGGAGCCCGCGGGCTCCGGCGGCGACATATCGGTGACCTTCAACGGCGGGCAGAGCGCGAAGGCCACCGTCGTCGGCCGGGACAGCGGCTACGACCTGGCAGTGATCAAGGTCTCCGGGGTGTCCGGGCTGACCCCGCTCGCCCTCGGCAACTCCGACTCCGTCCGCGTCGGCGACTCCGTGGTCGCCATCGGTGCCCCCTACGACCTCGCGGGCACCGTCACCACCGGGATCATCAGCGCCAAGGAGCGCCCGATCACCGCGGGCGGCCAGAAGCAGGACGGCAGCGACGTCAGCTATGTGGACGCGCTCCAGACCGACGCCCCGATCAACCCGGGCAACTCGGGCGGACCGCTGGTGGACTCCGAGGCCCGTGTCATCGGCATCAACAGCGCGATCCGCTCCGCGGGCGACGGCTCCGACCTCGGCGGCGGCCAGGGCGGCAGCATCGGCCTCGGCTTCGCCATACCGATCAACCAGGCCAAGCGCGTCGCCGAGGAGCTCATCAACACCGGCAGGGCCACCCACCCGGTCATCGGCGTGACCCTGGACATGACGTACGCGGGCGACGGCGCCCGGGTGAACTCCAAGGGCGCCGACGGGCCGGCCGTCACTCCGGGCGGCCCCGGCGACAAGGCGGGCATCCGGGACCAGGACGTGATCAGGAAGATCGACGGGGCGCCGGTGCACAGCGGCCAGGAGCTGATCGTCAAGGTCCGCAGTCACCGTCCGGGTGACCGGCTGGCCCTCACCGTGGAGCACGACGGCAAGGAGCGGACCGTGGAGCTGACCCTGGGCTCCGCGGGCGCGCGATGACCTTTGGCCTGATGTTGGCCCGGGCGACGCCCTCGGGGGTCCCCGGGCCAGGTACCGTGATAGGTGGCCGCGACCCCCGGCCACTGACGCCTCAAGGAGCTGCAACGTGCTCGACATAGGACCCCTCGAGCTGGTCGCGCTCGTGGTGATCGCCATCCTCATCTTCGGCCCCGACAAGCTGCCGAAGATGATCCAGGACGTGTCGCGGACGTTGCGCAAGATCCGGCAGTTCTCGGAGAACGCCAAGCAGGACATCCGCTCGGAGCTGGGCCCGGAGTTCAAGGACTTCGAGTTCGAGGACCTCAACCCCAAGACCTTCGTGCGCAAGCACGTGCTCGACAAGGACGAGCTGGGCCTGAAGGAGATCCGCAACGGCTTCGACTTCAAGGCCGAGATGGGTGACGTGGCCGACGCCGTCCACGGGCGCAGCAGTGCCCCGGAGCCGTCCTCCGGCCCCGCCGCGCCCGGCTCCCCGTCCCCGTCCGGTGGCCCTGACCTGCTCAAAAAGCGCGAGGGGCTGCACCCCGGCGAGCGCCCGCCCTTCGATTCCGACGCCACCTGAGTCCGCGCATCCCGTGCGCCATTGACGGGGGTGGCTATCCTCCCTGTGTTTGGGGTGAAGTCGTCCTAGGGGGGCGGGCTCGCCCAGGACGTCGGGCAACGAGGAGGCGCCGCGCAGATGGAGACGACGAGTCGGGTAGGGGCGCAGGGACCGGCCGGCGAGACCGGTGAGGCCGCCGCACAGGATGCGGCACAGAGCGGCCCCGGTACCCGGCGGTCCGCCGACGGCTATCTGCTGGCCTCGTTCCCGTGGTACGGCCTGGACGAGGCGTACAGCGGGCCGCGCTGGCTGATGCAGGTCGGCGCCGCCGCCGACGGGACCGTGGAGCACGGTTCCACGGGCCACGGCGAGGAGCCCTCGCCGCGCGGCGAGCGGGTCGACCCCGCCGCCGAGAAGCAGCGCTTCGCCGTCGTGGTGACCGTCGCGAGCCGCCCCGTCCGGCGCAGCGCCGACGGCACGGGCGTGCTGGAGGCCACCTCGGTCTCCTCCGCCGCCTGGCTGGCCGGCTCGGGGCTGCTGTCCTGCACCTGGCCCGCGCAGATGGAGCGCGCCCTGCGGCAGGACTGGCTGGACCAGCAGACGGCCCTCGCCTGGGAGCTCGCAGACCACCTGGACGAGCCCGCCTGGTCGACGCTCTCGCTCCCGGTCGACGGGGTGCCCACCGACTTCCGCTACCGCGAGTCCGAGTACGGCTGGGTCCTCGCCGGTTCCGCCGAGGGCGTCCACCTCGGCGCGTACGGGCGGGGCATGAGCGCGTACGGCATGGGCTTCTCGGTGATCAAGGACCTCGCCGTCTACGGGAGCTGAGGGCGCCACCCATCGGGCCCACCCGAGCTGCGTGCGCCCCGGTGCCGGGCTTGAATGCCTGGCAGGGGCAGCACTCGGAGAGGTGAGACGACATGGGTGGTTCGTTCGAGCTCTACAAGGACAAGGCCGGTCAGCACCGGTTCCGCCTCAAGGCCGGGAACGGCGAGATCATCGCCGTCGGCGAGGCGTACAACAGCAAGGCCGCGGCCGAGAAGGGCATCGCGTCCGTGAAGAACAACGCCGCCGACGCGCCCGTCAAGGACCTGGAGACGGGCAAGCAGTAGCGCGTAAGGGGCGCCCTCCACGGAGGGCGCCCCTTACTCATGCCGTCGTACGGCCGTCAGAACTTGTTGCGCGGGGTGATCCCCAGCGACATCCCCGAGAGGCCGCGCTGGCGCCCTCCGAGCTTGCCCGCGATGGCCCGCAGCGCGGCGCCCGCCGGGGACTCCGGGTCCGTCAGGACGACCGGCCTGCCGTCGTCGCCGCCCTCGCGCAGCCGGACGTCGATCGGGATCGAGCCCAGCACGGGCACGTTCGCACCGGTCGTCCTCGTCAGCCCGTCGGCGACGGTCTGGCCGCCGCCCGTGCCGAACACGTCGACCATCTCGTCGCAGTGCGGGCAGGGCAGCCCGGACATGTTCTCCACGACGCCGACGATCTTCTGGTGCGTCTGCACGGCGATCGAACCGGCGCGCTCGGCGACCTCGGCGGCGGCCTGCTGAGGCGTCGTCACCACCAGGATCTCGGCGTTCGGGACGAGCTGCGCGACGGAGATCGCGATGTCGCCGGTGCCCGGCGGGAGGTCGAGCAGGAGGACGTCCAGGTCGCCCCAGTAGACGTCCGCCAGGAACTGCTGGAGCGCGCGGTGCAGCATCGGGCCGCGCCACACCACCGGGGCGTTGCCCGGGGTGAACATCCCGATCGAGATGACCTTCACGCCGTTCGCCGACGGCGGCATGATCATGTTCTCGACCTGGGTGGGCCTGCTGTCGCCCGCGCCCAGCATGCGGGGGACCGAGTGGCCGTAGATGTCCGCGTCCACGACGCCGACCTTCAGGCCGTCGGCGGCCATCGCCGCCGCCAGGTTGACCGTCACCGAGGACTTGCCCACGCCGCCCTTGCCGGACGCCACCGCGTAGACCCGGGTCAGCGAACCGGGCTTGGCGAAGGGCACCTCGCGCTCGGCCGTGCCCCCGCGCAGCGAGGCCGCCAGCTCCTTGCGCTGCTCGTCGCTCATCACGTCGAGCTCGACGGAGACCTCCGTGACGCCCTCGACGGACGCCACCGCGTTGCGCACGTTGCTCGTGATCGTCTCGCGCATCGGGCAGCCCTGGACCGTCAGATAGACCGCTACCGCGACCGAGCCGTCCGCACCGATCTCCACCGATTTGACCATGCCCAGGTCGGTGATCGGACGGTGGATCTCGGGGTCGTTCACCGTCGCGAGCGCGGCGCGGATCGCGTCCTCGCTCACGGACGTGCCGTTCGTGTCGGTAGCCATGAGAACGATGGTACGGCGCCCGAGGGGGCCTCCGGAAAGGCCCTTCAGCGGTCGCGTTCCTCACTCTCGTACGGGAATATCCGCCGCTGCTCCAGCTCCTTCACCAGATCCTGGAACTCCGAGCGGATCCAGTCCCTCGTGGCGACCTCGCCCAGGCCCATCCGCAGCGCCGCGATCTCCCGCGTCAGGTACTCCGTGTCCGCGATGGACCGTTCGTTCTGGTTGCGGTCCTGCTCCAGATTGACCCGGTCGCGGTCGTCCTGCCGGTTCTGCGCGAGGAGGATCAGCGGCGCCGCGTACGACGCCTGGAGCGAGAGCACCAGGGTGAGGAAGATGAACGGATAGTTGTCGAACCGCAGATGCCCCGGCACCGTGGTGTTCCACAGCACCCACAGCACGATGACGACCGTCATCCAGACGATGAACCGGCCCGTCCCCAGGAACCGCGCGATCCGCTCCGAGGTGCGCCCGAACGCCTCCGGGTCGTACGCGGGCAGCCAGCTGCGCCGCCGCACCCGCGGCAGGTCCAGCCGCACCCGCGGCGCGTGCGCCACCCGCTCCTTGGCCCGTTCCTCACGGCTGCGTTCAGTGCCCATCGGCGGCCTCCGGCAGATCGCTCATGCCCAGTGCACCGGAGTGCAGCTCGGTCTCCCGCCAGTCGTCCGGCAGCAGGTGGTCCAGCACGTCGTCGACGGTCACGGCGCCCAGCAGCGCGCCGCTCTCGTCCACCACGGGCGCGGCGACCATGTTGTAGGTCGCCAGGTAGCTGGTGACGGAGGGCAGCGGGGTGTCCGGCGGCAGCGGCCGCAGATCGGTGTCCACGATCGACCCGACGAGCGTGAACGGCGGGTCGCGCAGCAGCCGCTGGAAGTGCACCGTGCCCAGGTACTTGCCCGTCGGCGTCTCGTCCGGCGGCCTGCACACATAGACCTGCGCGGCCAGCGCGGGGGAGAGGTCTGGGTTGCGCACCCGCGCGAGGGCGTCGGCGACCGTGGCGTCCGGGCGGAGCACGATCGGCTCCGTGGTCATCAGGCCGCCCGCCGTCCGGTCCTCGTAGGCCAGCAGCCGCCGCACGTCGGCCGCGTCGTCCGGCTGCATCAGCGTCAGCAGCCGCTCCATGTCGTCCTCGGGCAGCTCCGACAGCAGGTCGGCGGCGTCGTCCGGGTCCATGGCCTCCAGGACGTCGGCCGCGCGCTCCTCCTGGAGCTTGCCGAGGATCTCGATCTGGTCGTCGTCCGGGAGCTCCTCCAGGACGTCCGCGAGCCGGTCGTCGTCCAGCGCCGCCGCCACCTCCGCGCGCCGCTTCGGCGACAGGTGGTGCAGCACATTGGCGAGGTCGGCCGGGCGCAGCCGCTCGAAGGTGGCCAGGAGGTTCGCCGCGCCCTGCCCGTGCTCCTCCAGCGAGAAGCCGGTCACCGCCGACCACTCCACCGTCAGCGTCTCGCCCTTGCGGCGCAGGGCCCCGCCCTTGCCCTTGCGGACGAAGACCTTGTCGATCTCCCAGTCCCGGCGGGCCGGCAGCCGGGTGATCGACACGTCGAGGACGGTGACCTCCTCGCCCCCGTCGACGAGGTGCACCCGGCGGTCCAGCAGCTCGCCGACGACCAGCGTCTCCGTGGGCCGCTGCTCGAAGCGCCGCAGGTTGATCACGCCGGTGGTGATGACCTGGCCGGACTCCACGCCCGTCACCCGGGTCATCGGCAGGAAGATCCGGCGGCGGCTGACGACCTCCACGACCAGCCCCAGCACGCGCGGCGGCCGCCCGCCGACGCGCAGCATCGCCACGAGGTCCTGCACCCGGCCCACCTGGTCGCCGTTGGGGTCGAAGACGGCCACGCCGGAGAGGTGCGAGACGAACACCCGGTGGACGCCTCCCGCCATGGCGCGTCCTCCTTCTCCGGGCTCCCGAAGGGGCGATGTCCGGTTTCAGGCTAACGTGACCGGCTTCTCCCCGGCGCGGGAGAGAGGGCCGTACGGATCCCGGGCTTCCGCCCCCGGACAGCCCGGGTACGCTGCCGTACTGCATCGGTCACAGGAGGCATGAGCAGACGTGCGAACCCGGAAGGCGGCACTCGTCGGAGCGCTCTGCGTCGGCCTGTCCGCCGCGCTCACGGCCTGTGGCAGCGGGGCTTCGGACCCCGACGCGGGCACCAACGGCGTGGGCAAGCTCGACGCGGCGAAGATCCAGGACAAGGCCCGCGAGGCAGCCCGGGGCGCGGACGCGGTCCACCTGTCCGGCAACGTCGTCAGCCAGGGCCGTACGTACAAGATCGACATGCGGCTGAAGAAGAACGGCGGGACCGGACAGCTCTCCACCGGCGCCACCGCGTTCGAGCTGCTGCGGGTCGGCGACGAGCTCTACCTCAAGGCGCCGGCCTCGTTCTGGTCGCAGGGCAGCGGCGGCGCGGCGGGCGGCAAGCTGGAGAAGAAGTATGTGAAGGTCCCGTCCGGCGACCCCTCCTACCAGCAGTTCAAGGGCTTCACCGACAAGGACGTCCTGCTGGACGGCCTCCTCGGCCTGCACGGCAAGCTCACGCGCGGCGACCACGGGACGGTCGCCGGGGTCCGCACGATCCGCGTCACCGGCGGCAACGGCAGCGGCGGCACGCTCGACGTCTCCCTGACGGGCACGCCGTATCCCGTGCGGGTGCAGCGGGCCGGCGGGGCGGGCCAGCTGGAACTGGGCGACTGGGGCCAGGACTTCGCCCTCTCCGTCCCCGACAAGAGCGCCACGGTCGACTACGGCAAGAACATCCCCACCGGCGCGGACCCGTCCTCGGGCAAGTCCTAGGCCGTCCGGTCCGGGCGCGGTCAGCCCCGGCGGCGCCGGCCGCGCAGCAGCCGCGGCAGGGCCGCGGGCATGGGCAGGCGCGTGGTGGCCGCCGTCGGCAGCGGCACCGCGGTCAGCGCCCCCGAGGGCAGTTCCACCGTCGAACCCGTCGGCTCCAGGCGGAGCACCCGGCACTCCGTGGCCCACCGCTCCTCGATCCGCTCCGCGTCCGGCGCGTTGAGCCGCTTGCCCTTGAGCTCGGCGACGGCGGACGTCCACTCCTCGCCCCGCACCGCGGGCTCGACCACCAGCGCGGTCCACGTCACCAGGCGGCCGCCCTTGTCCTTGCTGCGCACCGTCACGGTCGCCCGCGCGCCGTCCGTGAGCCCGAGGTCCTCAAGCGGCTGCTCGCCGGGCCCGCCGACGAGGTGGGCGGCACCCTCGTGCCACACGTGCCACAGCGCACGGCTGGGCCCCGTCGGACCCTGCACCCAGATGAGGCCGGACTTCTTGGTGGCCTCTTCGATCAGCGCCAGCGTCTGCGTCATAACGGTCACCTTATGCCGCCTACGCTGGACGGGTGACGACTGCCCGGACCGCCAGGAATGCCAGGACCGCCCGCAGGGGCCCCGCCGCCCCGCCGACGGCGCCCGGCCCGGGCGCCGCGCCCCCGGTCCGTACGGACGTCGTCCTGCTCGCCGTGGCCATCGCCGGGATCTCGCTCTCCGCGCCGCTCACCGCGACCATCGCCGCACCGGCCCTCGCCATCGCGTTCTGGCGCAACGCCATGGCGGTCGGTGCCCTCACCCCGCTCGCGCTCGTACGCCACCGCGGCGAGCTGCGCGGCATGGGGCGCCGGGCGGTGCTGCTGTCCCTGGCCGCGGGCGTGCTGCTCGCCGTGCACTTCGCGGTGTGGCTGCCGAGCCTGCGGATGACCTCGGTCGCGTCCTCGACCGCGCTGGTCACGACGACCCCGATCTGGACGACGCTCCTGCTGCGCCTGCGCGGCCACCGCCCGCCCGCGCTGGTCTGGGCGGGCACCGGGCTCGCCTTCCTCGGTGTCGTGATCCTGACGGGCGTCGACTTCGCGGTATCCGCCCGTGCGCTCGCCGGGGACGCGCTCGCGCTCGCGGGCGGCATCGCGGCCGCGGGGTACGTCCTGCTGGGCGCGGAGGTGCGGCGGACGGTGGGCACCGTGGCGTACACCTACGTCCTGTACGTCACGACGACGGTCCTGCTGCTCGGCACCTGCCTGCTGTCCGGCGCCTCGCTCGGCGGCTACAGCGGCGGTACGTGGCTGAAGCTGGCCCTGCTGACGGTCACCGCGCAGCTGCTCGGGCACTCGCTCATCAACCGCGTCGTCAAGGGTCTCGGCCCGTCGGTCACCTCGACGGCGATCCTGCTGGAGACACCGGGAGCGGCGCTGATCGCGGCGCTGTGGCTGAACCAGCTCCCGCCGGCGGCGGCGTACCCGGCACTCCTGGTGATCCTGGCGGGCCTGGCCCTGGTGATCAGGGGGGACCGCCTGCCTCGGGCGCGCCTGGAAGAGCCCGCTACAGCCACCCGTTCCGCTTGAAACCCCGGTGGATCGCGACACAGATCGCCACCGTCACGACCATCACCGTCGGGTAGCCGTACTTCCACTTGAGCTCCGGCATGTATGTGAAGTTCATGCCGTACACCCCGGCGATCATCGTCGGCACGGCACAGATCGCCGCCCATGACGTGATCTTCCGCATGTCCTCGTTCTGGGCGACCGACGCCTGGGCCAGGTTCGCCTGGAGGATGGAGTTGAGCAGGTCGTCGAAGGACACGACCTGCTCGTGCACGCGCGCGAGGTGGTCGGCGACGTCGCGGAAGTACTTCTGGATGTCGGGGTCGACCAGCCGCATCGGCCGCTCGCTGAGCTGCTGCATCGGCCGCATCAGCGGCGAGACCGCCCGCTTGAACTCCAGGACCTCCCGCTTGAGCTGGTAGATCCGGCCCGCGTCACCACCGCGCGAGGACCCCTTGCTGGGCGCGGAGAAGACATCGATCTCGACCTCGTCGATGTCGTCCTGCACGGCGTCGGCGACCGCGATATAGCCGTCGACGACCTGGTCGGCGATGGCGTGCAGCACCGCAGAGGGTCCCTTGGCGAGCAGCTCCGGGTCGTCCTGGAGGCGGTGGCGCAGCGCGCGCAACGAGCCCTGGCCGCCGTGCCGGACGGTGATGATGAAGTCCGGGCCGGTGAAGCACATCACCTCGCCGGTCTCCACGACCTCGCTGGTGGCGGTCAGTTCGGCGTGCTCGACGTAGTGGATGGTCTTGAAGACGGTGAAGAGCGTGTCGTCGTAGCGCTCCAGCTTGGGCCGCTGGTGGGCGTGGACCGCGTCCTCCACGGCGAGCGGGTGCAGCCCGAACTCCTGGGCGATGCCGGAGAACTCACGCTCCGTCGGCTCGTGCAGCCCGATCCACGCGAAGCCGCCGTCGGCCCGTACGCGCCGCATGGCCTCGGCCGGGCCGACGTGGTCGGCCGACCGCCTGCCGTCGCGGTAGATGGCGCAGTCGACGACGGCGCTGCTCACGGAGGGGTCCCGGGTGGAGTCGTACTCATAGGGAGTGGCACCCCGGCGCAGGGCGGGGCGGACGGCGGCACGCAGGTCGCGGATCATCGACATGGCAGGCTCCTTCACGGGCCGGCCGCCAGTCACGGGGGCGAGCGCAACGCTGCCCGGAACGTGGACGTAGTCCCGGTGACGAGGGTGTACGTCCGCAAAGCGGGCGGCGCTTCGCGTGGTGCGGTGGACTGACGGCAGTGCGCAAGAACTTCGCAGAGAACACGGAACAAAGCGAGAGAAGGCGCTCTTCCGTCAATTGCTGCGGACGCGAAAGGACTTCCAGGGAGAATCCCGGCGAATTCCGGCAAAAGCGGCCGGTTCGGGAAGTCTTCAGATCACAAGGAGCGCGTCCGGAGCGGAGGGACGGGAGAACTACCGGTACTGCACGGTCGACTAGGATCCACCGCAGCCCCACCTCCTCCGGCCGGTCCCCGCTGGGGGACGAACGTAACTCCCTGACCAGAGGCCAAGGCTAGCAGCCACTGAACCCGTCAATACCCTCCTTTGCCCGTTCGATACGCGTTCTATGCTCACTGCATGTCAGACGTTCTCGCACTGGTCGAGGCCCGGCTGCGGACAGCCCTGGGCGAACCGGACGCGCGTGCCGCGATCACCTTCCTCGGCACGGACCGGATCGAGGTTCTCCGCTTTCTCGACGGAGACGTCGTCCGCTACGCGACCCTCGGCATGTCCGCCCAGCCCATGGCCGACCCCACCGCCGTCATCGCCGACCCCCTGCGCGGCCCCCGCGCCGAGCTGGTCCTCTCCGTACGCGCCGGCCGCGCGGACACCGACAAGGTGCTCCGCCCGCTGGCCGTGCTCGCCGCATCGCCACAGGTGGAGGGGCTCGTCGTGGCGCCCGGCGCCTCGCTGGACACGGGCGAGCCGCTGTGGCCGGGGGCGTCCTTCACCTCCGTGCTCGTCGCGGAGTCCGGCGGCCTGGTCGAGGACCTCGAACTGGACGACCCGATGGACCCCGTCCGCTTCCTGCCGCTGCTGCCGATGACACCGAACGAGGCGGCGTGGAAACGGGTCCAGGGAGCGGCCGCGCTGGAGGAGCGGTGGCTGCGGCACGGCACCGATCTGCGTGACCCACTGCGGCCCGGGGTGCCCCTGGGGTGACGCTCCGGGGTGTCGGCGTCCGGACGGGTGATCGTCCTTGACGCGGCGGCGGCCTCGGAGGACCGTTGGGCCTTATGAGGGGCGAACCCAGTTGCCCGAAGTGCGGAGGCCGGGTGCGCGCGCCCGGTCTCTTCGCCGACTCCTGGCAGTGCTCCGTGCACGGCCCGGTGCACCCCTTGCAGCCGGTCGTTCCGCCGAGCGTCGAGGCGCTCGCCGTCGTCGTGAGCCGTGCCCGGGTCCCGGTGTGGATGCCCTGGCCGCTGCCCGTCGGCTGGCTCTTCACGGGCGTGGTGTGCGCGGGCGACGACCGCAGCGGCGGCCGGGCCACCGCCGTCGCCTGCTCGGGGCCGAGCCCGCTCGGCGGCCCCGGCGAGCTGTTGCTCGTCGCAGAGGAGCTCGGCGTCGGCCTCGGCGCCCGCTATGCCGGCATCGACGGCCCCGACCCCGGCCCCTATATCTCCGTCGACCGATCCCCCCACGCCAAGGTGCACGCCGCGGGCCGCCCCACCCCCCTCTGGCACGTCGACGGCGCGCCCGAGGACCGGGCGGTCTTCGCGGGCGAGGCGCGCGGGCTGTGGCTGTGGGCGGTCGTCTGGCCGGAGCGCTCGGGGCTGCTGATGTACGACGAGCTGGTGCTCACGGATCTGCGCGAAGCGGGCGCGGAGGTGGAACTGCTGCCCTGCGGGGCGCTGTCCCCGCGCCTGCTGGCGCCCTGAGACGGCCCCGCGGACGTAAGCGATCTCATAAGCCCGCGGGGGCCGGAGACTTCCGGTCGCCGGTTATCCTGAACCGGTCCCGTCCGTACCACTGCCAGGAGTCCGAGTCGTGCGCATCGATCTGCACACCCACTCCACGGCATCGGACGGTACGGACACCCCCGCCGAGCTGGTCCGCAACGCGGCCGCCGCCGGGCTGGACGTCGTCGCGCTGACCGACCACGACGGAGTCGGCGGCCACGCGGAGGCCATCGCGGCACTGCCCGCCGGGCTGACCCTGGTCACCGGCGCCGAGCTCTCCTGCCGCTTCGCGGGACCCGACGGCTTTGGCGTCCACATGCTTGCCTACCTCTTCGACCCGCTGGAGCCGGAGCTCGCCCGCGAGCGGGAGCTCGTGCGCGACGACCGGGTGCCCCGCGCCCGTGCCATGGTCGGCAAGCTCAACGAGCTGGGCGTGCCCGTCACCTGGGAGCGCATCACGGAGCTCGCCGCGGGCGGCGCCGTGGGCAGGCCGCACGTGGCCAGCGCCATGGTCGAGCTTGGCGTGGTCGACACCGTCTCCGACGCCTTCACCTCCGACTGGCTGGCCGACGGCGGCCGCGCCCACGTCGAGAAGCACGAGCTCGACCCCTTCGACGCGATCCGCCTGATCAAGGCGGCGGGCGGCGTCGCCGTCCTCGCGCACCCCTTCGCGATCAAGCGGGGCAACTGCGTCTCCGAGCGCGGGATAGCCGAGCTGGCCTCGGCCGGTCTCGACGGCGTCGAGGTGGACCACATGGACCACGACGCGCCCACGCGCGCCCGGCTGCGCGGCCTGGCCGCCGACCTCTCCCTGCTGGCCACCGGCTCCAGCGACTACCACGGAAGCCGCAAGACCTGCCGGCTCGGTGAGTTCACCACCGACCCGGAGATCTACGGCGAGATCACCCGCCGGGCCACGGGCGCGTTCCCCGTCCCGGGCGCCGGCGGCTGACCCCTCCCTCTTCCCGGCCCCTCCGGGCCGCGCGCGTGCCGTCCGCACGTGCGTGACCGTGCCTCCGTACGCCCCTGAGCACCTCTGCCGTGCGACCGGCGCGTACCGCTCGTACGCACTCCTCCTCCCACCGCCGTGCGCTGCCCCGCGCCCGCGTCCGCTCCCTCACCCCAGCTCCTGCTCGCACCACTCTCGCAAGGCCTCACTGTGTTCGACTTCGCTGTCTTCGGATCCCTCTTCCTCACGCTCTTCGTGATCATGGACCCGCCGGGGATCACCCCGATCTTCCTCGCGCTCACCTCCGGCCGCCCGGCCAAGGTCCAGCGGCGCATGGCCTGGCAGGCGGCCGCGGTCGCCTTCGGCGTCATCGCCGTCTTCGGCATCTGCGGCCAGCAGATCCTGGACTACCTGCACATCACCACGCCCGCGCTGATGATCGCGGGCGGTCTGCTCCTGCTGCTGATCGCGCTGGACCTGCTGACGGGCAAGTCCGAGGAGCCCACGCAGACCAAGGACGTCAATGTCGCGCTCGTCCCGCTCGGCATGCCGCTGCTGGCCGGGCCCGGTGCGATCGTCTCGGTGATCCTGGCCGTCCAGCACGCGGACTCGGTCAGCGCCCAGATCTCGGTGTGGGTCGCCATCGCCGCGATGCACGTCGTGCTGTGGCTGGTGATGCGCTATTCGCTGCTGATCATCCGGGTCATCAAGGACGGCGGCGTGGTGCTGGTGACGCGGCTCGCGGGCATGATGCTCTCGGCGCTGGCCGTCCAGCAGATCATCAACGGCATCACCCAGGTCATCGCCAACCGCTGACCGCCCGGGCGCCGCACCCGGCGCGGCTCACCCGCAAACGCACGACACCCCCGTACGGTCCCGTACGGGGGTGTCGTGCACGTGGGAGTGCTTGCGCACTACCGGGCCGCGGTGTGGGCCGGGCGGATGTAGATGCGCTGGCCTGTGAACGCGGCCTGCTGCACGATCCTGTTGACGGAGGCGGCGTCCACGACGGTGCTGTCGACGGCGCTGCCGTCGATGTCGTCCAGGCGCATGATTTCGAAGCGCAAGGCTTCTCCCTTCGTCTGATCCTCCTGAGGAGAACTCCATGAGTAGGTGAACTAAGTCGCGACAGTGCGACCTGCTCACATACGTGTCCAACGAGGTGATCACTTCAAACATTCCCTACGCTAAGGAAATTTTTAACGTGACTAATTACTGAGAGCTCGCACATGACCGATCACCCCGCCGCACACCCCCCGCAGACCCCGGACCTGGCCGCGATCACCGCGGGCATCGAGCGCACCAATGAGCTGCTCAACCGCGTCCTCGCCGAGGTCGCCACCACCCCCTCCACCCATGCGATCTTCGTGGACGCCGGCTATGTCTACGCCGCAGCGGGCCGGCTCGTCGCCGGCACCGAGGACCGGCGGGCCTTCGACCTCGACTCCGAAGGGCTGATCGAGGCGTTCATCGACAAGGCCCGCATGATCTTCCCCGACAGCAGGCTGCTGCGGGTCTACTGGTACGACGGCGCCCGGCGTCGCATCCACACCGCCGAGCAGCAGAGCATCGCCGAACTCCCCGACGTCAAGGTCCGCCTCGGCAACCTCAACGCCAACAACCAGCAGAAGGGCGTCGACTCCCTCATCCGCAGCGACCTCGAATCCCTCGCCCGGCACCGCGCCATCAGCGACGCCGCGCTCATCGGCGGCGACGAGGACCTCGTCTCGGCCGTCGAGGCCGCGCAGGGCTACGGCGCCCGCGTCCACCTCTGGGGCATCGAGGCCGTCGGCGGCCGCAACCAGGCGGAACCCCTGCTCTGGGAGGTCGACAGCCAGCGCACCTTCGACCTCGACTTCTGCAAGCCCTACGTCGCCCGCCGCGCCGTCCCCGAGCCCTACGGCGAGGCCGCCCACCAGGCGCCCGCCCCCAGCCGCGACGACGTGCGCTTCGTCGGCGCCCAGGTCGCCGCCCAGTGGCTGGGCTCCCGCGGCCGCGACACCCTCGCCGAGCTGCTGCCCGGCCACCCCTACCTCCCCGGCGCCGTCGACCAGGAACTCCTGGTGGAGGCCGAGGCGCTGCTCGGTCTCTCGCTGCGCGGCCACGCGGACCTGCGCCGGGCGCTGCGCGACGGATTCTGGGACCACCTGGGCACCCAGTACTGAACGTACGGAACCAGCGTGACGCGTGCGCGTGCCGGAATGCGCGCGGGGACGGTGAGTGGAACCCTTGCTTCGGGTGGTCGTGGCCCCCGGGGCACGGCCGCTCCCGAGCGCTGCCACCGTCCGGAATCCGGCGATCCCCGGAAGCGACCCGGGAGCGACCCGGAACAGACCGACCCCGAACAGACCCCGAACAGAATCGAGGCGATCGGCCATGGCGTCGTCCTCCGACCGTGCCGTGCCGGGCGCGCCGTGCTGGGTGTCCCTGCTGACCCACGACCTCACCGCCGCCCAGGACTTCTACGGCCCGGTGATGGGCTGGACCTTCCGGTCCGGCAGGCTGGGCGAGAACTTCACCGTGGCGCTCGCCGACGGCAAACCCGTCGCCGGCATCGGCAACGTCGCCCGCACCATGGGCGTCGCCGTCTCCTGGACCTCCTACTTCGCCGTCGAGGACGCCGACGTGGTGGCCTCCCGCATCCGCGAGCGCGGCGGCACCGTCGCCGTCGGGCCGCTCGCCGTCGGCCACGGCCGGGCCGCCCTCGCCGCCGACTCCGCCGGCGCCGTCTTCGGCTTCTGGGAGGGCGAGACCCTCCGCGAGTGGCGCGTCGGCCGGGAGGCCGCGCCCGCCTGGCTGGAGCTGCGCACCCGCGACGCCTTCGCCGCCGCCATGTTCTACGGCGAGGTCTTCGAGTGGGCCACCGGCCGCCCCGACCGCTGCGAGGTGCGCTACGAGGACGACGCCGTGATGGTCCGCTCCGCCGGGCACACCGTCGCCTGCCTGCGCGGCGGCGCGGTGGAAGCGGCGCCCGACCCGAGGATCCGGCCCCGCTGGCACGTCTACTTCTGCGTCGACGACGTCGAGAAGGCCGTCGAGACCGCCCTCGCCGCCGGCGGCACGGTCGCCGCCAAACCGGGCCAGTCCCAGGTGGGCCGCGAGGCGACGCTCCGCGACCCCCAGGGCGGGCTCTTCACCGTGACCGCGAGCGGGGCGGACATCGCCCCGGACCCCTCTTAGACCGCCCTCAGACCACCAGGTCCCAGAAGCGTACGAGCGCTTCGGCCGTCGCCGCCGGGCGCTCCGCGTTGGGGGAGTGGCCCGCGCCCTCGACGACCGTACGGACCGCCGACAGCTCCTTCGCCATCGCGTCGATCGACGGCACCGGCCAGGCGTAGTCCAGGCGGCCGGAGAGTACGTGCTTGGGCAGCGGGACCGCCGCCAGCTCCGCCGTACGGTCCGGCTCCACGGTCAACTGCCGCCCGGCGGCGAGGAGTTGCTCCGTCGTCGTCAGCGTCCAGCGGCGGTGCAGGAACTCTTCCAGAGCGGGGTCCCGGGGCTCCGTGGCCGCCGCCTCCCCATCCTGCGGTTCCTGTTCCTGATTCTGCATCTCCCGCCAGACCGCTTCCTTGTCCAACTGCCCCAGGGCGGCGAGCAGTAGCCGGGTACGCGCCTGCTGCTCCTCCGCGATCGCCGCCGGGCCGCAGCTCATGATCGTGAGCGAGCGGAAGGGCGAGGCGTCCAGCAGCACCGCCGCGCGGCAGACCAGACCGCCGAACGAGTGCCCCAGCAGATGCACTCCACCACCGAGGGCCTCCGCCTGCGCGATGACGTCCCGGGCCAGCTCGTCCTGCGCGTACGCCGACGCCTCCCGCGGCCCCGCGCTCTCGTGCTGCCCCCGCCCGTCCACGGCCACCGCCCGATAACCGGCCGCCGCGAGCGGCTCCAGCAGCGCGATGAAGTCCTCCTTGCTCCCGGTGAACCCCGGCACGAGCAGAACGGTGCCGCGGGTCGCGACGCCGGCCGCGGCCGGGAGGGCGTCGTGGGTCGCGAACTCGCCGCGGCGGGTGAGGAGGGGGCGGGCCTGCGCTTGGGGAGGCGGCGTGAGGAAGGGAGGGCGGCTCATGGGGGTGAGGCTAGCGGTGGGGTGGGGGCGGGTTGTCTTGTGGGTGCGGTTGTTTTGCCGGGTGCGGCTTTGTGTGCGCCTGCGGCGGGGCGCCCTGCGGGCGCGGCCTCAAGCTCCCCCAGCTACCGCTGGGAGGTGCCCCCACCGGGCTGGGTTGTGGGTGGCCGGGGGCGTGGCCTCCGGGGCAGGGGTCCTGGACCGTATATTTACGGCGCGTTGCCCTCTGAGGTGTTGAGTGCCCGGGGCCTGCGCCGCAAATACACGTCAGCGTCCAGGACCCCTGCCCCTGCGGCCCCACCCCCTCCCGCCGGAGAGCGGCTCACGGGCTGTTCGGGGTGCCTTCCGGGCTACGGCCGTATGTCGCCGACGGCGGGCGGGTGGCATGGGGAGGGGTGCCCGTCACCTTCTAAGTGCCGGGTGGTCGCGGGTGGGTGTGTCCCGCCGCGGTAGCGGCGGGCAGCCGACGACGGTGGGACGACGACGGCCGGTCACCCCGTCGTGGGGGACCGGCCGTCGTCAGAGGGTGAGCGTCAGCTCGTGGCCTCGGCCTTGGGGGCCGCTGCCTTGCGGGTGCGCTTCGGCTTGGCCTCGGCCTCGGGCGTCTCCGCGTCGGTCTTCGGGGCTGCTGCCTTGCGGGTGCGCTTCGGCTTGGCTTCCGCCTCCGGCGTCTCCGCGTCGGCCTTGGGGGCTGCCACCTTGCGGGTGCGCTTGGGCTTGGCCTCTGCCTCGGGCGTCTCGGCCTCCGCCTTGGGGGCTGCTGCCTTGCGGGTGCGCTTCGGCTTGGCTTCCGCCTCGGCCGTTTCGGCCTCGACCTTCGGGGCCGCCGTCTTGCGGGTGCGCTTGGGCTTGGTCTCCGCCTCCGGCGTCTCGGCCTCGGCCTTGGGGGCTGCTGCCTTGCGGGTGCGCTTCGGCTTGGCTTCCGCCTCCGGCGTCTCCGCCTCGGCCTTGGGAGCTGCCGCCTTGCGCGTGCGCTTCGGCTTCTCCTCGGTGACCTCGGCGTCCGCCTCGACCTTCGGGGCCGCGACCTTGCGCGTGCGCTTCACCGGTGCCTCCGCCGCGTCGGCCTTGGGGGCCGCCGCCTTGCGGGTGCGCTTCGGCTTCTCCTCTGGCTGGACCGGGGTCGACTCCGTGGCCTGCGACGGGATCGTGGCCGTCGCCGCCGCCAGGGCCGCGGCCGCGGTCTCGACGGTCTGGAAACCGGCCTCGGCCGTGTCGGTGGTCAGCGGCTTCGCCACTCGCGCACGACGACGGCGCGGCTGCTCGGGCTCGGCAGCGGCGACCGGAGCCGGGGCCGCGGCCGGGGCGGCCTCGGGCGTCGCGGTCACGGCGGCAGCCGCCGGTGCGGCCGACGACGCGCTGTGACGCGTACGGCGACGGCGGCGCGGCTTCGAGGGGGTCTCGGGAGCGCCCTCCGCCATGGGCCGGGCGGCGGGCTCGGCCACCGGCTCCGCCACGGGCGTCGCGACAGTGGTGACGGGCGCCTCGGCGCCGGCCGTCGCACCGCCACGGGTGCGGCGGCGCTGACGCGGGGTGCGGGTGCGCGCGGGGCGCTCCTCCTCCGCCACGGGAGCCTGCTTCGGGCCGCGGCCGCGGGCGCCGCGGCCACCCGTCTCGCCGAGGTCCTCGATCTCCTCCGCCGCGAGCCCGGCACGGGTCCGCTCGGAGCGCGGCAGTATGCCCTTGGTGCCCGCGGGGATGTTCAGCAGCTCGTAGAGGTGCGGGGAGGTGGAGTACGTCTCCTCCGGCTCGTCGAACGGCAGGTCCAGCGCCTTGTTGATCAGCTTCCAGCGCGGGATGTCGTCCCAGTCGACGAGGGTGACGGCCGTACCCGACTTGCCGGCGCGGCCCGTACGGCCGATGCGGTGCAGGTAGGTCTTCTCGTCCTCGGGGGACTGGTAGTTGATGACGTGCGTGACGTTGTCGACGTCGATGCCCCGGGCGGCGACGTCGGTGCAGACCAGCACGTCGACCTTGCCGTTGCGGAAGGCGCGCAGCGCCTGCTCGCGGGCGCCCTGGCCGAGGTCGCCGTGGACCGCGCCGGAGGCGAAGCCGCGGCGGGCCAGCTGGTCGGCGATGTCGGCGGCCGTGCGCTTCGTACGGCAGAAGACCATCGCGAGGGCGCGCTCCTCGGCCTGGAGGATGCGGGAGACCATCTCCGGCTTGTCCATGTTGTGCGCGCGGAAGACGTGCTGCTTGATGTTGGCGACGGTCTGGCCCTCGTCGTCCGGCGCGGTGGCGCGGATGTGCGTGGGCTGCGACATGTAGCGCCGCGCGAGGTTGATGACGGCGCCCGGCATGGTGGCCGAGAACAGCATCGTCTGGCGCTTGGCGGGCAGCATCATCATGATCCGCTCGACGTCGGGCAGGAAGCCCAGGTCGAGCATCTCGTCGGCCTCGTCCAGGACGAGCGCCTTGATGTGCGAGAGGTCCAGCTTCTTCTGGCCCGCGAGGTCGAGCAGTCGGCCCGGGGTGCCGACGATGACGTCGACGCCCTTCTTGAGCGCCTCGACCTGCGGCTCGTAGGCGCGGCCGCCGTAGATCGCCAGCACGCGTACGTTACGGACCTTGCCGGCGGTGAGGAGGTCGTTGGTGACCTGCTGGCACAGCTCGCGGGTGGGGACGACGACGAGCGCCTGCGGGGCGTCGGTGAGCTGCTCGGGCTTGGCCCGGCCGGCCTCGACGTCCGCGGGGACGACGACGCGCTCCAGCAGGGGAAGGCCGAAGCCCAGCGTCTTTCCGGTGCCGGTCTTGGCCTGGCCGATGACGTCCGAGCCCGACAGGGCCACGGGGAGCGTCATCTCCTGGATGGGGAAGGGATGGATGATGCCGACGGCTTCAAGGGCTTCGGCGGTCTCGGGAAGAATCCCGATTTCTCGGAAGGTGGAGAGAGTAGACAGGATCTTGCCTCTTCTGTGAGACGCGGCGCGAGGCGGCGAAGGGGGTCGTACGTACCGCGCCGGGGTACTGTCCGGCCTTGGGGAAGCCGGGTGACGCGCGGGACCACTGCCTTCGCTCTTGCACACGTGCCGCGAGCGGATCCCTCCAAGCGCATACGTCTCGCATGCGCCACGCGGAGGGCGGTCGGTTTTGGAAGCCGATCGGGCCACCGACCGGGCATCCGCTGGGGATCCGGGGGCCGGGCGAGTGACGCCACCGGAAGACACAGCATGGGACAGCCCGCCGAATACTCGGCAGGCGCATTACCACTGTACCCCGGAAACACGCATGTGTGTCCGGACAATCCTTCGGACAGATGAGGAGGAACTGGCTGACCAGGGCCTTCCCCTTGATCCCAGGCGGGCTATTGTGCGCTCCATGGAGACGCCCGACAACGCTGAGAACGCCACCGAGCCCGTAGCCGCACACACCGGAATCGCCGCCCAGGACTGGGCGAAGGCGTCCGCCGACCCGCAGTACCGGGCGGCGGTCGTGGACCTGCTCGGCGCCCTCGCCTACGGCGAGCTGGCCGCCTTCGAGCGGCTCGCGGAGGACGCCAAGCTGGCGCCGACGCTGGACGACAAGGCCGAGCTGGCGAAGATGGCCTCGGCGGAGTTCCAGCACTTCCAGCGGCTGCGCGACCGCCTCGCGGCCATCGACGTGGAGCCGACCGGCGCGATGCAGCCCTTCGCGGCGGCGCTGGACGAGTTCCACCGCCAGACCGCGCCGTCGGACTGGCTGGAGGGCCTGGTCAAGGCGTACGTCGGCGACTCGATCGCCAGTGACTTCTACCGCGAGGTCGCCGCCCGCCTGGACTCCGACACCCGCGCGCTGGTGCTGGCCGTCCTGGACGACACCGGCCACGCGAGCTTCGCGGTCGAAAAGGTCCGTGCCGCGATCGAGGCGGAGCCCCGGGTGGGCGGCCGGCTCGCGCTGTGGGCGCGGCGGCTGATGGGCGAGGCGCTCTCGCAGGCGCAGCGCGTGGTCGCCGACCGTGACGCGCTGTCGACGATGCTGGTCGGCGGCGTGGCCGACGGCTTCGACCTCGCCGAGGTCGGCAAGATGTTCTCCCGGATCACCGAGGCGCACACCAAGCGGATGGCCGCGCTGGGCCTGGCTGCCTGAGTCACCTCGCCCGTCCGGCTGCGTGCGGCGCACGACGCGCCCCCGGAGCCGGGCGGGCCCGGGTCAGGCGGTGGCTGATCGGCGGGGCCGGTCGCCCTGCCGCACCAAGAGGGACAGCAGCGCCACGGACACGCCCAGCGAGACGGCCAGGACGGCCGGCGCATGGCCGGGGCCCAGCACGGAGTGGCCGATCAGGGCGCCGAAGAGCGCGGCGACCGGACCCGTGGCCAGCGCCAGGCTCCGGGGGCGGAACTGCCCGTACCGCGCGGGCAGCCAGCGCAGGGCTCCGTAGGAGACGGCGAGGCCGATGAGGACCGAGCCGAGCGCTTCCCAGAGGATCATGGTCACTTCCTCCCGTGCTGAGATCGTGCGAGATCGAGGAGCAGGTGCAAATCGGTCGAAGCCGTACTACCCCTCCGGGCGGCCCGGCAACCCTCCGCGCGAGATGCCCACGACGCTTATGACAACGGCGGGGCCCCGGTGAATTCCTCACCGGGGCCCCGCCGTTCGCTGCTGCGTCCGCGCTCGCTCAGAGAGCGCTGAAACCGACCTTACGGGTGGTCGGCTCGCCGATCTCCACATAGGCCAGCCGGTCGGCCGGAACCAGGACCTTGCGGCCGTGGTCGTCCACCAGGCTCAGCAGCTGCGCCTTGCCGCCGAGCGCGTCGGCAACCGCACGCTCGACCTCTTCGGCAGACTGCCCGCTCTCGAGAACGATCTCGCGGGGCGCGTGCTGCACGCCGATCTTGACCTCCACGGCTTATGTCCCTCCGAAGGTTTGGGGTCCCGTACCTGCCACACACTAGCCCGGTACGGGCACGAGCCGAGCGGGTGCGTCCACGCTGGCAGCGAACAGCGCCCGCCCGGGACGGACGGAGGTCGGGCCCTAGTGGTCGGCCGGGTTCTTCGGGAAGCCCGCGATGCCCCGCCAGGCCAGCGACGTCAGCAACTGCACCGCCGTGTCGCGCGGCACGGTGCTCTCGCTGGAGAGCCAGTAGCGGGCGACGACCTGGGAGACCCCGCCGAGCCCGACGGCCAGCAGCATCGCCTCGTCCTTCGACAGGCCGGTGTCCTCGGCGATCACGTCGCTGATCTCCTGCGCGCACTCCAGCGACACCTTGTCGACGCGCTCGCGGACGGCCGGCTCATTGGTGAGGTCCGACTCGAAGACCAGCCGGAAGGCGCCGCCCTCGTCCTCCACGTACGCGAAATAGGCGTCCATGGTGGCCGCCACGCGCAGCTTGTTGTCGCTGGTCGAGGCGAGCGCGGTGCGGACCGCGGTCAGCAGGGCCTCGCAGTGCTGGTCAAGCAGGGCCAGATAGAGGTCCAGCTTGCCGGGGAAGTGCTGGTAGAGGACCGGCTTGCTGACGCCGGCGCGCTCGGCGATGTCGTCCATCGCCGCCGCGTGGTAACCCTGTGCGACAAAGACTTCCTGGGCCGCGCCCAGCAGCTGATTGCGTCGGGCTCGGCGCGGCAGACGCGTGCCTCGCGGCCGCGCCTCGGTCTGCTCGATGGCTGTCACGCCGCCTCCCATGATCGTTCCCTGCACGGTGTGCACCGCGCCCGCCATCGTACTTTTGGGTAACCGGGCCGTGCGTGGTCGGAGCGGAGAATTTCCTGTACCGGACGCTGTGGGAAGTCAACAAAATCCTGACAATTGACGCGCAGCTCACTCCCGGCTCCCCGGTGTCGGCCGTCCGGGGCCGCTCTCAGCGGTAGTCGTCCTCGTCCAGCTCCACCACCCTGGCCTGCTCGGCGACGTCGGCCTCGTTGGCGCTGTCCGGGTCGATGGCGGACAGCGGATCGTCCCGGCGCGGCGAGATGTCGGCGTGCTGCTCGGCGGCGTCCGCCTCCGGGGCCTCGACGTCGAACTCCGTGATGTCGGTCGTTTCGTCGAAGGTTTCCGGGTCGGACGGGTCAACGGTCATGCGGTACCCCTTCTCAGGGAGGAAGCCCTCTTACTCCGTGGTACGAGCCTAGGAGAGGCGGCCCCGCGACGCCAGGTGATCTGTGACGCCCGCCACAGGAGTCCCGGCGTGATCGTCTCGTAACATTGCCCGCATGTCTTCGACCGAGTCGCCCGATGCCCGCGCCGTCCCCGTGGTGCCGCCCGGGCGGCCGTCGTGGGTCAGCCGGGGCGAGGAGGTCCGCACGGTGACCCTGCCGGGCGCCACCATGGCGGTGCGCTCCCGGGAGCCCGCGCAGGAAGGGCTGCCGCCCGCGCTGTATCTGCACGGGCTCGGCGGCTCCTCGCAGAACTGGTCCGCGCTCATGGACCGGCTCGCCGGTCACGTCGACGGCGAGGCCCTCGACCTGCCGGGCTTCGGTGACTCACCGCCACCGGACGACAGAGACTTCTCCATCACCGGCTGCGCCCGCGTGGTCATCCGCTATCTGGACGCCCGTGGACGCGGGCCCGTGCACCTGCTCGCCAACTCGATGGGCGGGGCGGTCGCCACGCGCGTCGCGGCCGTCCGCCCCGACTTGGTCCGCACGCTCACTCTGATCTCGCCCGCGCTCCCCGAGCTGCGCCCGCAGCGCACGGCGGTGCCCACCGGACTGCTCGCCGTGCCGGGGATCGCCTCCTTCTTCGCCCGCGCGACCAAGGACTGGACACCCGAGAGGCGTACGCGCGAGGTGCTCGCGCTCTGTTACGGGGACCCCGGACGGGTGACACCGGAGGAATTCGAACGGGCGGTCGCGGAATTCGAGCGGCGGCTGGAGCTGCCCTACTTCTGGGACGTCATGGCGCGGGCCGCGCGCGGCATAGTCGACTCCTACACCCTCGGTGGCCAGCATTCGCTGTGGCGTCAGGCGGAGCGGGTGCTTGCCCCTACGCTGCTCGTCTACGGAAAGCGCGACCAGCTCGTCTCCTTCCGCATGGCACACCGCGCGAGCAAGACTTTCCGCGACTCGCGGTTGCTGACGCTCCTGGAATCAGGACATGTCGCCATGATGGAGGACCCGGACGCGGTGGCTCGAGCCTTCCGCGACCTCCTCACGGACACCGCCGCCACTGCTGAACGGAGCGCTACGCCTCGTGGGTAAACACAGCGCACGCGCCTCCCATGCCACTCGCCGGCCCCCGGCCGACGGGGCCGAGGGGGGCACGGGACGCCGATCGGCCCCGTCCGCCGAGGGGTCCGAGGCCGCCGAGGAGCCTTCCCCGGAGGGCGTCAGTACGGGCGGGGGCGCCTCGCAGGCGCCCGAGGAGCCGTCCGCGGGCGAGTTCATGGGTGAGTTCGTCGGCGAGGGGCACCCCGAGCCGCGGGCGCAGGGTGTCGGCTGGGGTGTCATCGGTGTGCAGCGCGGTCAGGGCGCGGGCCGGGCGGCCGGCTACGGGGCTTCCTACAGCCCGGGATACGCCGCTGAATTCGAGCCCGTAACCGAGTCTGCCCAGCACTCCTCCGGATATGCGCCCGCGGCCTACTGGCAGGGCGGCGCGCCCGCCGCACCGGCCGCCACCGTCCCGGCGGCCCCTGTCGCCGCCGCACCCGCGCGCGTGCCCGCGCCGCGGCCCGAGGCGAGCGCCGCGGCCTCGCGGCGCCGGGCCGCTCCCGCGAAGTCCGGCCAGGGCGTGGCGCGGACCGCGACGGGCGTCGCGGCCGCCCTGGTGACCGCGGTTCTCGCCGTCATCGTCGCAGGTCAGGTCGATGACAGCACGGACAGCAAGGCCCAGGCCCGGTCCGCGGACGTCGAGCGCGGCAGCCCTGACGCGGCCTCCCGCTCCGACAGCAGGCCGACGCCCAACGGCGGTGCGGCGGTCGCGGCCACCTACGACGAGAAGATGGCCAAGAAGTACCCGCTGGACGAGAAGGCCCACGGATCGGGTGACTTCGAGACCGTGGGAGGCCACGACAAGGCCCCCGGTAAGGGTGAAGTGCTGCGGTACCGCGTTGACGTGGAAAAGGGGCTTCCGCTCGACGGCGAGCTCTTCGCGACGGCCGTCCAGCGGACGCTGAACGACGACCGCAGCTGGGGCCACGGCGGCACCCGTACCTTCGAACGCGTCTCCTCCGGCCACGCCGACTTCGTGGTCACCCTCGCCACCCCCGGCACGACGGCGGCCTGGTGCGCCAAGTCGGGCCTGGACACCACCGAGGACAACGTCTCCTGCGACTCCGCCGCCACCGACCGGGTCATGATCAACGCCTATCGGTGGGCGCAGGGCGCGCAGACCTACGGCGACCAGATGCACATGTACCGGCAGATGCTGATCAATCACGAGGTCGGTCACCGGCTCGGGCACGACCACGAGAGCTGCTCCAAGGAGGGCGCTCTGGCGCCGGTGATGATGCAGCAGACGAAGTTCCTGAAGTCGCCGGAGGGCGTCACCTGCCGGCCGAACGCCTGGCCCTTCCCCAAGGAGTGACCGGAGGGGCCGGTTCCATGAACCGGTATTCCGGCCCCACCTCCGGTATGTCCGGCATTTCGTGATCCAATGTCTCGCTCCGCGGGACGCCTCGTCTCTATGCCTGAGACACCTTTGCCACTGGGCGAAAATTCGTCCAGTGTTCTGCGCATGTCGCACCACCACGCCTCCGAGAACGCCGGCTTCGAGCTGGCGCTGATCGGCGTGGCCGCGCACGCAGTCGCCGACATTCTCTGTCGCTGAGACCGCACTTTCCCCCGCGTACTTCCGCGTTGCGCCCTCGCGCATTAGCGTCGCGTCCGCCGGGGGCGGTCCCGCGTTCGTCCGCGCGCTTCCCAACCGCCTTCCGTGGGTGCATTTCGTTCGCATTCGTCCTGTCGTGTCCCGCGAAAGGCTCTCTTTGTCATGCGTCAACTTCCCGCCATATCCCGCCGCGTCGCCGCGGCAGCCGTCAGTGTGGCCCTGCTCGGAGGCGCGGCGGCGTGCGGTCCGGAGAAGAGCGGCGATGCCAAGGGCGGCGGCGCCGACGGCGCGCCGAAGAAGGGCGGCACCCTGACCGTCCTCAACAGACAGCCGCAGAAGCAGTTCGACCCCGCCCGGCTCTACACCTCCGGCGGCGGCAACGTCCCCTCGCTCGTCTTCCGCACGCTCACCACCCGCCACCGTGCCAATGGCGCCGAGGGCACCAAGGTCGTGCCCGACCTCGCCACCGACACCGGCACGCCCAGCGACGACGCCAAGGTGTGGACGTTCAAGCTCAAGGACGGGCTGAAGTACGAGGACGGCTCGCCCATCACCACCGCCGACATCAAGTACGGCATCGAGCGCTCCTTCGCCCCCGAACTCTCCGGCGGCGCCCCCTATCTGCGCGACTGGCTGGTCGGCGGCGAGAACTACCAGGGCATCTACAAGGACGCCAAGGGCCTCGCCTCGATCGAGACCCCGGACGCGAAGACGATCGTCTTCCACCTGCGCAAGTCCGAGGGCGACTTCCCCTTCGTCGCCACCCAGACCCAGTTCGCGCCGGTGCCCAAGGCCAAGGACACCGGCGCGAAGTACGCCGAGCACCCGGTCTCGTCCGGCCCGTACAAGGTCGTCAAGAACACCAACGACGGCGAGCACCTGGTGCTGGAGCGCAACACCAACTGGTCGGAGGAGACCGACAAGGAGCGCCACGCCTACCCCGACAGCATCGATGTGCAGGCGGGCCTGAACTCCGCGGTCATCAACCAGCGGCTCTCGTCCGGCCAGGGCGCCGACGCGGCCGCGATCACCACCGACAACAACCTCGGCCCGGCCGAACTCGCCCAGGTCACCGGCGACAAGAAGCTCGCCGACCGGGTCGGCACCGGCCACTTCGGCTACACCAATTACCTGGCCTTCAACCCCAAGGCGAAGCCGTTCGACAACCCCAAGGTCCGCCAGGCCATCGCGTACGCCATCAACCGCACCAGCGTGGTGAACGCCGCGGGCGGCTCCTCGCTCGCCGAGCCGGCGACGACCTTCCTGCCCAACCAGAAGTCGTTCGGCTACACGCCCTACGACCACTTCCCGGCGGGCGCGACCGGCAACCCGGAGAAGGCCAAGGAGCTGCTGAAGGAGGCCGGTTACGAGAACGGCCTGGAGATCACCCTGACCCACTCCACCGCGCAGGACTTCGAGACCAGCCCGGAGATCGCAACGGCGATCCAGGCGGCGCTCAAGCAGGCGGGCATCACGGTCAAGCTCCAGGGCCTGGAGTTCAACGACTACGACGAGAAGGTCCACCAGGTCAAGACGCAGCCGGATCTCTTCCTCGCCCACTGGGGCGCCGACTGGCCCTCCGGCGGCCCCTTCCTCGCCCCGATCTTCGACGGCCGGCAGATCGTCAAGGACGGTTCGAACTACAACTCCGCGCAGCTCGACGACTCCAAGGTCAACGACGAGATCGACGGCATCAACAAGGTGACGGACCTCGCCGCGGCCGCCAAGCGCTGGGGCGCCCTCGACCGGTCGATCGGCGAGCAGGCCCTGACCGTGCCGCTGTTCCACCCCGTCTACAAGCGCCTCTTCGGCAAGGACGTCAAGAACGTCGTCATCAGCGACTGGACCGGCGTTCTCGACATCTCGCAGGTCTCGGTCAAGTGACGGACCTCATCGGCACCAAGGAACCGGAGGTGGTGACTCCGGACGGAGCCGCCGCCTCCGGCGCCCGGCAGGTGTGGCGGCGGCTGCGCGCGCGCAAGTCCGCGCTCGTGGCCGCCGCCGTGCTGGGCCTGCTCGTCCTCCTCGCCCTCGGCGCGCCCCTGCTGGCCGCGCTGGAGGGCCAGGACGTCAACGCCTACCACGACACGCTCGTCGACTCCGCGCGCGGCGGCGTGCCGTCCGGCTCCTTCGGCGGCATCAGCGCCGACCACTGGCTCGGCGTCGAACCGGGCACCGGACGCGACCTGTTCGTCCGCCTCCTGTACGGCGCGCGCGTCTCGCTCATGGTCGCCGTCGGGGCGACGCTGGTGCAGGTGCTCGTCGCCGTCGTCGTGGGGCTCGCCGCCGCGCTCGGCAACCGCTTCGTGGACAGTCTCCTCAGCCGGATCACCGAGGTGATGATCGCGCTGCCCCTGCTGGTCTTCGCGATCGCCCTGACGGCCGTCGTCCCCACCGACTTCCCCCGGCCGCTGCTGCTCATCGTCGTGATCGGCCTGATCGCCTGGGGCGGCCTGGCCCGGGTCGTCCGCGCCCAGGCGCTCGGCCTGAAGAAGCTCGACTACGTGTCGGCCGCACGGCTGGCCGGCGGCTCGACCTGGCGCGTCGCCCGGCGCGAACTGCTGCCCGGCATCGCCGCACCCGTGATCACGTACGCGGTCTACCTGCTGCCGTCCAACATCGTCCTGGAGGCGTCCATGTCGTTCCTCGGCGTCGGCGTGAAGCCTCCCACCCCCTCCTGGGGCCAGATGCTCTCCTCGGCCACCACGTGGTTCCGCGCGGACCCGGCATACGTGGTGCTCCCGGCGCTGCTGCTGTTCGTCACCACGCTCGCCTTCACCGTGCTCGGCGACGGCGTGCGCGTCGCGCTCGACCCGCGCGTCGCTTCCCGGCTGCGCGTCGGCCGCGCCAAGGTGCGCAAGGCCGCCGCGCCCGCGGGGGGAGAGACGGCATGAGCCTCTACCTCCTGCGCCGCGCGCTCGGCGCCGTCCTCGTGCTCCTGGTGATCTCCGTGGTCATCTACGCGACCTTCTACGTCGCCCCCGGCGACCCTGCGAAGCTCGCGTGCGGACCGCGCTGCAACCCCGAACAGCTCCGGCAGGTACGGGAGCAGCTGAGCCTCGACGACCCGGTGTACCTGCAGTACTGGCACTTCCTGCAGGGCATCTTCGCCGGGCACGACTACTCCACCGGCACCGGCGTGATGCACTGCGACGCGCCCTGCTTCGGCCTGTCGTACCAGAACGACCAGCAGGTCACCGAGCTGATCGCGCAGCGGCTGCCCGCCACCGTCTCCCTCGCGGCCGGCGCGATGGTGCTCACGCTGCTGCTGGGCATCGGCACCGGCCTGCTGTCCGTCGTCCGGCGCGGCGGCGTGATCGAGCGCGCGCTCACCTGGCTCACCCTCGCCGGCATCGCGACCCCGGTCTTCATCAGCGGGCTCGCGCTGCTGATGATCTTCTGCGCGTATCTGGAGTGGCTGCCCTTCCCGTCCTACGTGGCGCTGACCGACGACCCCGAGCAGTGGGCCTGGAACATGCTGCTGCCCTGGGTCGCGCTCGCCCTGCTCGAATCCTCCAAGTACGCCCGGATGACGCGAAGTTCCATGCTGGAGACCCTCGCCGAGGACCACGTCCGCACCTTCCGCGCCTACGGCGTCTCCGAACGCGCGATCGTCGGCAAGCACGCGCTGCGCGGCGCGGTCGCGCCGGTCATCGCCATGGCGGCCGTCGACTTCGGGGCGATGGTGGGCGGCACGACGCTCACCGAGACGATGTTCGGCCTGCCCGGCGTCGGACAGCTGCTGGTGCGCTCCGTGCAGACCGTCGACCTGCCGGTCGTCGTCGCGATCGTCATGGTCATCGGCGCCGCCGTGGTGGTCGCCAACATCATCGGCGACGTGCTCCACGCCGCCGCCGACCGGAGGGTGGCCCTGCGATGACCGAACCCCTGGTGCAGGTCAGCGACCTGTCCGTCTCCTTCCCGACCGGTGACGGCCCCGTGCGCGCCGTGGACGGGCTCTCCTTCGAGCTCGCGCCCGGCGGCGCGCTCGCCCTGGTCGGCGAGTCCGGCTCGGGCAAGAGCACGGTGGCGTACGGGCTCCTGGGCCTGCACCGCTCCACCGGTGCCGAGGTCACGGGCGAGGTACGGGTCGCGGGCCACGACGTGCTCGCCGCCGACGAGGCCGAACTGCGCCGGGTGCGCGGCGGGGTGGCGGCCATGGTCTTCCAGGACCCGCTCTCCTCGCTCGATCCCTACCAGGCCATTGGCGACCAGATCGCCGAGGTCCACCGCGTCCACCGGCGCGGTACGGCCCGGCGCGCGGCCCGCGCCCGCGCCGTCGAGGTGCTCGACCGGGTGGGCATCCCGGACGCGGCCCGGCGCGCCCGCTCCCGCCCGCACGAGTTCAGCGGCGGCATGCGCCAGCGCGCCCTCATCGCCATGGCGCTCGCCTGCGAACCGCGCCTCCTGGTCGCCGACGAACCCACCACCGCACTCGATGTCACCGTGCAGGACCAGATCCTCGGCCTCCTGCGCGAACTGCGCGCCGAGACCGGCATGGGCCTGATCCTGGTCACCCACGACCTGGGCGTGGCCGCCGACAGCGTCGACGAGCTGCTGGTGATGAAGAACGGCCGCGCCGTCGAGCGCGGAGCGGTCCGTACGGTGCTCGACGCGCCGGGCGAGGACTACACGCGCGCCCTATTGGCGGCCGTTCCGCGGATAAACGTCCGCCGTCCGGGTGTACGCCCCGCGAAGGCCGACGACGCGGTCCTGCTCGAAGCCACCGGCCTGACCCGGGAGTTCGGCCGCGGCAAGCAGGCCGTCACCGCCGTCGACGAGGTCTCGCTGACCGTGCGGGCCGGGGAGACCGTCGGCGTCGTGGGGGAGTCCGGCAGCGGCAAGACGACGCTCGGACGGATGCTCGTACGGCTCCTGGAGCCCACCGGCGGTGAACTGCGCTACCAGGGACGGGACATCGGCGGCCTGAAGGAGAGCGGGCTGCGGCCCTTCCGCACCGAGCTCCAGATGGTCTTCCAGGACCCCGTCTCCTCGCTCAACCCCCGCCGCAGCATCGGCGAGTCCATCGCCGACCCGCTGCGCGTGGCCGGGAAGCTCACGGATGCCGAGATCACCGCCCGGGTGCGCGAACTGCTGGAGCGGGTGGGGCTCGACCCCGGCGCGTACCACCGCTATCCGCACGAGTTCAGCGGCGGCCAGCGGCAGCGGGTCGGCATCGCGCGGGCGCTCGCGCCCGAGCCCAGGCTGATCGTCTGCGACGAGCCGGTGTCCGCCCTCGACGTCACCACCCAGGCGCAGGTCGTCAAGCTGCTCGGGGAGCTGCAGCGCGACCTGGGTCTCGCGCTCGTCTTCATCGCGCACGACCTGGCCGTCGTGCGCCAGGTCAGCGACCGGCTGGTCGTGATGCGCGGCGGGCGGATCGTGGAGGAGGGACCGGCGGACTCCGTCTACGAGAACCCCCGGCACCCCTATACGCAGGGCCTGCTGGCGGCCGTCCCGCAGCTCGAACGGGAGGAAGCCGCCGCATAGCGCGGAGCAACGTCCCATCTCCGGGAAAGTCACCTCTGTTCACCCCTTCCGGTGGCGCGACGGACAACCGTCCGTCGCGCCCCGTGGCGGCGCGCATAGCGTGCTCCCGCTGCCGTTCGGCGGCGGTCGGCGTGGCCACAGTGGACAGACGGGGGTGCGTGCGTGCGCGTGGGACTCCTCACGGAGGGTGGGTATCCGTATGCCGCGGGTGAGGGCGGTCAGTGGTGCGACCAACTGGTGCGCGGGCTCGGCGGGCACGAGTTCGAGATCTATGCCCTGAGCCGGGGCGCCCGCCAGGAGCGCTGCGGGTGGTACGGCCTGCCGGAGCAGGTCCGGCGGGTGCGCACCGCCCCCCTGTGGGGCGACCCGCCGGAGGCCCTGGAGGGAACGGCGGGCGGCGCGTACGGCAAGCGCGAACGGCGCCGGTTCGGCGAGCACTTCGCGGAGCTCGCGGCGGCCATCGGCTCGGTCGGTGCGCCCCCCTCGGAACCGGCCGACGACCCGGGTCCCACCGGCTCCTCCAGTGATCAGGCGTACCGTTTCGCCGACGCTCTCCACGGCCTCGCCGACCTGGCGCACGACGCCGGCGGACTCGGCCCGGCCCTCCGCTCAGAACAGGCCCTGCGCACCCTGGAGTCGGCCTGCCGCGCGCCCGGCGCACACCCGGCGGTCTACGGCACCCGCGTCGCCGACCTGCTCGCCGCCTCCGCGCTGCTCGAACGCGCGCTGCGGCCGCTCTCCCTCGACTGGTACGGCGCAAGCGACGGCGACCGGGGGCTCGCCGCCGTCGACCTCTGCCACGCCACCTCCGCGGGACCCGCCGCGCTCCCGGGCCTGCTGGCCAAGCGCTTCTTCGGTACCCCGCTCCTCGTCACCGAGTACGAGGTCCGGCTCCGCGCGTACTACCTCAACAGCGCCGCCAGCGCCGCGGGCCTGTCCCTGCCCGTACGGACCCTGCTCGCCGCCTTCCACCGGCTGCTGACCGCCGAGGTCTACCGCCGGGCCGACCTCATCACCCCCGGCGACGCCCAGGTGCGGCGCTGGCAGGAGCGCTGCGGAGCCGACCGCGAGCGGCTGCGCACCGTGCCCCCCGGCGTCGACGAGCGGCCTTATGAGGACGTCGGCGAGGGCGCCGAGGGCACGGCCGTCGACGACGGGCGCACGCTCGTGTGGGCGGGCGGGCGCACCGAGCCCTATCTGTGGGAGGCCCTCGACATAGTGCGCGAGGCCGAGCCCGGCGTCCGGCTGCGGGTCGTCGGCATCCCCCTGCCAGGCAACCGGCCGCCCGACGGGGTCTGCTTCGAGGAGTCCGCGAGCCCGGAGACGTACGCGGCGGGCAGCGTCGTACTCGCCGGGGCCGCGGACGGCTTCCCGCTGCCGCTGGTGGAGGCGATGTTCTGCGGCCGCGCCACGGTCTCACCGGACGCGGGCACCGTGCGGGAGGTCATCGGCGGCACGGGCCTGGTCGTCCCGCCGCGCGCCCCCCGCGAGCTCGCCGACGCCTGCCTCGCCCTCCTGCGCGACCCCGAGCGGCGCGCCCGCCTCGGCGCGGCCGCGCGCGCCCGCGCCCTCGAACTCTTCACCGTCGAGCGGCATGTGACGGCCTTCGGCGGCATCTACCTCGAACTCATCTCCCACGCGCCGGTGCGGCAGGACGCCCCCGCCGACCCGTCGGTCCCCTTCGCCCACGCCACCGAGGCGCGCCCCCCGCTCTCCTGGTCGGCGCGCCAGGCCCCCACCTGGGCGGGCCGCCGATGAGCGCACCCCTGTGCGACGGCAACGCCCCGACGTCCGCCGGCATACCCTCCGCCGACCCCGCCACGCCGGGGACCCCGGCGCCCGGCGACCCGGTGAAGGCGCTGCTGCACCGCCACCGCGAACTGTGCGTGCGTGCGGTCGACCCGCTGGAGATCGCGGCGGTCCTGGAGGCCCGGGGCATCGCCGAGCACGTGGCCGCCGACTGCCGGCACCGCGACGTCTTCTCCCTCGCAGAGGAGCTCTACGCGCGCGTGCGCCGCGACCCGGCGCCGACCGCGTGGGTCCCGGGCCGGCACGTGGCACCCCGGGAGGCGCCCATGGCGCACCCCGCGGGCGCGGATGGCTGGTGGACCGCCGGGCGGTTCGCGGCCCTCTGGCTGATCGCCTACGGCCTCCTCGGCGACGCGCTGCTCAGCGCGCTGCTCGACGGCCGCCGGGCGGGCCGGCCGGACCTTGTCCGTGCCCTGTCGGCCGCCGCCCCCACGGCCCTCGCCCTGGCCTGTGCCGTCGCGCTCGCCGCCTGGTGCGCGCGCTGGTACGCCCTGCGCGTGGGCCACGCCCTGGCCGTCAGCCGGACCCTCGGCGCCTTCCGCACGCGCGCCTGGCCCGCCCTGGTGACCGCGACCGGGCTGTTCCTCGGCGCGTTCCTCGCGCTCCTGTGGGCCCTGCACGCGGCGCTGGACCGGCACCCCCTCCCGTACCCCGCGGCCCCGCTCGCCGCCACCACGGCACTCGGCGGGCTGCTCTTCCTCGCCCGGCTGACGGCCGTGCGCGGCTGCGCCAGAGCGGGCGCCCTCGCCGTCCTGGCCGCCTGCGCGGCAGAGGCCGTGCCCCTGCTCGGCGCGTGGCTGCCGGGCGGCGGTCCGCTCGGCGCGCTCGCCTCCGCGGCGGCCGCCCACGGCCCCGCCGCCATCCCCCTCGTGGCCTGTGCCGTCCCCGCGCTCGCCCTGCTGGGCCACGCGCTCACCGCGCTGTCCCGGGCCTCCGCCCACCGGCGCGGGGCGCCCGCCACCGCACCCGACGGCCTCACCGACCCCGCCGACCCGGGCACACCCCCCATGCCACAGGCACCGGGGACCCCGGCCCGGCCACCGCACCCCGAGCCGCACACCCCGTCAGAGGAGCAAGGAAGATGACCGTTCACCCCACCCGCACCGCCGGGCGAGAGCGAGGGCGCGACCGATGAGGGTCCTGTTGCTCGGTGCCAACGGCTACCTCGGCCGCTATGTGGCCGACCGGCTGCTCGCCGACCCCGCCGTCCAGCTCACCGCCCTCGGCCGCGGCGACGACGCGGACGTCCGCTTCGACCTCGCCAGCGGCAGCCCCGGCGCGCTCACCCGGTTCCTCAACGCCGTGCACCCCGGGGTCGTGATCAACTGCGCGGGCGCCACCCGCGGCGGCGCCCGCGACCTCACCCGGCACAACACCGTCGCCGTCGCCACCGTCTGCGAGTCGCTGCGCCGCAGCGGCTGCGGCGCCCGCCTGGTCCAGCTGGGCTGCTCCTCCGAGTACGGGCCCTCGCAGCCCGGCTCCTCCACCGCCGAGGACGCGGTGCCGCGCCCCGGCGGCCCGTACGGCGTCAGCAAGCTCGCCGCCACCGAACTGGTGCTGGGCTCCGGCCTCGACGCCATCGTGCTGCGTGTCTTCTCGCCCGTCGGACCCGGCACGCCCGCCGGGTCCCCCCTCGGCCGGCTCGCCGACGCCATGCGGCGCGCCATGCAGAGCGGCGACAGCGAGCTGAAGCTCAGCGGACTCGGCGTGCAGCGGGACTTCGTCGACGTACGGGACGTCGCCCGCGCCGTCCACGCCGCCTCCCTGTCCGCCGCCCAGGGCGCCGTCAACATCGGCACCGGCCGCGCCGTGCGGCTGCGCGACGCGGCGTCCCTGCTGGCCAGGGTCGCGGGCTTCGGCGGCGCCCTGCACGAGCTGGACGACCCGCACCTGGGCAGCCCGCCCGCGTACCCCTACCCGGACGGCTGCGGCAGCTGGCAGCAGGCCGACGTCCGCACCGCCCGCGACCGGCTCGGCTGGCGCCCCAGAATCGGCCTGGAGGAGTCGCTGGCCGACATCTGGATGGAGGCCGCGTGTCGCATCTGAGCCCCTCGGGCCACCGCCGGGCCGCGCGGGCCGCCGGGCGGCCGCTGCGCTTCGGCGTCCCCGGCTTCGCCCACCCGCTGCTCGCACCGGCCGAGTGGGGCGAGCTGGTGCGCCCCGAGGTGCCCGTGGACTGGGTGGTGTTCGGGGCCGGGGCGCTGGGGGAGTGCGGCAAGGCGTCGGGCGGCCCCGGCACCCGGCCGGACCCGCACTGCCTCGCCGCCGTCACCCGGCTGCACGAGGCGGGCGTCCGGGTCCTCGGCCACCTGGACGTGGGCTTCGGCGAACGGCCCTTCGCGGAGCTGCTGTCGGAGGCGCAGCGCTATCTCAACTGGTACAAGGTGGACGGCTTCTCGCTGGACGCCACCCCCACGGACCCGGCCGCGCTCCCCGGCACCCGCCGCACCGTCGCGAGCCTGCGCACGCTGCTGGAGCGCGCCTACGTCGTGCTCCAGCACGGCACGCACCCCTGCCCCGCCTACGCCGGTCTCGCCGACCAGTTGGTGACCTTCCGGGGGCCGTGGTCCGCATACTGCCGGTCGCAGGCGCCCGACTGGACGGCCGCCCACCCGCCCGAGCGCTTCTGCCACCTCGTGCACGGCGTGCCCCCGCAGCACCTGGACGAGGCCCTGCGCATCGCCCGCGGGCAGGGCGCGGGCACGGTCTATGTCACCGACCGCTCGGATCAGGACGAAACGGACCCCTGGGAGGTGATGCCCGGCTACTGGGACGAACTCGTCTCGCGCATCGGACCTGGTGTCTCGGAATGAGGCGGGGCGTGGCAGTGTTACGCCGAAGAGCCCCCCGCGCCTGCGGGGACGACCCTTCCGTCCGACCTACGGAGACCCCGTGTCGCTGCCACCCCTAGTCGAACCGGCTGCCGAGCTCACCGTTGACGAGGTTCGCAGGTACTCCCGCCACCTGATCATCCCGGATGTGGGGATGGACGGGCAGAAGCGGCTGAAGAACGCCAAGGTGCTCTGCGTGGGTGCGGGCGGTCTGGGGTCGCCGGCGCTGATGTATCTGGCGGCGGCGGGCGTGGGCACGCTCGGCATCGTGGAGTTCGACGAGGTCGACGAGTCCAACCTCCAACGGCAGATCATCCACAGCCAGGCCGACATCGGCCGCTCCAAGGCGGAGTCCGCCCGGGACTCGGTGCAAGGGATCAACCCGTATGTGAACGTCGTCCTCCACCAGGAGCGCCTGGAGGCGGAGAACGTCAAGGAGATCTTCTCCCAGTACGACCTGATCGTGGACGGCACGGACAACTTCGCCACCCGCTATCTCGTCAACGACGCCTGCGTCCTGCTGAACAAGCCGTACGTCTGGGGCTCGATCTACCGCTTCGACGGCCAGGCCTCGGTCTTCTGGTCCGAGCACGGCCCCTGCTACCGCTGCCTCTACCCCGAGCCCCCGCCGCCGGGCATGGTGCCCTCCTGCGCCGAGGGCGGCGTGCTGGGCGTGCTGTGCGCCTCGATCGGTTCGATCCAGGTCAACGAGGCCATCAAGCTGCTGGCCGGCATAGGCGAGCCGCTGGTGGGCCGGCTGATGATCTATGACGCCCTGGAGATGACCTACCGCCAGGTCAAGGTCCGCAAGGACCCCGGCTGCGCGGTCTGCGGGGAGAACCCGACGGTCACCGAGCTCATCGACTACGAGGCCTTCTGCGGCGTCGTCTCCGAGGAGGCCCAGGAAGCGGCCATGGGCTCCACGATCACTCCCAAGCAGCTCAAGGAGTGGATCGACGGCGGCGAGACCATCGACATCATCGACGTCCGCGAGCCCAACGAGTACGAGATCGTCTCCATCCCGGGCGCCCGGCTGATCCCGAAGAACGAGTTCCTGATGGGCAACGCCCTCCAGGACCTGCCCCAGGACAAGAAGATCGTCCTGCACTGCAAGACGGGTGTCCGCTCCGCGGAGGTCCTGGCCGTCCTGAAGTCCGCGGGCTTCTCGGACGCGGTGCACGTGGGCGGCGGCGTGATCGGCTGGGTAAACCAGATCGAGCCGGAGAAACCGGTGTATTAGGCGGGGGTCTTCGGCTGGTGCGGGTGGCCGTCTGCGGGCCGTCGTTCCTGCACCACCGCTTCGCGGCGGAGTCCTCAAACGCCGGACGGGCTTGATTGCCGCCCGTCCGGCGTCTCGCGGTTCCCCGTCACGAACACGTCGTTCCTTCGGACGGGACCTTGCCGTCCAGCAGATAGCTGTTGACCGTGTTCACCATGCACGGGTTGCCGCTGTTGTACGCCCCGTGCCCCTCGCCCTTGTACGTCACCTCGACGCCCACGCCCCGCCCGAGCTGCCGGACCATCTGCTGCGCACCGGCGTACGGCGTCGCGGGGTCCCCCGTGTTACCGACGACGACGATCGGCGCGGAGCCCTCGGCGCTCACGTCCGGCGTCTTCCAGCCGCCCTTGACGGGCCAGCCCGTGCAGCCGAGCAGGGACCAGGCGGCGTCCTCCCCGAAGACCGGCGACGCCTCCTGGAACTGCGGCAGGTACTTGCGCACGTCGTCCACCGAGTAGCGCTGCTCCGCGTCCACGCAGGAGATCGCCCGGTTGGCCGCCTGGAGATTGCTGTAGTGGCCGTTCGGGTTGCGGCCGTTGATGGCGTCGAAGAGCGCCAGCAGGGTGTTGCCGGTGCCCTTGGCCGTGGCCTCCCGGAGCCCGGCGGTCAGGAAGCGCCAGGTGTCCTTGGAGTAGAGCGCGGAGGCGATGCCGTTCACCGCCTCGTCCTGTGTGAGCTTGCGCCCCTGGGAGGTCGGCAGCGGGTTCGCGTCGAGCTGCTTCAGCAGGGCGGTGATGCCGTCCTGGGTGACGCAGCCCGCCTCCGGGGTGCGGGTGGTGCAGTCCTTGAGGTAGTCGTCGAGGGCGAGCTGGAAGCCCTTGGTCTGCCCCAGGCTGCCCTGCACGGGGTCCTGCGTCGGGTCCACGACGGCGTCGAGTACCGCGCGGCCCACGTTCTTGGGGAACAAGTGGGCGTAGACGCCGCCCAGTTCGGTGCCGTAGGAGATGCCGAAGTAGGAGAGCTTGTCGTCGCCCAGGGCGGCGCGCAGCCGGTCCATGTCGCGGGCGGCGTTCACCGTGCCCACGTGGGGGAGCAGCTTGGCGGAGTTCTTCGCGCAGGCGTCCACGTACGCCTTGTTGGCCGCCAGGGTCGTGCGGAGCTCCGCGTCGTCGTCCGGGGTGGCGTCGATCTGCGCGGCGGCGTCCAGCTCCGGGTCGCTCTGGCACCGCACGCCCGCGCTCTCGCCCACGCCGCGCGGGTCGAAGCTCACCAGGTCGTAGCGGTCGCGCAGCTTCTCGTAGCTGGCGGCCAGCCCCGGCAGCGTCGCCACACCGGAGCCGCCGGGCCCGCCGAAGTTGAACACCAGGGAGCCGATGCGGTGGTTCTGGTCGCGGGCCTTCGTGCGGATGAGGGCGAGGTCGATCTTCTCGCCGTCCGGCTCGGCGTAGTCCAGGGGGACGGCCAGCTTGGCGCACTCCCACTCCTTGCCGGGCGCCTTGCCGTCACCGCCCTGCGCGTCGGTGGGCGCGGCGCACGCCGCCCAGCGTGGTGCCGACTGGGTGCCGACGGACGCGCCGCCGCGCTTGCCGTCCGCGCCGTCCGGCGTGCCGCCGGAGCCGCCGCCGCACCCGGCGGTGGCGAGGGCGACCGCGAGCGCGGTGGGGAGGAGGGCGCCGGCCCGTGGCCGTAGGGGAGTCATTCCACCGACTCTACGAGGCGGCGGGCCCGGCGTCCCCGCGGGAGAGGGAGCGCTCAGCGGGCGCGCAGGCGCGCGCAGCCTATGCGCTCGCCCACCGCGTCGACGAAGACGGGGAACGACCGGCGCGGGTCGTCCAGGCCGGTGTGGGTGCGGCCCGGGCCCGTCCGCATGGTGAACACCGTGGCGCGGCCGTCGCAGTCGGCCCGTATGAGCGCGCCGGTCGCGTCGATGCGGCCGTGCGCCCGCCAGCCGGGGGCGGGCGGGCTGTCCCCGGTGAGGCCGTCGAAGAGGGCGACGATCCTGGGCCTGCCGACCATGGTGAAGCGGGCGGCCCACTGCCCGTCGCCCGAGACCGCGCAGGTCTGGAAGTCGTCGTGGACGCTGCCGACGGTGTCGGTCAGCCGGTCGTCCGACCCGTCCGCGGCGGCCCCCTCGACCCCGAGCCCGGGGATGGCGCAACGCCCCGGCGACGCGCCAGGGTTCACTCGTACGGGCCTCGTCGTCATCGCCCGTGCGCGCAGTCTCATGGGTGGCGCCGACGAACAACCCGTCGCCTCGGCGGCGCGGTTGGCTGCGCTCACCAATAACGCGCCCGTGTTCGCCGGGGACGCGCCGTCGGGGAAGCCCGGGTGGTCGCCGCGCCCGGCGGTGTCCGTGTAGGAGCTGGTGAACGTCACGACGGACGGCCTGCCGGCCACGTCGCAGCTCGCGGGCAGCACCAGGGCGCCGGAGCCGGCGGCCGTGAAGCCGGGCAGCCGGCCCGGGAGCGCGGTGTCGCCCCCTTCGAAGAGGCCGTCGAGCCACGCCCGGCGCGCCACGGCCTCGCCGGGGCCGGTACCGAGGCGGAGCTCGACCCGCTGCTCGTACGCCCCGGAGCCCTGGCCGCCGCGCCAGCGCAGCGTGCACAGGCCGCTGGGGCGGCCGGGCGCGGGGGCGCTCTCCCGCGCGGTGCGGTCGTGGGCGCCGCGGTGGAAGAGGCCGCCGTCCTCGGGCCAGGCGCCCCAGCAGTACGAGCGCCGGGCGAGCGGGGTGGACTGGGTCTGCCAGAGCGCCACGAGGGCGGCCACCAGCGCGGCGATGGCCAGGACGCCGGTCAGGACCCGGCTCCTGCGGCCGGTCCGGCCGCCGTCGCGAAGCGTGCTGTACGACACCTTGTCCCCCGACCGTCCGTCACGGAACTGCTGTGCGGGCGATCGTAGTGCGGGCCACTGACATTCGATCCATGCCGTTCGGGCCACCGGTGATATGTGCTATGTGTGCTATGAGCAGATCTTACCGGCTTGAGGGACCGTACCCTCCAACAGGTAGGCGTCCACAGCCCCCTTGACGCACGCGTTGCCGCTGTCGTAGGCGCCGTGCCCCTGGCCGCGGAAGGTCAGCTCCACGCCGACGCCCGTGCCGAGCTGCTGCGCCATCCGCTGCGCTCCCTCGTAAGGGGTCGCGGGGTCACCGGTGTTGCCGACGACGAGGATGGGCGCCGCCCCCTTGGCGCTCACGTCGGGCGTCTGCCACTCGCCCTTGACGGGCCAGCCCGTGCACTGGGTGAGGCTCCAGGCCATGAAGTCGCCGAAGACGGCCGACGCCTTGCGGAACTCCGGCACCTTCCCCTCGACCTCGGCCGTGGTGTAGCGCTGCGCGGAGTCGGCGCACGTGATGGCGTTGAGGGAGGACTGGAGCGAGCTGTAACGCCCGTCCTGGCCCCGCCCGTTCATGGAGTCGGACAGGGAGAGCAGCAGCCTGCCGTCGCCGTTCCCTGCGTCCTCCAGACCCTCGGTGAGGTAGTCCCAGAAGTCCTTGGAGTAGAGCGACTGGGCGATCCCGCCGGTGGCGAGGGACCGCGTCAGCAGGCGGCCGCCCGAGCCGGGGATCGGCTTCTTCTCCAGCCGCCGCAGCAGATCGCCGATCTGCTGCTCGGTGGGGCAGTTGTCGGAGGTCTTCACGCAGGCCTCCATGTAGTTGCCCAGGGCCAGTTGGAAGCCCTTCGCCTGGCCGAGGGCGCCCTGCACGGGGTCGCTCGTCGGGTCCACGACCCCGTCGAAGAGGGCGCGGCCCACCCTGTCCGGGAACAAGTGGGCGTAGACGCCGCCCAGTTCGGTGCCGTAGGACACCCCGAAGTAGTGCAGCTTCTCCTCGCCCAGCACCTGGCGCATCAGATCCATGTCGCGGGCGGCGTTCGTCGTGCCCACGTACGGCAGGATTTTCCCCGAGTGCTTCGCGCACGCGGTGGCGTACTGCGCCACCCGGTCGACCAGGGCCCTTTGTTTCTCCTTGGTGTCCGGGGTGGCGTCGGCCGCGTAATAGGCGTCCAGTTCCTTGTCGCCCAGACAGGTGACCCCGCTGCTGCGGCCCACTCCGCGCGGGTCGAAGCTCACCAGGTCGTAGCGCGTGCGCAGCTTCTTGTAGTCGTCGGCGAACGCCGGGAGCGTGGTGACCCCGGAGCCGCCGGGGCCGCCGAAGTTGAAGACCAGCGAGCCGATGCGGTGCGCCGGGTCCGTGGCCTTCGCGCGGATCATCGCGATGTCGATCGTCTCGCCCTTGGGGGCGGCGTAGTCGAGCGGCGCCCGCAGGGTCGCGCACTCCCAGTCGTTGCCGGGCGCCTTGTTCGCCGTCCCGCCCTGGCTGCCGCTCGGCGCCGGACACGCCTTCCAGGCGAGCTTCTGGCGGTCCGAGACGTCCGCCACCGGCTTGTCGTCCCCGCCGCCGCAACCGGCGGCCGTCGTGACCGCCGCCATCGTCAGCAACACGGCGGTGAGCAGCCCCCCGGCCCTTGCGGATCTGGACACGGCGGCACTCCCGGGGGTCGACGGCAGGCGTTGGACTGCCATCGTCCGGGCGGGCGGTGAGGGGCGCGCGCGGTGCGGGCGTACGGGTTAGTAGTGCGCCACTGTGTGCGGGCCGTGCGCGCCGGCCCGGAGGCTGTGCCGGAGCCGCCGTACGGGGCTCACAGGGCCACGAACGTGACCTCGGTGGCCTTGACGCTCACCCACACCGGCATGCCCTCCTTCAGCGCCAGGTCCGCCGCCGACGACGGCGTGATCTCCGCGACCACGTCCGGCTCGCCCGCCACCAGGACGCGCAGCCGCCCGCCTTGAGCCGTGATCTCGCGGACCGTTCCCCGCCAGACGTTCCGGGGGCTCCCGGCCGGCCGCTCCACGTGCAGGGACACCGCCTCCGGACCGACGACGGCGAGCCCGTTCGCGGCCTTCCCGGGCAGCGGGTCCGCCGCGACCAGGCTCGCCCCGCCGTCGAGCAGCAGGGTGCCCTCCGCCGTGGACGTGCCCTGCCAGGCGTTGCGCCCCAGCATCCGCGCCACCCAGGGGGAACGGGGGTGCCGGGTCAGCTCCGCCGGTGACGCGTACTGAACCGTGCGGCCGTCCTCCAGGACGAGGATCCGGTCGGCCAGCGACACGGCCTCCACGGGGTCGTGGGTGACGATCAGGCAGACGCCCGGGAAGTCCGCGAGGTGGGTGCGCAGCGTGTGGCGGACCCGGGCGCGCGTCGACTGGTCCAGCGCGGCCAGCGGCTCGTCCAGCAGCAGGAGACGGGGGCGCGCGGCCAGGGCCCTGGCCAGGGCCACGCGCTGGGCCTGGCCGCCGCTGAGTTCGCCGGGGCGGCGGTGGGCGAGGTCGCCCACCTCCAGCCGGGCCAGCCAGTGGCGGGCCTCGCGGTGCGCGTCCTTCCTGGGGACGCCCTGGGCGCGCAGGCCGTAGGCGGTGTTGGCCAGGGTGGTGAGGTGCGGGAAGAGGGCGCCGTCCTGGGGGACCCACGCGATGCGCCTCCGGTGCGGGGGAAGTTTGGACGCGTCCGTGTCGCCAATGGTCAGAGGGCGCGCCGCGGCTCTGTCCGTGAGCCCCAGGAGGGCTCTCAGGAGCGTTGTCTTTCCTGCGCCGTTGGGGCCCACGACGGCGATGGTGGTGCCCGGCTGCGCGTCGATGTCCGCTGTTGTCGCGCCGGTGACCGTGGTGCGCAGGGGGAGCGGTACGGGGCCGGGGCGGTCCAGTCCCTCCGGGGCGCTCTGATCCACGGACCCTGTCGGCCGTTCCGGCCGCCCGGGGAGGCCTGACGGCTGCTGCGGAACTGTCTGCTTCTTCGTCGTCAGCCAGCGGCCTCTCAGCGACAGCAGAACCGCTGTCGCGATCGCCAGCAGGAGCAGCGATACCGCCGTCGCGCCCTCCGGGTCGTCCTGGAGGAGCAGATAGACCTGGAGGGGGAGGGTCTGCGTGGTGCCCGGGAGGTTGCCCGCGAAGGTGATCGTCGCGCCGAACTCGCCCAGCGCCCTCGCCCAGCTCAGGGCCGCGCCCGCGACCAGGCCCGGCAGGACCATGGGGAGGGTGACGGTGCGGAAGACCCGCAGCGGGGTCGCCCCCAGGGATGTCGCCGTCTCCTCGTAGCGGGGGTGCAGGCCCGCCAGCGCGCCCTCCAGACTGATCACCAGGAACGGCATCGCCACGAAGGTGGAGGCCATCACCGCGCCCGCCGTCGAGAACGGCAGCGTGACGCCGAACCAGGACTCCAGCCAGGGGCCCAGCACGCCCCTGCGGCCGTAGCCCTGGAGCAGGGCCACGCCCGCGACTGTCGGGGGCAGCACCATCGGCAGCATCACCAGACAGCGCACGAGCGCCTTGCCGGGGAAGTCCACGCGGGCGAGCAGCCACGCGAGCGGGACGCCGAGGAGCAGGGACAGCAGCAGGGCCCAGCCGGAGACCAGGAGGGACAGCCCGAGCGCCTCGGTGACCTCGTGCGAGCCGAGGCGGGAGGGGAGGGTGGCCCAGGGCGTACGGGCCAGGATCCCGGCCAGGGGCAGGAGGAGGAAGCCCACCGCCAGCGCGGCGGGCAGCCCGAGCGCCCAGGGCGTGCGCCCTGGGCGCGTACCACCGGTCACGGCTGCTGGAAGCCCGCCGCGCGCAGCAGCTTCTGCGCCTCGTCCGAGCCGAGCCACTTCACGAAGTCCGCGGCGTCCTTGGTGTGCTTCGAGCTCTTGAGGGTCGCGGCCGGGTAGGAGGCGACGGCGTTCTGCGCGTCCGGGACGGTGACCGTGGTGACCTTGCCCTTGGCCGCCGCCGCGTCCGTGAGATAGACGATCCCCGCGTCCGCCTCACCGAGCGAGACCTTGCTGAGGACGGCCCGGACGTTCGGCTCCTGGGACACCGGCTTGAGCGAGACGTGCTGCTGGTCGAGCACCTTCTTGCTGTAGCGGCCCACCGGCACCTCGGGCGCGGCCAGCACGACCTTCAGGTCGCTCCTGGAGAGGTCGGAAAGGCCCTTGACGCCCTTCGGATTGCCCTGGGCGGTCGCGATGGTGAGCCGGTTCTTGGCGATGACCGCCGGCTTGTCCGTGTCGGACTTCAGGCCGTCCATGGTCGTGGTGTCGGCGGTCACCAGCGCGTCGGCGGGCACGCCCTGGCGCACCTGCGAGGCGAGCTCCTGCGAACCGGCGAAGGAGAACTTCACCGTGGTGCCCGGGTGCGCCTTCTCGTACGCCGCCCCGGCCTGCTTGAAGACGTCCGTCAGGGACGCGGCGGCGAGCACGGTGAGCGTCGTGGAGGACGTGGTGTCCTTCTTGTCCGCACCGCCGCCGCAGGCGGCCACGAGCGGGACGAGGAGCGCGGCGGCGAGGGCGGCGCGTACGGGCGTGCGGTGCATCGGGTTCTCCAGGTGCCGGGTCAAGCGCGGTCGATGTGCACGTTGGTGGCCTTCACCCGGGCCACGGCCTCCATGCCGACGGCGAGGCCGAGCTCCTCCACGGCCTCCCTGGTCAGCAGGGAGACGAGGCGGTGCGGGCCGGCCTGGATCTCCACCTGGGCGGCGACGTCGCCGAGCTTGACGGCGGTGATGATGCCGGGGAAGGCGTTGCGGGCGGTGGTGTACGCCGTCTCCTCGCCCTCGTTCGCCTCCGCCGCGAGCGCCACCGAGTAGGCCGCCAGATCGGACCCGCCGATGAGCCGCTTCCCCGTCTCGTCCCGCGACGTGGGTATCCGCCCGGCGTCCGCCCACCGCCGCACGGTGTCGGGACTGACACCGAGCAGCCTGGCGGCCTGGCCGATGGTGTAGGTCTGCATGAGCGCACGGTATGAGCAGGCGGCTCGCATGTGCAAGGCCGATGGGCGGGTCCGCCTTGCAGATGCGGCGCCGTTGGGCGCTAGATCGCTCCCTTGCGGGTCAGGTAGCTGAACGAGATCCACCCCGGCAGCACCGGCAGCCACAGTGTCATCAAACGGAACAGAAGCACCGCCGGAGTGGCCTGTTCCGCCGGCAGCCCCGCGATCGTCAGCACACCGGTCAGCGCGATCTCGACCGCTCCGACACCGCCCGGCGTCGGCGCGGCCGACCCCAGCGCGTTGGCCGTCAGGAAGACCACCGCGATGCTCGCGTAGCTCAGATCGCCGCCGAACGCGCGGATCGAGGCGTCGAGGCACATCACGTTCGCCGCCGTCAGCAGCAGCATGCCGCCGATGCCCGCGAAGAGCTTCTGCGGCCGCTGGAGCACGTCCAGCATGCGCGGCACGACGCCCGCGAACAGGGACCGCACCCGCGTGGAGACGAACTTCCGCAGCACCGGCACGGCCGCCACGACGAGCACGAGCACGGCCGCCGTCAGCAGCCCGCCGATGATCGTCCGCGAGGGGCCGAGCGACGAGCTGCGCTCCGTACCGGTCACATAGCCGAAGGACAGCAGCAGCAGGATGTGACAGGCCAGACCGAAGAGCTGGGAGGCGCCGACGCTCGCCACGGCCAGGCCGGGGCGGATGCCCGCGCGCTGGAGGAAGCGCGTGTTGAGCGCCACGCCGCCCACCGCCGCCGGGGCGACGACCTTCACGAACGAGCCCGCGACCTGCGCCAGGACCGCGCGTCCGAACGCCACCTTCTCCGGCACGAAGCCCAGCAGGCTCATCGTGGCGGCGACGTACGTCAGCACCTGGAAGGCCACGGCGACCGCGACCCAGGCCCAGTTCGCCTTGTCGACGAGGTCGCCGAACTGGACGTGGGTGAACTGCGAGAGGAGGAAGTACGCGGCGAAGGCGCCGGCCACGAAGCTGAGCAGCGTGCGCAGCTTGATGCGCTCCAGGCGCACGGGCTCTATCGGGGCCTGCGGCCGGATCAGCAGCACCTGGCGGCGGATCTGCGCGAGCAGGTCCTCCTCGCGCCCCGCCTCCAGGGCCTCTTCCATGGCCTTCTTCTGGGCCTGCCGCTCGGCCTTGAGCGCCTTGCGGTCCTCCGCCGGCATCTCCTCAGAGCCTGCCTCGGCGGCCCGGGCCTCCTTGGCCTCCTTGGCCGCGCGCGCGGCCTCCAGGACGGTCTCCCGCTCCCGCTGCGAGCGCTCCCGGGCGAGCTGCCGCAGGGTCGCGCGGCTGATGCGGGTGAGCGCCAGCGGCTGGAGCAGCGGCAGGCTGTCGGCGACGGCGTCCGGGCCGAGCACGTCCACGCCCGTGGCCACCGCCCGCTCCGCGCCGACCCGCAGGCCGAGGGTCACCAGCAGCTGCGCGACGTCCATGCGCAGCACCAGGTCGCCCGCGGCGATCTCCCCGCCGCGCAGGTCGGTCAGGACGACATTGCCGGAACGATCCACCAGGAGGGCGTCGCCGTCGAGCCTGCGGTGGGCGATCCGCCGCGACTGCAGGGCCTGCACCTGGCGCCAGGCGCCGGCCATCAGCTCGTCGGTGATCTCCTCGGTGGGGACCGCGCCGAGGGTGCGGCCGCCGATGTGCTCGTAGACGAGCATCACGGCGTCCGGGCCGAGCTCGGAGGTGGCGATCAGCTTGGGGGCGTTGGCGCCCGCGGCGATGGCCGCGTAGGCGAGCAGCGCCTCCTGTTCGAGTGCCTGCCGGAGGGACTGGAGGCTGCGGGGCTGGGTGATGCCGCGCAGCGCCAGCCGCTGCCAGAGGCGGTAGAAGAAGCCCTGCGCCTGCTGTTCGCGGTCGACGACCGTGACGTCGAGCGGCGGGCCGTCCTCCAGGGTGACGATGTAGCGGCGGCCCCGGTCGTGGGGGTGCGACGGCTCGGTGCCCACGGCGTCGGCGCTGTCCTCCGCGCGCAGCGCGGTGACCGGCTTGAAGCCGACGCGGCGCAGCCCGGCGAGGAGGTGGCGGCCGGTGGGCCGGACGTTCGGCGAGCCGACGGCGTAGAGCGTGCCGTAGGCGACGGTCCAGCCGATCAGCACGGTGGTGACGATCGAGAACGGTGTGGTGTAGCCGTTCACCAGCACGGCGAAGGCGTCCAGCAGCAGCACGGCCCACATCACGACCCGCCAGCGCGGCCGTCGCGACATCCCGACGGCCGTCATATAGGCGATCACGGGGGCGAGATAGCCGTGCACCGGGTCGGTGAGGCCGCCGGTGGGCGCCTGCTGGGTCAGCGCGTCACGGATCGAGGCGGGCGCGGTGTCGGCCACCCAGAGGTCGGTGGCGAGGGACACACCGTGCGCCAGTACGGCGGCCAGGACGCCGTCGGCGATGCGCAGCCCGTCGCGCTTGATGAGCCGCTCGATGGCGAACGCCACCGGGACGATGAAGATGGCGATGTTGGCGGCGAGCCCCGCGAAGCTCGCCAGCAGCTGCGGCGCGCGGCCGGTGCTGTCGCCGATGTCCTTCTCCAGGCCCTGGGTGGTGCCGTGGGCGAAGGCCGCGAGGGCGAGGACGAGGGCGATGCCGACGATGCCCAGGAAGAGCCGCACCAGGTCCGCCGGGCGGTGGACGCGGGCGGGCAGCAGCGGCTCGTCACCCGACACCTGGTCGATGTGCGCCTCGCCGTCCTCGCAGCCGTACCCGCCGCGCGCCCCCTCGGGGGACGCCGGTGCCGCCCGCTCGGCATGGGGCCCTTCCGGGTCCCCGGCCGCCGGGTCGCCGGAGCCGGACAGCGCTTCGGGGGCGCGGTCGCCTCCCTGAGGCTCCGCGCCCTGCTGTCGCTCCGTCTGCTCGTCTTGGTCTCGTATCACCAGTCACCGCCCGGAAGATGGTGGCATGGCCCCGCCGGGCGAGGGGGCATCAGGGTGTGGTTCGGGGGCGCGGACTCCGGATCGTACGCCCTGTAGTACGGATACGCACTCTGGGTGATCTTGCCGTACGGGCAGGAGGTGCCGCAGGAGGGCGGCCGCCCGGCCGGGCGCGGACGGGGTGCGGCAGGATGGGCCGGGTGAGCGAGGACGTACGCACGGGCCGGGGAGAGGCTGCCGAGCTCCCCGAATACGCGGAACGGGTGCTGGCGGTGGCGGAGCGGATTCCGCCCGGCCGGGTGATGACCTACGGCGACGTCGCCGAGTGGCTGGGCGAGGGCGGACCCCGCCAGGTGGGGCGCGTCATGGCGCTCTACGGCGGCGCGGTGCCCTGGTGGCGGGTGGTCCGCTCGGACGGCGCCCTGCTGCCCGGCCACGAACTGCGCGCGCTCGCCCACTACCGCGAGGAGGGCACACCGCTGCGCGAGGCCGGCCGCTCGGCCCAGGGGCACGTGCCGCGGCTCACCATGGCGCTGGCGCGCTGGGACGGCACCGCCGAGGACGGCGGCCCGGCCGGTGTGACTCCTCACACCTGACAGCATCGGCCGTCCGGGGACCCCCGAACCACACCGCGGCCAGTGCGCCCAAGGGCCGACCCGAACGGGTGAGAGCCGCACGACCGTGCGCCGGCCCGCGGTACGCCCTGCGCCCCGCGTGCCGTCTGGCGTAGCGTCGAGAACCGCCGTCACGCCCGGGACCCCCTCCCGGCCGTACGGCGCACCCCGCCGCACGGCACCCCGCACCCCCACCAGGACCGGCAACCCACGTGAGCTCCTCCCCTTCCCCCGGCACGGCCGGTACGACCGGCGCGCCCGGTGCCGTCCGCCCGCCGCGGCAGGCACGGCAGCCCTCCCAGGGCGCGTACCGCCTCCTGCGGACCCGGCCGGGCCCCACGGCCCCTCCTGAGCTGGACGCACGGCAGCGCGCCGTGGTTGACCACAGGGAAGGGCCGCTGCTGGTCCTCGCGGGCCCCGGCACGGGCAAGACGACGACCCTCGTCGAGGCCGTCGCGGACCGGGTGCGGCGGGGCACCGACCCGGAGCGCATCCTCGTCCTCACCTTCAGCCGCAAGGCGGCCGTCGAGCTCCGCGACCGGATGGCCGCCCGGCTCGGCGGCGCCCGGGGACCGCAGGCCACGACCTTCCACTCGTACTGCTACGCCCTGGTCCGCGCCCACCAGGACGCCGACCTGTTCGTCGACCCGCTGCGGCTGCTGTCCGGCCCCGAGCAGGACGCCGTCGTGCGCGAGCTGCTCGCCGGACAGGCCGACCTGGAGCGCGAGGGGCGCGGTGCGGTGCGCTGGCCCGACGAGCTGCGCGCCTGCCTGACCACGCGGGGCTTCGCCGACGAGGTGCGCGCGGTGCTCGCCCGCAGCCGCGAACTGGGGCTCGGCCCGGACGCGCTCGGCGCCTTCGCGGCCCGCACCGGCCGCCCCGACTGGGGCGCCGCAGCCTCCTTCCTCGCCGAATACCTCGACCTGCTCGACATGCGCGGCGTGCTCGACTACGCCGAGCTCGTCCACCGCGCCGTGCTCCTCACCGGGCGGTCCGAGATCGGCGCCGGCCTCGCGCAGGCCTACGACGCCGTCTTCGTGGACGAGTACCAGGACACCGACGCGGCCCAGGTGCGGCTGCTGCGCGCCCTCGCGGGCGACGGCCGGACGCTGGTCGCCTTCGGCGACCCCGACCAGTCGATCTACGCCTTCCGGGGCGCCGACATCAACGGCATCCTCGACTTCCCGGACGCCTTCCCGCGCCGGGACGGCACACCGGCACCCGTCGAGGTCCTCACCACCTCGCGCCGCTCCGCCGCGGACCTCCTCGCCGCCACCCGGCTGCTCACCCGCCGGATGCCCCTCACCCGCCTCCCGGCACAGGCCGTGCGCGCACACCGGGAGCTCGGCGCCGTGCGCGAGGGCGGCCGGGTGGAGGCGTACACCTACCCGACCGCGGGCGCCGAGACCGACAACATCGCCGACATCCTGCGCCGCGCGCACCTGGAGGACGGCGTCCCCTGGCACGACATGTCCGTCCTCGTGCGCGCGGGTTCCCGCTCCATGCCGGGCCTGCGGCGCGCCCTGACCTCGGCGGGCGTCCCCGTGGAGGTCGACGGCGACGACGTCCCGCTGCGCCACGAACCGGCGGTGGCCCCCCTGCTGACGGCGCTGCGTGCAGTGGCCGAACCGGCGGCCGGACCCCACGGGACCCCTCCGGGGGAGACGGCCGCGGAACCGCCGGCCGACGACCCGCGGCCCTGGCTCGACGCCGAGACCGCCCTCGCCCTCCTCACGTCCCCCCTGGGCGGCATGGACGCGGCGGACCTCCGCCGGCTGGGCCGGGCCCTCAGGGACGAGGAGCGGGCCGCGGGCCGCCCCGTGCCGCGCCCTTCGGACGACCTGATCGCAGGCGCCCTCGCGCAGCCCGAGCGCCTCGCCACCCACGACACGGCGTACGCCAGGGGCGCACAGCGCCTGGGCGCGCTCCTCCGCACGGCCCGCGAACTCCTCGCGACCGGGGGCACGGCCGAGACGGCCCTGTGGGAGCTGTGGAACGGCACCCCCTGGCCGCAGCGGCTGGAGCGCGCCGCCCGCCGCGGCGGCGCCGCGGGCCGCAACGCCGACCGCGACCTGGACGCCGTCTGCGCCCTCTTCGAGACCGCCGCACGCGCCGAGGAACGCACCGGCGGCCGGGGCGCCCTGAACTTCCTGGACGAGCTGGAGGCCCAGGACATAGCGGCGGACACGCTCACCCGCAAGGCCGTACGCCCCGACGCCGTACGCCTGATGACCGCGCACCGCTCCAAGGGCCTGGAGTGGCGGCTCGTGGTCGTCGCGGGCGTCCAGGAGGGCCTCTGGCCCGACCTGCGGCGCCGCGGCTCGCTCCTGGAGGCCGACCGCATCGGGCGCGACGGCCTCGCCGAACCGCTCAGCCCCGGCGCGCTGCTGGCGGAGGAGCGCCGCCTGTTCTACGTGGCGGCCACGCGTGCGCGCGAGCGCCTGGTCGTCACCGCCGTCAAGGCGGCCGCCGAGGACGGCGACCAGCCCTCCCGCTTCCTGGCCGAGCTGGGCACCGAGCCCGTGGACGTCACCCAGCGCCCGCGCCGCCCCCTGGCCGTCGCCGCGCTGGTCGCCGAGCTGCGCGCCACCACGGTGGACCCGCAGGCGTCGGACGCGCTGCGGGCGGCCGCAGCGGAACGCCTCGCCCGGCTCGCCGCGCTGCGCGACGACGAGGGCCAGCCGCTCGTGCCGGCCGCCCACCCGTACCGCTGGTGGGGGCTGTACGAGCCGACGCACAGCGAGGTGCCGCTGCGCGACCGCACGCGACCCCTCGCCCTGTCCGGCTCGGCCGTCGGCCAGCTGGCGGGCACGGCGGGGACCTGCTCGCTCCAGTGGTTCCTCGGCCGCGAGGTGAAGGCGGACGCCCCCTCCACCGCCGCCCAGGGCTTCGGCAACGTCGTGCACGTGCTCGCCGACGAGGTCGCCTCCGGCCGCACCCCGGCCGATCTCGCCGTCCTCATGGAGCGCCTCGACTCCGTGTGGGACGCGCTGGCCTTCGACGCGCCCTGGAAGTCGGTCCAGGAGAAGGAGAACGCCCGCGCGGCCCTGGAACGCTTCCTGCGCTGGCACGTGATGGAGCGCGGCGGGCGGGCGCCCGTCGCCACGGAACACCCCTTCGAGGTCACCCTCAAGGCCGCCGACCACCTGGTGCGCATCCGCGGCTCCATGGACCGCGTGGAGACCGACACCCACGGCCGCGCCTACGTCGTCGACTTCAAGACCGGCAAGGGCGCGGTGTCCGCGGACGACGTCGCCCGCCACCCGCAGCTCGCCGTCTACCAGCTCGCGGTCGAACAGGGCGCCGTCGACGACCTCTTCGACGGCGAACGGCCCGCCGCGGGCGGCGCCGAACTCGTCCAGCTGCGGCAGGGCGCGATCAAGAAGAACGGCGGGGACACCGTCCCCAAGGTGCAGGCGCAGGAACCGCTGGACGGCGCCGCGTGGATCGGCGACCTCCTCGCCGAGGCGGCGGGCCGGGTCCTGGAGGAGCGTTTCGCCCCACGGCCCGGCGCGCACTGCACGCACTGCTCGTTCCGGGCCTCCTGCACGGCGCAGCCGGAGGGCCGGCAGGTGGTGGAGTGAGCGGGGGCAGGTGCTCCGGACCGGCCCCGACCTGCGGCAGTGCCGGATTGTCAGTGGCGCCGGTTAGCGTTTTCTGGTGACCCCGCGCCTGACCGACCCCGAGCAGCTCAAGGAGCTGCTGGGCATCCCGTTCACCCCGGAGCAGACGGCCTGCATCACCGCGCCGCCCGCCCCGCAGGTCATCGTGGCCGGCGCCGGGTCCGGCAAGACCACCGTCATGGCCGCCCGCGTCGTCTGGCTCGTCGGCACCGGGCAGGTCGCCCCCGAGCAGGTCCTCGGCCTGACGTTCACCAACAAGGCCGCGGGCGAGCTGTCCGAGCGCGTGCGCAAGGCCCTCGTCGAGGCCGGGGTCACCGACCCCGACCCCACGCCCGGCGACGCCGACCAGGCCCCCGGCGAGCCGCAGATCTCCACCTACCACGCGTTCGCCGGCCGCCTCCTGAAGGAGCACGGCCTGCGCATCGGCCTGGAGCCCAGCGCCCGGCTGCTCGCCGACGCCACCCGCTTCCAGCTCGCCGCCCGCGTCCTGCGCACCTCCCCGGGCCCGTATCCCGCGCTCACCCGCTCCTTCGGCGACCTCGTCCCCGACCTCCTCGCCCTCGACGGCGAGCTCGCCGAGCACCTCGTCGCACCCGCGGCGCTCCGGGAGCACGACACCGGGCTGCTGACCGCCCTCGAAGGGGCCAAGCTCTCCAACGCCGACCTGCGGCGCGTGCCCGACACCGCCCGCGCCCGGCTCGAACTCCTCCACCTGGTCGAGGCGTACCGCGAGGAGAAGCGCAAGCGCGACCTCCTCGACTTCGGCGACCAGATCGCCCTCTCCGCCGAGCTGGCCCGCAGCAGGCCGGAGGTCGGGCAGATCCTGCGCGAGCAGTTCGCCGTCGTCCTCCTCGACGAGTACCAGGACACCTCCGTCGCCCAGCGGCTGCTCCTCTCCGGCCTCTTCGGCGGCGGCACCGGCCACGCCGTCACCGCCGTGGGCGACCCCTGCCAGGCCATCTACGGCTGGCGCGGCGCCTCCGTGGCCAACCTGGACGACTTCCCGCTCCACTTCCCGTACGCCGACGGCAGCCCCGCCCGGCGGTTCGCGCTCAGCGAGAACCGCCGCAGCGGCGGCCGCCTCCTCGACCTCGCCAACGGCCTGGCCGCCCCGCTGCGCGCGCGCCACGCGGGCGTGGAGGCCCTGCGGCCCGCCCCCGGCGCCGAGCGGGACGGCGTGGTGCGCTGCGCCCTGCTGCCCACCCACGCCGAGGAGCTCCAGTGGCTCGCCGATTCCCTCGCCCACCTGGTGCGCACGGGCACCCGGCCCGGCGACATCGCCGTCCTGTGCCGCACCGCCGTCGACTTCGCGCAGATCCAGGGCGCGCTCGTCGAGCGGGACGTCCCCGTGGAGGTCGTCGGCCTGTCCGGGCTGCTGCACCTGCCCGAGATCGCCGACCTCGTCGCCGTCTGCGAGGTCCTCCAGGACCCCACCGCCAACGCCGCGCTCGTGCGGCTGCTGATCGGCCCGCGCTGGCGCATCGGCCCGCGCGACCTCGCGCTGCTCGGCCGCCTCGCCCGGACGCTCGTGCCCCACGGCGGCGCCGGGACGGACCCCGAGCGCAGGCTCGCCGAGGCCGTCGAGGGCGTCGACCCGGCCGAGGTCGTCTCCCTCGCCGACGCCCTCGACAGCTTCCTGACGGCCGGTGGCCCCTCCCGGGCGGAGCCCGGAGCGGGCCAGGACGCCGGCCTGCCCTTCTCGTCCGAGGCCCGCGTCCGCTTCGCCCGCCTCGCCGCCGAACTCCGCGACCTGCGGCGCTCGCTGGCCGACCCGCTCATGGACGTCCTCCACCGGGTGCTCGCCGCCACCGGCCTTGAGGTCGAGCTGTCCGCCTCCCCGCACGCGCTGGCCGCCCGCAGGCGCGAGACGCTCTCGCACTTCCTGGACATCGCGGCGGGCTTCGCCGCCGTCGACGGCGAGGCCGGCCTGCTCGCCTTCCTCGGCTTCCTGCGCACCGCCGCGCAGTACGAGAAGGGCCTCGACAGCTCCCTGCCCGGCGGGGAGAACACCGTCAAGGTCCTCACCGCGCACAAGTCCAAGGGCCTGGAGTGGGACGTGGTCGCCGTCCCCGGGCTCGTCACCAGGACCTTCCCCAGCGAGCAGTCCCGCGAGTCCTGGACCGCCCAGGCCAAGGTGCTGCCGCACGCCCTGCGCGGCGACGCGGACACGCTGCCCGACGTCGGGGCCTGGGACGGCAAGGGCCTGGCCGCGTTCAAGGCCGCCATGAAGGAACACCAGCGGACCGAGGAACTCCGCCTCGGCTACGTCACCTTCACCCGCCCCCGGTCCCTGCTCCTCGGCTCCGGCCACTGGTGGGGCCCCAGCCAGAAGCAGCCGCGCGGCCCGTCCGACTTCCTCCAGGCCCTGCGCGCGCATTGCGAGGCGGGCAACGGCGAGATCGAGGTCTGGGCCGACGCACCCGAGGAGGGCGCGGAGAACCCCGCCCTGGCCGAGCCGGAGACGGACCACTCCTGGCCGCTGCCCCTCGACCCGGCCTCGCTGACCCGCCGCCGCGCCGCGGCCGACGCGGTCCTCGCCCACCTCGACCGCATGGCGGCCCGGCAGGACGAGCCCCCGCGCCCCACCGGCCCCGACCCGGAGCCGGCCCACGACCCGGACTGGCCACCGCCGGAGGACGAGGACCACCCGGACGCCTACGACGAGGGCCCACCGCCGGCCGACGAGGACCTCACGGACTGGGACGCACTGCCGACGACGCGCCCGCAGCCGCCCCTGCCCGCCCCCCGGCAGGCACCGGACGAGGACGGCGCGGGCGAACCCGTACGCGCCGGGCACGCGCGCGTGCGGCCGGACGACGGCGCCGTGGCCCGCGAGTCCGAGCCCGTACGGGCGGAGGGCGACCCCGCGCGGTCGGCCGACGCCGCCGGTCACCGCACCCCGGACCACCTGGACCGCGACCCCGAACCCGGCCACCCGGACCACCACTTCGACGAGCCGCCCGCGGGCCACTCGCTCGTGCCCGAGGAGGCCCGGCTCGTCGGGTCGTGGGACCGGGATCTGGAGGCGCTGGCCGGGGAGCTGCGCCGGGCACGCGCGAGCGTGCGCGAGGTGGTCCTGCCCGGGGCCCTGAGCGCCTCGCAGCTGGTGCGGCTCGCCGCCGACCCGGACGGGTTCGCGCACGAGCTGGCCCGGCCCATGCCGCGCCCCCCGCAGCCCGCCGCCCGCAGGGGCACCCGCTTCCACGCCTGGATCGAGTCCCGGTTCGAGGCGCTGCCCCTCCCGATGCTGGGCCCCGACGAGCTGCCGGGCGCCGCCGAGGACGGCACGGACGCCCCGGAGATCGCCGACGAACGGGACCTCGCCGCGCTCAAGGCCGCCTTCGAGCGCACCCCGTACGCCCACCGCACGCCGTACCGCGTGGAGGCGCCGGTCCAGCTCACCCTCTCGGGCCGAGTGATCCGCGGCCGCATTGACGCCGTCTACCGCGAGCACGGCCCCCACGGCGACACGTACGAGATCGTCGACTGGAAGACGAGCCGCACCCACGACGCGGACCCCCTCCAGCTCGCGATCTACCGCGTCGCCTGGGCGGAACAGCACGGTCTGCCGCTGTCCGCCGTCACGGCCGCCTTCGTGTACGTGCGCGACGGCGAGACCGTCCGCCCCGAGGGCCTGCCGGACCGCGCCGGGCTCGAAGAGGTCCTGCTCGGGGAGGGCGCATGAGCAAGCCCGGTCATGGTCACGCCGCGTGGCCGGATAGGCTCGATGTCATGAGCGACACCCCGGACAGCGCTGTCCGCGCGTATATCGAAGAGCACCGCGACGCCTTCCTCGACGACCTGGTCGAGTGGCTCCGCATCCCCTCCGTGTCGGCGGATCCCGGCCGCGCCTCCGATGTGCGCCGCAGTGCCGACTGGCTGGCCGGGAAGCTCACCGCGACCGGCTTCCCGACCGTCGAGGTCTGGGAGACCGACGGCGCCCCGGCCGTGTTCGCCGAGTGGCCCTCCGGCGATGCCGGCGCCCCGACGGTCCTGGTCTACGGCCACCACGACGTGCAGCCCGCCGCCCGCGAGGACGGCTGGGACACCGAGCCCTTCGAGCCCGTCCTCAAGGACGGCCGGCTCCACGCCCGCGGTGCCGCGGACGACAAGGGCCAGGTCTTCTTCCACACGCTGGGCCTGCGGGCCCACCTCGCCGCGACCGGCCGCACCGCTCCCGCGGTCAACCTCAAGCTGATCATCGAGGGTGAGGAGGAGTCCGGTTCGCCGCACTTCCCGGCCCTCGTCCGCGCCCGCGCCGACCGCCTCGCGTGCGACACCGTGATCGTCTCCGACACCGGCATGTGGTCCGAGGACACCCCGACCGTCTGCACGGGTATGCGCGGCCTCACGGACTGCCAGATCGACCTGTACGGGCCGGGGCAGGACATCCACTCGGGCTCCTTCGGCGGTGCCGTGCCCAACCCGGCCACCGAGGCCGCGCGCCTGGTCGCCGCCCTGCACGACGAGGACCGCAGGGTCGCGATCCCCGGTTTCTACGACGGCGTCGTGGAGCTGACCGACCGCGAGCGCGAGCTCTTCGCCGAGCTGCCCTTCGACGAGAAGCAGTGGCTGCGCATCGCGCACTCCCGCGCCGCTCTCGGCGAGAAGGGCTACACCACCCTGGAGCGGATCTGGGCCCGCCCCACCGCCGAGGTCAACGGCATGGGCGGCGGCTACCAGGGTCCCGGCGGCAAGACGATCGTGCCGTCCACCGCGCAGCTCAAGCTGTCCTTCCGGCTCGTCGCGGGCCAGGACACCGACGGCGTGCAGCAGGCCGTGCGCAAGTGGGTGGCCGACAGCCTGCCGGAGGGTATCCGCCACGAGATCAACTTCTGGGGTGTGACCCGCCCCTGCCTGACCCCGCTCGACCACCCGTACCTCCAGTCGGTCGTCCGGGCCATGGGCCGCGCCTTCGGGCAGAAGATCCGCTTCACGCGCGAGGGCGGCTCGGGCCCGGCCGCCGACCTCCAGGACGTGCTCGGCGTGCCGGTGCTGTTCCTCGGCATCTCCGTGCCGTCGGACGGCTGGCACGCGCCGAACGAGAAGGTCGAGCTGGACCTCCTCATGAAGGGCGTCGAGACCAGCGCCTACCTCTGGTCCGACCTGGCCGGAAGCAGCGACCGGTAGCTCGCGTTCCTGACGTACACCACCATCCGTAGGGGGAGTTGGAAGCAGCCGTGACCACCTGGACCGATCTGTCAGCCGCCCGGCCCATCACGCTCAGCGGCGACAGCGGCATCGACCGCGCCGCGCACCACCGCCTCGACGAGGCATGGCTCGCCGCCGCGTGGAGCCACCCCTCCACGAGGGTCTTCGTGGTCTCCGGCGGGCAGGTGCTGATCGACGACACCCCCGACGGCCGCACCGAGCTGGTGATGACCCCGGCCTTCGAGGCGCCGGTCACCGAGACGCACCGCTATTTCCTGGGCGAGGACGAGAAGGGCGTCGCCTACTTCGCGCTCCAGAAGGACACGCTGCCCGGGCGCATGGACCAGTCGGCGCGTCCGGCCGGGCTGCGCGAGGCGGGGCTGCTGCTGTCGCCGCGCGACGCCGGGCTGCTGGTGCACGCGGTGGCCCTGGAGAACTGGCAGCGCCTGCACCGCTTCTGCTCGCGCTGCGGCGAGCGCACGGTGGTGGCGGCCGCGGGCCACATCCGCCGCTGTCCCGCCTGCGGCGCGGAGCACTACCCCCGCACCGACCCGGCCGTCATCATGCTCGTCACCGACAAGGAGGACCGGGCGCTGCTGGGCCGGCAGATGCACTGGCCGGAGGGCCGCTTCTCGACGCTCGCGGGCTTCGTCGAGCCGGGCGAGTCCATCGAGCAGGCCGTGCGGCGGGAGGTCGCCGAGGAAGCGGGCGTGGTCGTCGGTGACGTGGAGTACGTCGCCAGCCAGCCCTGGCCCTTCCCGTCCAGCCTGATGCTGGGCTTCATGGCGCGGGCCACCTCCGCGGACATCCAGGTGGACGGCGAGGAGATCCACGAGGCCCGCTGGTTCTCGCGGGAGGAGCTGCGGGCGGCCTTCGCCTCCGGCGAGGTGCTGCCGCCCACCGGCATCTCCATCGCGGCCCGCCTCCTGGAGCTCTGGTACGGCGAACCGCTGCCGCAGAGCCCGAGCTGAGCCGTCCGGGGCACCGCTCTCACGAGCCGGTGCCCCGCGGCCGTGCCGGGGTCAGGCGGCCAGAGCTTCCTTCACCTGGGCAAGGCTCGGGTTCGTCATGACCAGCTCGGTGCCCTTGGGGGAGACCACCAGGACGGTCGGGACCGTCTGGTTGCCGTCGTTCGCCTTTTCCACGAAGGCCGCGGAGTCGGCGTCGTGCTCGATGTTGATCTCGTTGTACGCGATTCCCTCGCGGTCCAGCTGGCTCTTCAGCCGACGGCAGTAGCCGCACCAGGTGGTGCTGTACATCGTCACGGTGCCCGACATGCGCCTCGTGCTCCTTCGGTGGTGGGTGTGGTGCCAGGAGTAGAACGCGCACTCGTACAGGACCATTCCCGGGCGGTCGCCGCGACGGGGCTGTCGCCGCTCCATGGGGGCCCGGCCATTAATACGACCGGTCGGCCGTGCCTGTGGACGACATTCCCGGTCGCCCTCGCCGACCTGGCAGCATGGCGGGGTGACAGCAACCCTCTTCCCGCAGGTCCCGGACTCTGCCGACGCCGTGCTCGACGGGCTCGACCCCGAGCAGCGCGAGGTCGCGACGGCCCTCAGCGGTCCGGTGTGCGTGCTGGCCGGAGCGGGCACGGGCAAGACGCGCGCGATCACCCACCGCATCGCCTACGGCGTCCGCTCCGGGGTGCTCCAGCCCGCGAGTGTGCTTGCCGTCACCTTCACCAACCGCGCCGCCGGAGAGATGCGCGGCCGGCTCCGCCAGCTGGGCGCGGGCGGCGTCCAGGCACGCACGTTCCACTCTGCCGCGCTGCGCCAGCTCCAGTATTTCTGGCCCAAGGCCGTGGGCGGCGAGGTGCCGCGCCTGGTCGAGCGGAAGGTCCAGCTGGTCGCGGAGGCCGCGGCGCGCTGCCGGGTCCGGCTCGACCGCAACGAACTGCGCGACGTGACGGGCGAGATCGAGTGGTCGAAGGTCACCCAGACCGTCCCCGAGGACTACGCCCCTGCCGCTGCCAAGGCCGGCCGGGAAGCCCCCCGCGATCCCGCCGAGATCGGCCTGATCTACGGGATGTACGAGCAGCTCAAGCGCGACCGCGGCGTGATCGACTTCGAGGACGTCCTGCTGCTGACCGTCGGCGTCCTCCAGGACCGGCACGACATCGCGGAGACGGTGCGCCGCCAGTACCAGCACTTCGTGGTCGACGAGTACCAGGACGTCAGCCCGCTCCAGCAGCGGCTGCTGGAGCTGTGGCTGGGCGACCGCGACAACCTCTGCGTGGTCGGCGACGCCAGCCAGACCATCTACTCCTTCACCGGGGCCACCCCCGACCACCTGCTGAACTTCCGCACCCGCCACCCGCGCGCGACCGTCGTGAAGCTCATCCGGGACTACCGCTCCACCCCCCAGGTGGTCCACCTCGCCAACGGCCTCCTCTCGCAGGCCAGGGGCCGGGCCGCCGAACACCGGCTGGAGCTGGTCTCCCAGCGCCCGGCGGGCCCCGAGCCCCGCTACGCCGAGTTCGCTGACGAGCCCGCCGAGGCCGAGGGCACCGCGCGCCGGGTCCGCGAGCTCATCGACTCCGGGGTCCCGGCCAGCGAGATCGCGATCCTCTACCGCATCAACGCCCAGTCCGAGGTCTATGAGCAGGCCCTCGCCGACGCCGGGGTGCCCTATCAGCTGCGCGGCGCCGAGCGGTTCTTCGAGCGCCCGGAGGTCCGCGAGGCCACCCTGCTGCTGCGGGGCGCCGCCCGCGCCGGAGGGCACTCCGACCCCCAGCTCGCCGACGTCGACGACGTGCCCTCCCAGGTGCGGGCCGTGCTCGGCACCCGTGGCTGGACCGCTGAGCCCCCCGCGGGCTCGGGGGCGGTCCGTGACCGCTGGGAGTCCCTGGCGGCCCTGGTGCGGCTCTCGGAGGACTTCGTACGGGCCAGACCGGCGGCCACCCTCGCCGACCTCGTCACCGAACTCGGCGAACGGGCGGCCGCCCAGCACGCGCCGACCGTCGAAGGTGTGACTCTCGCCTCACTCCACGCGGCCAAGGGCCTGGAGTGGGACGCCGTCTTCCTCGTCGGCCTGGCCGAGGGCATGATGCCGATCACCTACGCCAAGACCGACGAACAGGTCGAGGAGGAGCGCCGCCTGCTCTATGTGGGGGTCACCCGGGCCCGCCACGACCTCTCCCTGTCGTGGGCGCTGTCCCGCACCCCGGGCGGCCGCGCGACCCGGCGCCCCACCCGCTTCCTGAACGGGCTGCGGCCCGGCTCCGTCGCCCGCCCCGGCGGGGGAGGGGCGCCCGCCCTCACCGGCGGCACGGCGGGCGTCGAGCGGGGCGGCCCGCGCAGGCGCCGTGGGCCCGCGCGGTGCCGGGTCTGCGGCAAGACCCTGACGGACGCGGGCGAGATCAAGCTGATGCGCTGCGAGGACTGCCCCTGCGACCTGGACGAGGCGCTCCACGAGCGGCTGCGCGACTGGCGGGCCGGGCAGGCGGGCCTGCTGGGCCAGCCCGCCTTCTGCGTCTTCACCGACAAGACCCTGCTGGCGATCGCCGAGGCCGTGCCGGGAACCGAATCGGAGCTCGCGGGCATCTCAGGGGTGGGAAGACGGAAGCTCGACAAGTTCGGCGCCGACGTCCTGGCCCTGTGCGCGGGCAGGGAACCGGCATCGGCGGACGCGTCCGGAGTGACCTCGGAAGATGCCCCGGAAGAAACTCCGGAAAAATAGTTTGCGCACGCGGACGGCATACCCATAGCCTTCCGAACACGGAGACAGCGGCTCTTTCGAGTTCCGGTGGATCCGTGCTGTACTGAACCGCCCGGACCGGTTTCGACCGGTCCCCAAGACGCCGAGAGGAGGCGAAGACCAATGATCAGCTTCAAGACCAGCAACAAAATGACCGATCGCCCGGTCGTCGCCACCCGTCCCCTCGGCCTCTCTGTCGGCTCTCTCTCCCTGTTCCAGGGCACCGGTCTGTCCACCGCAGGCTTTGCCCCGGTCAATGAGCGACCGACCAAGGCGTCCGAGGTAAGGGCAGCAGCAGCGGCACAGGCCCAGGCCTATGCCATTGAAGCGGCGACCGACGGCGCCGGATCCCTGAACGCGCAGCAGCACCTCACGATGTGGGCCTTCCGTGGGCTCGAACCCTGGAGAGATCCAGCCTGATCGGCATGATCAGGTCGGCACCTTCCAGGGCCGCGGAACCCACACCGGGATCCGCGGCCCTTTTGTTTGCCCCCTCGCCCGTGCGGGGGGAACCAGCCCGGCCACAAGCCGGAAGACAAGACGAGGAACAAACACCGTGCAACTCAAGGCACACACCCCGTCAGTAGCGACCGACCTGATCCCCCCGCCTGTCCCCACGGAGGACTCCTTGACCCCGCTCACCGCCCTCACCGACCTCGACGACGCCATCGAGAACCTGGGCACGCCCGTCCCCTGCCGCAGCTACGACCCGGAGGTCTTCTTCGCCGAGACCCCGGCCGACGTGGAGTACGCCAAGTCGCTCTGCCAGACCTGCCCGCTCCGCGAGGCCTGCCTGGCCGGTGCCCTGGACCGGCGCGAGCCGTGGGGTGTCTGGGGCGGCGAGCTCTTCGTCCAGGGCGTCGTGGTGGCCCGCAAGCGGCCCCGTGGCCGTCCGCGCAAGAACCCGGTCGCCGCATGAGCGTCTTCGGCACCATCGACCGCCCCACCACGCACGACCCCAAGAAGCAGGATCCGACGATGAACCGCCCCTCCGCCGAGCCATTCGGCCCCGAAGCCCTCACCCGTGACACCCACGGCGCGACCGCCCCGCGCCAGAACAGGAACCTCGAAATGCAACTCATCCCAGAAGCCCTGGCCCGTGCTCATATGCACGAACGCCTCCGGGTGGCCGAGGCCGAGCGAAGGGCCGTCCGGCTGGTCACCGCCCGCCGGATGCAGCGCCGCGCCGAGCGCGCCTCGCTGCGTGCCCGCCGCGCGCTGGCCATGGCCGTGATGCACTGAGCCGGGCCACAGTCCAGGCTCAGGGCTCACCCGGAGCTCATCCCGATCCCCGCGGGGCCGGTCCGAACGGACCGGCCCCGCGGGGCGTTGGGTGCGTTGTGCCCTCCCGGCGCGTCCACGGGGATATCGTCTGGGAGTGGACCAGAAGACGCATGAATCAGTGCAGTTGGACCCTGAGGCCACCGAGACCGCCACGCCCGTGACGTGCGCTCGCTGTGGCACCGCCGCCGACGGTACGCCGCCGACCTGGACCTGCTCCGTCGAGAACGGCAGCCGCCGCTACTTCTGCGACGACTGCGCCCGCGCCAACCTCAGAGCGATCGAGAGCCGACTCGACTCGTCCTGGTGGTGAGGGCCCGCCCCCGGCCCGTCAGGCGGGCGTCTCCTGACTCTCGTCCGCCGCCGCGAAGCCGGGCACCCACGCCTCCATCTCGTCTCTCAGCCGCACGGTCGCACCCAGCTGGCACAGCACCCCGATGGTGCTGGTCGTCACCCGGTGTATCAGCAGATAGGCCGGTGGCAGATTGAGCTGCCGCCCCAGCTGATAGGCGGGCGAGCGCGGATCGGCGATCCGCGTCGCCTGGGCGCGCATCCAGCCGCGGGTGAAGGTGAACTCCGCCACCTGGGCGGGCTCGATGATCGGCAGCAGATAATCCAGCACCGCCCCGGGGTCCAGCTCGATCTCCGGTTTGACGAACCCCTCGTCCCGCAGCAGCTCGTGGACCGCCTCCGCCTCGCCGTCCAGCGTCAGCCGCAGCGCCGTGCCGATCGTCGGCGGCAGCCCCTGCGGCAGCCGGTCCACCGTGCCGAAGTCCAGCACGCCCAGCCGCCACTTCTCCGGCGGGCCGTCGGGGGCGTCCCCGGTCAGCAGCCGGAAATTGCCCGGGTGCGGATCGGCGTGCAGCAACCCGGTGCGCGCCGCGCCCGAGAAGAGGAAGCGCGCCAGCAGCTGACCGGCACGGTCCCGCTGCTCCTGGGTGCCGTCCGCTATCACCTCGGACAGCGGCACTCCTTCCATCCACTCCGTGACCAGCACCTGGTCGCTCTGGTGCACCACCTCCGGGACGGTCACATCCGGATCGCTTGCGAACTCCCGGGCGTGCGCTGCCTGTGCGCCGGCCTCCAGCTCGTAGTCCAGCTCCTCGGCCACCCGGTCGCGGAGCTCGGAGATGAGCGGCTTGAGGTCCATGCCCGGGATCAGCGGCCCCAGCAGCCGGGCGAAGCGCCCCAATTGGGTGAGGTCGGACAGCAGTGCCTCGCCCGCGCCCGGATACTGCACCTTCACGGCGACCTCGCGCCCGTCGTGCCAGACCGCCCGGTGCACCTGCCCGATCGACGCGGCCGCCGCGGGCTGGTCGTCGAACTCCTCGAACAGCTCGCGCCAGTCCGGGCCGAGCCGCTCCGCCAGCGCCGCGTGCACCGACTTCGTCGGCATCGGAGGGGCCGCCTCCTGAAGCTTGGTCAGCGCCGCCCGATAGGGCCCCGCGACCTGCTCCGGGAGCGCCGACTCGAAGACGGACAGCGCCTGACCCAGCTTCATCGCACCCCCCTTGAGCTGGCCCAGGGTCGCGAACAACTGCTCGGCCGTGCGCTGCTGCAGCTCCGTGGCGATCAGCTCCGCGGACCGGCCGCCGATGCGTTTGCCGAGCCCTAGCGCCGTGCGCCCCGCGAACCCCAACGGCAGCGCGGCCAACTTGGCGGTACGTGTGACCGCCTTGCGGGGTAGATCGGACATGCGCCCCTCCAACTAGCTGAACAGCCACGCCGCGGACGGCGGTTACCTGTTCATTGTCCCGTGCGGTGCCCCCGCGGCCGAGGCATATCCGGGATCCGGAGATCCTGCCGCGCCGCATGGGCACCGCGGATGCGGCTCGACGGGCCGCGGGGACCAGGCCGGGCCCGGCAGGGCCAGCTCCAGCCGCACCCCCGCGCTCGCCGGGGACCCGCCGTCGAGGAAGGACAGCGCCCGCCCCACGGTCAGCCCCGCCACCACCGTGGCCAGTGCCATGTCGCACGACGGTACCCCCGAGCCCCGGCCGGACCGCCACTGGGCGAGCATCCGGGGCCAGGCCGGATCCCGATCGGCCCGCCCGAGCTCCACGCAGCCCGCGCACGCCGACCCGCCGGGCAGCACCAACGGCCCCACCACTCCGGTGGCTTCCAGGACGCCCGCGTACATATGGGGAGTTCCGGACAGGACGAGCTCTTCCGCGGCCGCCGGGTCGGGGGCATAGGCGGCGAGCCCGTCACGCGGGGCGAACACCACCAGGGCCAGCGGGGGCTCGGCGCCGGCGTCACCCCGGGCGCGCGGCCGCGGACCCGGCGCGGCCTGCCTGACCACCCGCCGCGCGGCGCCGTCGCGACGCTCCCCGATCCGCTCGGGACCCACGCCGCCCGGGCCCACGTCCCACGGCTCCACACAGCCGCCGTCCTGGACGTCGACCTGCCCCACCCCCGATGTCGACAGCAGTGCCGCGACGGCCGCGCCCACCCGCCCGGCGCCGCGCACCTGCACCCGCAGAGCACGGCGGGCGGCCATGATCCCCATCGCCGCCCCCGCGCCGGCGTGGAGCACGGACAGGGAGGCCAGATCCGGCCGCAGCCGCTCCAGCGCCGGGCCCTGGTCGCGCAAGGCGGCGGCGCCTCCGCCCCCGGCCCGCGGGTCGTCGAGCAGCCCGGCCCGCGTCAACCGCTCGACCAGGGCATCGGCCCGCCCCTCGGGCAGGCCGACGGCTCTGGCCTCCTCCCTGAGCAGCGGCATGCCGCGCGTCCCGTCCAGCAGGGGCAGGAAGCTGCCCGTCGCCGTGTCCACCGGCCCGACCGCCACCGCGTGCGCGGGAGCCACGCCGAACTGCACCGTGTCCCGATTGCGCCAGCTCCGCCGCAGCGCGGGTTTGAGCATCGGGTGCGCGCACTCCGGCCGGGCGGGGCCCGGCCGCTCGGAGCCCGCACCCCCGGCGCCCGGAGCCGTCCGCGGGGAGCCGGGCCCCGTGGCACTGCCTCGCGTGACACCGTCCCGCGTGGTGTCCGCGCACGGCGTTGCGTTCCTCTGCATGGTCTTCCCCCTCCGTCGGCCTCCAGAGTGGGCCTCCCGGCGGTGCGCCGCGCGAAGTTATCCACAAGCGGCGGGTGATTGTCGTACAAGCCGTGCACTCTCCGGTGTCTTTCCCCCGACAAGGAGCGATGGGCGGGACTTCACGCGCCGCCAGCGGGTAACGTCGGGGCGTGCCCGTCGATCCTCTGCACAGTGCCGCAAGACCACCGCGCAGCATTCCGAGCCCGCTGACCAGCGGATCGGATACCAGTGCGGTCGAGGTCAGACGGAGCGCGCGCCGCCGCAGAACGGTCTCCGCGTACCGCGAGGGGGACCGGACCGTCGTGCTGATCCCCGCCCGGATGTCGGAGGCGGAGGAGCAGCGCTGGGTGACCGTGATGCTCGACAAGCTCGCGGCCCAGGAGAGCAAGCGGATGCTCGGCGACGCCGAGCTCGCCGACCGGGCGGGGCGGCTCTCGGCGCAGTATCTCGGCGGCCGGGCCCGCCCGGAGACGGTCCGCTGGGTGACCAATCAGAACACCCGCTGGGGGTCGTGCACCCCGGCCGAGGGCAGCATCCGCCTCTCGCACCGGCTGAAGGGCATGCCGGAGTACGTCGTGGACTACGTCCTGCTCCACGAGTTGGCGCATCTGCTCGTCCCCGGGCACGGCCCCGGATTCTGGCGGCTCCTGGAGGCGTATCCGCGGACCGAGCGTGCCCGTGGATACCTCGAAGGTGTGGTCGCCGCCGACCGGTTGCCCCATCTTCCCGCGGCGCGCAGCGAATAGCGCGAACGCGTTTTCGGCCGGGTGTGAACGGCCCGGAGCCGTAGGGGTCCGGCTCAGCCGTTAGCCTGACGCGACGCATTCATCACACGTTCGGATGGGGGACGGTCGTTACGCATGGCCAGGGAATTCCAGCGCGGCCACAAGGCCAAGATCAGTGATCTGACGGCGGGGACCGATCTGTACGTGGGTGTGCAGATCGCCGGCGCCGGTCTGACCTTCGACATCAGCTGCTTCGGCCTCGATGCCCAGGAGCGGCTGTCCGACGACCGTTACTTCATCTTCTTCAACCAGCCGGAGTCGCCCGAGGGTGCCATTCAGCAACTCGGCGCGCAGGCCGGTGACACGGAATCCTTCCGGGTCACGCTCGACCGGATTCCCGCGCAGGTGCGGAAACTGACCTTCACGGCCACCCTCGACGGCGCCGGCCAGATGTCGCAGATCGGGCCCGGGTATCTCCGCGTCGTCGCCGGCGGCGAGGAAGTCGCGCGCTACTCCTTCACCGGCGCGGAATTCAGCACCGAACGCGCGGTGATGCTCGCCGACTTCTATATGAAGGACTTCTGGCGGTTCGCCGCCGTGGGACAGGGCTTCGACGGCGGACTGGAAGCGCTCCTCAAGAACTTCGGCGGCGAGGTGCTGGAGGAGGAGCCCGAGCCCGACCAGGCACCGGCCCCGGCGGCCGCCCCCGCCCCCGCCTTCGCGCCCCCGGCGCAGGCCGCAGCGCCTCCCGCCTTCGCGGCCCCGGCCCAGCAGGGACCGCCCCCGGCCCCGAGCGCGCCGCAGGCCCCCTTCCAGACCCCGCCCCCGGCGCCCGCACCGCCGTACCAGCACCAGACCCCGCCGCCGCAGCAGCAGGGCTTCCCGCCCCCGGCGCCGCCCTCCCCGCAGATGCACGCGGCGCCCACGCTCGCCGCGCCGATCGCCCCGCCCGGTTACTTCGCGGAGCACGGTGGCGGCGCGCTCGGCGGCCGGCCCCCGCACCCGCCCGGTCCGCCGGGAGTGCCTGGTCAGCACGCTCCGTACGGCATGCAGCAGCCGGGCGGGTACGGACACCCCGGCCCGCCGCAGCAGCCCTACGGCGTGCCTCCGCAGGCGGCGCCCCAGCAGGGCGTGCCCTACCCCGGCCAGCCCGCGCCGTACGGCCAGGCCGTGCCCGGTGCCCCCGCGTCGGGCGGTGTCCAGGCGGCCTTCGAGAAGTACCGCGAAGTGCCCACCGGGCAGCGGTGGACGCTCCAGAACTCCAAGCTCATCCGCGTCGACCTCGGCGTCGACCAGCAGCCCGTGCTGGCCCGGCAGGGCAGCATGGTGCTCTACCAGGGCAAGGTCGACTTCGGCTACAAGGGCGCGGGCTTCGCCGGGCGCATCATGGGCAACGTCACCGGCCAGGAGATGCAGCTGATGCGCTGCACCGGCCGCGGACAGGTCTTCCTGGCCGAGAACGCCTCCCATGTGCACCCGATCGAGCTCCAGGGCGACGCCATCTGCGTATCCGCGGACGCGGTGCTCGCCTTCGACGAGTCGCTCCAGCACGAAGTCCGCCGGATCGAGGGCCACGGCATCCCCGGCGGCGCCCTGTTCACCATGCAGTTCCAAGGGCACGGCACCGTCGTCGTCAAGACCCACGGGGTTCCCGTGGTGCTGCCGGTCACCCCGACGACCTACGCGGACAGCAACGCCATCGTCGCCTGGTCCGCCGCCGCACAGGTGATCATTTCCAGCCAGGTGCGGCTGCGCCGCAACTCCTACCCGGGCCACAGCGGAGAGACCGTGAACCTCCAGTTCCGCGGCGCGCCCGGCAATTTCATCGTCGTCCAGCCCTACGAGGTCTGAGGGAGCCCGAAATGACCATGCATCAGACACCGTTCGCGGGCCATGCCCCGACCCCCGTCGCAGCGCGCATGGAGAACCACGGCAGCAACATGCTGAAGGTCGCCATGCAGTCCGGCCACGACCTGTTCGCCCGGACGGGCTCGATGATCGCGTACGAGGGCTACGTCCAGTACGAGGCGAACCCGCCGGCCCTCCGGCAGATGGCCTCCCAGTGGCTCACCGGTGAGGGCATGCCGCTGATGAAGTGCCACGGCGACGGGCTGCTCTACCTCGCCGACTACGGCGCGGACGTCGTCTGCCTCCAGCTCGACGGGGACTCGCTCTCCGTCAACGGCACCAACATCCTCGCGTTCGACGCCCACTTGCAGTGGGGCGTGCAGCGGGTGAAGGGGATGGCGAAGTTCGCGGGCCAGGGCCTGTTCAACGTGGCCGTCTCCGGCACCGGGTGGGTGGCGCTCACCTCCCGCGGCACCCCGATCGTCGTCGACTGCGGCCGTGGTGACGACGAGACCTATGTGGACCCCGACGCGCTCGTCGCCTGGTCCACCGGCCTCAAGATGAAGGGGAAGCGCAGCTTCAAGGCCTCCTCCATGATCGGCCGGGGCAGTGGTGAGGCCTATCAACTGGGCTTCTCCGGCCAGGGATTCGTGGTCGTACAGCCCAGCGAGGACAGTACCGACCGGCTCCGGGCGCGGGGCTGAGGGGGAGCGAAGACAGCATGCAGAGCCCGCTTTTCGGCCACACCGAAGCACAGACGCAGGAGCGCTACGCCCTGCAGAACCCGCAGTTGCTGCGGGTCTCCCTCACCGGCCACGACGACGTCCTCGCCCGGAAGGGCTCCATGGTCGCCTACCAGGGCATGATGGAGTTCGACGGCGAGTACCAGTCCCGCGGCCAGCACAACTCCCAGGCGCGCACCGGCGAGGGCCTGGACCTGATGCGCTGCTCGGGGCAGGGCACGGTCTTTTTCGCCAACCTCGCCCAGCACATCCACGTGGTCGACGTGGACCACAACGGCCTCACCGTCGACAGCGCCTACGTCCTCGCGCTGGACTCCACCCTGCACTGGGACACCATCGCGGTGGACAGCCAGTTCGGGATCTCCGGCACCGGCGCATACAACCTCGTCATCAGCGGACAGGGCAAGGTCGCCCTGATGACCTCCGGTCAGCCGCTGATGCTCCAGGTCACCCCGGACAAGTACGTCAACGCCGACGCGGACGCCGTCGTCGCCTGGTCGACCTCCCTGGTCGTCCAGATGCAGGCACCCACGTCCTCGTCGGGCGTCTGGCGGCGCCGGGGCAGCACGGGCGAGGGCTGGGAACTGAACTTCCAGGGCCACGGCATGGCCCTCGTCCAGCCCAGCGAACTGCTCCCGCCGCAGGGCGCGGAGATCGGCCAGGGGCTCATGGCCCAGTACGGCATCGGCCAGCAGGGCGCGCACGCCCAGAACCAGGGCAACAGCTGGTCCAACCGCTGAGCCCATGTGTAAGGGGCGGCCGCCTTGGCGACCGCCCCTTACACACGCATCAGTTCGCTACGACAACCGCGCCAGCGTCCGCTCCAGCAGCTGGACGACCGAGTCGTCCGCGACCCCGGCCACCTCGTCGTACGGGAACCACCGCAGGTCCAGCGACTCGTCGCTGATGGCCTCGACCGCGCCCTCCGGGACGAGCGCCGCGTACTGCACGTCCAGATGCCAGTGGCAGGGCGCCGGGATCGGATGCCGGTCGAGCCGCACCGGACCGCCCGGCAGCAGCGTCAGACCCGCGATCCCCGACTCCTCCGTGGCCTCCCGGAGCGCGGCCGCCATGAGCGTGCCGTCGCCCGGCTCGCAGTGGCCGCCCATCTGGAGCCACATCCGCAGCTTGCGGTGCAGCGTGAGCAGCACCTGGCCGCGCGCCGGGTCGATCACCAGCGCGCTCGCCGTGACGTGCCCGGCGCCGCAGGCCTTCCACATGCCGTCCGGGTGCCCGGCGAGGTGGTCCAGATAGAGCCCGCGCAGCTCCTGCTGGTCCTCGTACTCCTTCAGGACGAGGACGGCGTTCTCGTGCAGGCTCACTTCTTGTCGTCGCCCTCGCCGGAGTCGTCGCCCGCACCGGACTCCGTGCCGGAGTCCTTCGTCAGATCCGGCTTCGCGGCGCCACCGGCCGCCTCGCCCAGCATCTTGTCGATCTCGGAGAAGTCCAGGTGCTCGCGGTGGACGAACCCGTCGGGGTCGTCGAGGTCGGCGGCCGTCGGCAGCATGTCCGGGTGCTCCCAGAGGCCGTCACGGCCCTCCAGGCCACGCGCGTCGGTCAGCGACGCCCACAGCCGGGAGGCGTCGCGCAGCCGGCGCGGACGCAGCTCCAGGCCGATCAGCGTGGCGAAGGTCTGCTCCGCCGGGCCACCGGACGCACGCCGCCTGCGCAGGGTCTCGCGCAGCGCGCCCGCCGACGGCAGGTGCGGTTCGGCGGCCGCGTGCACGACCGCGTCCACCCAGCCCTCGACCAGCGCGAGCGCGGTCTCCAGGCGGGCCAGGGCGGCCTTCTGCTCGGGGGTGTCCTGCGGCTGGAACATGCCCTGCTGGAGGGCGTCCTGCAGCTGCTCGGGGTGCGAGGGGTCGAGCTGGCCGACCACGTCCTCCAGCTTGGAGGTGTCGACCTTGATGCCCCGGGCGTAGCCCTCGACGGCACCGAAGAGGTGCGAGCGCAGCCACGGCACGTGGGCGAAGAGACGCTGGTGCGCGGCCTCGCGCAGGGCCAGATACAGCCGCACCTCGTCCTGCGGGACGCCGAGGCCGGAGCCGAAGGCCTCGATGTTCACCGGCAGCAGCGCGGCCTTGCCCGCGGGGCCGAGCGGCAGGCCGATGTCGGTGGAACCGACGACCTCGCCCGCCAGCACGCCCACGGCCTGGCCGATCTGCGTGCCGAACATGGCGCCGCCCATGGACCGCATCATGCCGAGCAGCGGGCCCGCCATGGCCTGCATCTCCTCGGGCAGCACATCGCCCATGGCCGCGCCGACGCGCTCGGCGACCGGGTCGACCAGGTCCTTCCACACCGGCAGGGTGGCCTCGACCCACTCGGCGCGGCTCCAGGCCACCGCCGTGCCCGAGCCCGACGGCAGCGACGTCACGCCGTCCAGCCACAGGTCCGCCAGGCGCACGGCCTCCTCGACCGCGGCCCGCTCGCCGGACGTGACGCTGGCGTCCTTGGAGCCGTCGGCGGTGCCCTGCGCGACGGTCTGGCGCGCGATGTCCTTGGCCATGTCCCAGTTCACCGGGCCGCCCTCGTAGGAGAGCATCTGCCCGAGCTGCTGGAAGGCCGCGCCCAGGTCGTTCGGGTTCAGGGAACCGAACATCGCGGCGAAGGGGTTGTCCCCACCGCCCGCGGGGCCGCCGAACCCGAACGGATTCGCGGGTCCCTGGCCGCCCTGGCCATCGCCCTTCTTCTTGCCGTCGCCGCCGTTCTCCGGCTCCTCCGGCGGCAGACCGAATCCGAATGGGTTGTCACTCACGGGTTTCCTCGGCTCGTAGGGCCGCCGGCTTCAGGACCGACGGCGAATGCCCGACATCACCACCCAGCGTAGACACCCCCGCCCGTATCCGGGCTTGGTGCTTCGCCGACCCCGGGCCTGCGGCAGGATGGACGTCACCTGGTACGTACGTGTCATGACCCGTACGTACTGAAGACAACCGCTGGAGATGCCCGGTGAGTTCCCCTGACCGAGAAGTTCGCGCAGCGCGAAACGGTTCCGCGCGTGACAGTACGAGCCCGCATGCCCGCCGTCGGCCGGTCGTCGCGGTCACCGGCGCCGCCCGCGGCGTCGGCGCGCTGCTCACGCAGCGGCTCGCCGCCTCCGAGGAGATCAAGCAGGTCGTCGCCATCGACGAGCGCCGCGGTGACGTGTCCGAGGCGCAGTGGCACGTCCTGGACGTACGGGACCCGGTGATCGCCGAGAAGCTGCGGGGCGCCGACGTCGTCGTGCACCTCGCGCTCGACCTCGACCTGGAGAGCGACCCGGCGGCCCGCACCGCCTACAACGTGCGGGGCACCCAGACCGTGCTGACGGCCGCTGCGGCCGCAGGGGTGCACCGCGTGGTGCTGTGCACCTCCGCGATGGTCTACGGCGCGTTGCCGGACAACGACGTGCCGCTCGCCGAGGACGCGGAGCTGCGGGCGACCGCGGAGGCCACGGGTGTGGGCGACCTGCTCGAGATAGAGCGGCTCGCCCGGAGGGCGCCTCGCGCGCACCCCGGGCTGAACGTCACGGTGCTGCGTCCCGCCGTCCTCGTCGGCGGCACCGACACGGCACTGACACGTTACTTCGAATCCCCCCGCCTCCTGGTCGTCGCCGGGTCCCGGCCGACGTGGCAGTTCTGCCACGTGGAGGACCTCGTGAGCGCGCTGGAGTTCGCCGCCCTGGAGAAGGCCGAGGGCGAGCTGGCAGTGGGCTGCGACGGCTGGCTGGAGCAGGAGGAGGTCGAGGAGCTCACCGGCATCCGGCGCATGGAGCTGCCCTCGGCCGTCGCGCTCGGCGCGGCCTCCCGGCTGCACCGCCTGGGGCTGACCCCCTCGCCCGCGGGCGACCTGGAATACACGATGCACCCGTGGGTCGTCAGCGGGAGCAGGCTGCACGACGCCGGCTGGCGGCCCCGCTGGACCAACGAGGAGGTCCTCGCGGAGCTGCTGGAGGAGGTCGCCGGGCGGCACACGGTCGCGGGCCGCCGGCTCGGCCGCAAGGACGCCACCGCCGCGGGCGCCGCGGGGGCGACCGTGGCACTGCTGGGCACCGCCGCCCTGGTCCGCCGCGCCCGCAAGGCACGCCGCAGGCTGTAGCGGCCCTGTACGGGCCGTGGAGGCGCCCGTACGGCCCGGGGGCCCGTACGGCCCGGGGGCCCGTACGGCCCGGGGGCCCGTACGGCCCGGGGGCCCGTACGGCCCGGGGGCCCGTACGGCCCGGGGGCCCGGGAACGGCTGGAGAAGCGTCCATACGGGCGCACGAACAGCCTGTCGAACGCCCATGCCCGGACGTCCGCACCGGTGCGGCACGATGGACCGTATGGACGCCATCTACGAGCACCCCGGCGAGCTCGCCGCGACGGACCCGATCCGCCTGCTGGCGATCCGCGACACCCCCCTGTCCGTGGACGAGGTCTTCGCCGCGGCCGGTGACGACGCCGCGGGCGGCACCGCGCTGTTCGTGGGTACCGTGCGTGACCACGACGGCGGCACGGACGTCACCGGACTCGGCTATTCCGCGCATCCGTCCGCGGAGGCGGAGATGCGCCGGATCGCCGAGAAGGTCGCCGCGGACTTCCCGGTGCGCGCGCTGGCCGCCGTCCACCGGGTCGGCGAGCTCTCCGTCGGCGACCTGGCCGTCGTGGTGGCGGTGTCGTGTCCGCACCGTGCGGAGGCGTTCGCGGCCTGCCGCCGGCTGATCGACGACCTCAAGCGCGAGGTGCCCATCTGGAAGCACCAGACGTTCGCGGACGGGACGGATGAGTGGGTGGGGGCGTGAAGCCCCGCGCTTGACGGCACACGGCCCCCTCCAGTCACTTGCGTCAACCCCTCACGGACCGCCCCCGGTTGCGTAACCGCCCCCCTGACGTGAGCGTTGAGGGAACGGACGATTAATCTGCTCATCAGTCAGTCATGGTGGTGCACTGGGGTCGGGAGGGTGGCATGGCAGCGCTCGTGTGGTTGCTCATTCCCGTCGCCGCGGTCATCGTCGCCGTCATGTGGGGAAGCTGGGCAGCTTGGGCGGCCCGCAACCGCAAATCGGGCGACGTCGCCGAGCTCGCCGGATACGCGCGCTTCCGGGAGGCGATGGAGCGCTCGGACACGGGCAGCGGCGTCTCCTAGCGCCGTCCGAAACCGCGCCCGGACACCACCGGGCGCCCCTGCGCACAAGGCGCGCCCCCCTCTGCTTCCCCGTACGGACCGCCCCGAAGGTGGACTGTCGGACCCGTCCCGTACTGTCGTTCCATGCCCCGCCGCACAGCGACGATGCTCGCCTCCCTCCTGATGCTGATCGCGCTGCTCTGCGCGGGCGTGTTGATCCCCGTGCCGTATTCCGAGATGTCCCCGGGGCCGACCGTCAACACGCTCGGTGAGCACGGCGGCGAGCCGGTGCTCCAGATCTCCGGGCACAAGACCTATCCGACCACCGGCAACCTCAACATGACGACGGTCAGGGTGACCGGCTCGCAGTACCGCATGAATCTGGTCGAGGCGATCGCCGGCTGGATCGGGCACGACAATCTCGTGGTCCCGCACAGCACGCTCTATCCCGACGACAAGAGCCCCGACGAGCTCAACCAGGAGACGGCCGAGGAGTTCAGCCAGTCCCAGGAGAGCGCCAAGGTCGCGGCCCTCAAGCAGCTGGACATCCCGGTCGGCACCCGTGTCGTCGTCTCGTCCGTCGTCAAGGGCAGCCCCGCGGAGGGCAAGCTGCACGCGGGCGACGTGATCAAGGCCGTCGACGGTACGGAGATCAAGCAGCCCGGCGACGTCGCCAAGCTGGTCACCAAGCACCAGCCCGGCGAGAAGGTCGCCTTCCTGATCGTCCCGGCCAAGGAGGCGGCCGCGGCGGAGAAGGAGAAGCGGCAGCCCAAGGGCGAGGACACCGTCACCCTCACCACCACCAAGGCCACCGACGACAAGCGGGCCGTGGTCGGCATCCAGGCCGGGACCGACCACACCTTCCCGTTCTCGATCAACATCAAGCTGGCGGACGTCGGCGGGCCGAGCGCCGGGCTGATGTTCGCCCTCGGGATAGTCGACAAGCTCACCCCGGACGACCTGACCGGGGGCAAGTTCGTCGCCGGTACGGGCACGATCGACGACAGCGGCAAGGTCGGGCCGATCGGTGGCGTCGAGATGAAGACGGTGGGAGCGCGCTCCAAGGGCGCGCAGTATTTCCTGACGCCGAAGGACAACTGCGCGGCCGCCGCGAAGGACAAGCCGTCCGGCCTCACCCTGGTGAAGGTCGACACGATGAAGGACGCGCTCGGCGCCCTGGAGAAGATCCGCAAGGGCGACACGGCCGCGCTGGCGCAGTGCACGGCGGGTAAGTAGCCGTTTCCTCCCCCCCCCGGACGGGCTCGGGGGCCGAGCCCGTCCGGCGGTCGAGGAGCCGGGAGGGCTAGTCCTCGAAGGTGGCGGCCAGGGCCTCCGCGAGACCCGGGACGAGATCGGCGCCCGTGAGGACCTCCGTGGGGGAGTCCTTCTCGCGCAGCCGCACCGCGGACTCGCGGGCGCCGTCGCGCAGCACCGCGACCGTCATGCGGACCTCCTGGCGGTCCGGGTGCGCCGCGACCCACTTGGCGAGCTGCTTCTCGTTCAGCCCGTTGGGCACGGTGCCCTCCGCGGACGGCGGCAGCATGAGCCGCTCCACGGTCAGGGCGCAGCCGGTGACCGCGTCCGGCCAGGCGATGGTGCCGAGGAACTTGTCCAGGGCCGTGCCGGCCGGCACCTCGTCCTGCTCGATCGGGGTGAGCGCGGACTGCGCGGTCTCGTCGAGGCCGAGCTGGGAGGCCAGACCGGGCTCCTGGGCGCGCAGCTTGGCGGTGTCGACCAGGGCGAAGAGCCGGGCGGGCTGATCCCAGCCCAGGGTGGACGCGTACTCGTCGATCTCGAGCACGGCACGGGTGAGCGGGCTGGCCGCCATCGGGGTATTGGGCAGCGCGGGCCCGGAGGAGTCGGCGGGGTCGGGAATGCTGGAAGTGCTGGACATGCTCAATATCGTGCCCTGAGAGTGACCAAAAATGGGAACTGAGTAAAGCCTCGGTAAGTTGCCACACTGGGCCCTAGGATCGCTGGGCCCTGATCGACAGCTCCACTCACAGCGAACTTCGAGGTGCGCACCTTGGCTTTCCAGATGCCGGACCGCGGCGGAGGCCCGACAGGGCCACGGATCAGAGTCGGCCGCCCGTCCCGGCGGATCCGGACCCTGCTGATGACCTTGGGCGTACTGGCCGCGCTGGTCATGCTCTTTGTGATGTTCGCCGGGTTCTGGACGGACTGGCTCTGGTACCGCTCCGTGCGGTACTCCTCGGTCTTCACCACCACCCTCGGCACCAAGATCGGCCTCTTCGCCGTCTTCGGGGTGCTGATGACCCTGGCGGTGGGGATCAACATCTGGCTGGCGCACCGGCTGCGGCCGCCGCTCAGCGCGATGTCGATGGAGCAGCAGAACCTCGACCGCTACCGGATGAGCATCGCGCCGTACAAGAAATGGGCGCTGCTCGCGATCGCCACGCTCGTGGGGCTCGTGGCGGGCGCGTCCGCGGCCGGGCAGTGGCGCACCTGGCTCCTGTGGATCAACGGCGTGCCGTTCGGGCAGAAGGACCCGCAGTTCCACAAGGACATCTCCTTCTACACCTTCGACCTGCCGTGGTACCGCTTCCTGCTGAGCTTCGGCTTCGCCGCCGTCGTCCTCTCGCTGATCGCCGCCGCCCTGGTGCACTACCTCTACGGCGGGCTGCGGCTCACCAGCCCCGGCGGCCGGGCCACTTCCGCGGCCACCGGGCACCTGTCCGTGCTGCTCGGCCTCTTCGTGGGCCTGAAGGCCATCGCGTACTGGCTGGACCGCTACGGCCTGGCGGTGAAGTCCAGCGGGCTGAAGTCGACCGACGGCTGGACCGGCCTGCGCTATGTCGACGCCAATGCCTATCTGCCGGCCAAGACGATTCTCTTCATCATCGCGCTGATCTGCGCCCTGCTGTTCTTCGCGACGCTGTGGCGCCGCACCTGGCAGCTGCCGGTCATCGGTTTCGGCCTGATGGTGCTCTCGGCGGTGCTGATCGGCGGCCTCTATCCGGCGATCGTGCAGAAGTTCCAGGTCCAGCCCAATGAGCAGGCCAAGGAAGCGCCGTACATCAAGAAGAACATCACGGCGACCCGCGAGGCCTACGGGATCGACGGCACCGACGTGAAGGAGTACGCGGGCAAGGGCGATCCGAAGGACAAGGACAAGCTGCGGGCGGACGTGAACGCCACGGCCAGCCTGCGGCTCCTGGACCCCAATATCGTCTCGCCCACGTTCCAGCAGCAGCAACAGGTCCGTGGCTATTACCAGTTCCCGTCCACGCTCGACGTCGACCGTTACAAGAAGGACGGCAAGGAGCAGGACACGGTCATCGGTCTGCGCGAGCTGAACATCAAGGGGATTCCCGAGCGCAACTGGATCAACGACCACTTCAAATACACCCACGGCTACGGCGCCATCACCGCGAAGGGCACGTCCATCACGAGTGAGGGCGAGCCGGACTTCACGGAGAAGAACCTGCCCACCGAGGGCGTGCTCGGGAAGTACGAGCAGCGGATCTACTACGGCGAGAAGACCACCCAGTATTCGATCGTGGGCGGTCCCCAGAAGGAGCTGGACTACTCCAGCGACCAGGGCGAGAAGAGCTACAGCTATCAGGGCAAGAGCGGTGTGAACCTCTCGAACCCCGTCAACCGCGCCGCCTACGCCGTGGCCTTCGGCGAGCCGAAGATGCTCTACGCGGGCGCCATCGGCGAGGGTTCGCGGATTCTCTACAACCGCACGCCCAAGGAGCGCGTCGAGGCGGTCGCCCCCTGGCTGACCATCGACGGTGACGCCTATCCGGCGGTCGTGGACGGCCGGATCCAGTGGATCGTGGACGCGTACACCACGACGAACGGCTATCCGTACGCCTCCCGCACCACGCTCGGTGACTCCACGGCGGATTCGCTGACGACCGGACAGCGTGCGGTGGTGGCCCAGCAGAACCAGGTCAACTACATCCGCAATTCCGTCAAGGCGACCGTCGACGCCTATGACGGCAAGGTCAGCCTGTACCAGTGGGACACCAAGGACCCGGTGCTGAAGACCTGGATGAAGTCGTTCCCGGGCACGGTGAAGGCCAAGAGCGAGATCAGCCCCGCGCTGATGGACCACCTGCGCTATCCGCAGGACCTGTTCAAGGTGCAGCGCGAGCTGCTGACCCGCTACCACGTGACCGACCCGGGCACGTTCTACACGGGCAGCGAGCGCTGGCAGGTGCCGGACGACCCGACCACCAAGGAAGGCAACGCGGTACCGCCGTATTACCTGAGCATGAAGATGCCGGACCAGCAGAAGCAGACCTTCTCGCTGACGACGACCTTCACGCCCAAGAGCCGGCCGAACCTCGGTGCCTTCATGGCCGTCGACGCCGACGCGAAGAGCCCGGACTACGGCGCCATCAGAGTGCTGAAACTCCCGTCCGAGACCACGGTCTGGGGTCCCCAGCAGGCGCAGAGCAAATTCAACAGTGACGCGGCCGTCGCCAACGCCATCAACATCTGGAAGAAGGGCGACTCCGAGGTCGAGTACGGCAATCTGCTGACCGTTCCCCTGGACGGCGGGCTGCTCTACGTCGAGCCGGTCTACCTCCGGGGCGCGGGCACGAATTACCCCCTGCTCAAGAAGGTCCTGGTGAACTACGGCGAGAAGATCGCCTTCAAGGACACCCTCGACGAGGCCCTCGACGAGGTCTTCGGCGGGAAGGTGCCGGACAACGGCACCAAACAGCCGCCCGGGGAGCCGTCCAACCAGCCGCCCGCCAACCAGACGGTGAAGCAGGCCGTGAAGGACGCCCAGGACGCCTACGACGCCGGACAGAAGGCGCTCGGGGACAAGGACTGGGGTGCGTACGGCAAGGCGCAGAAGGACCTGAAGGACGCCCTCGACCGGATCGCCAAGGCGGAGGCCGGGAGCTCCGACAAGAGCGGCAAGCCGGGCAGCTGACACCCATTCGGGAGATCTTCCCCGCGCCGTCGTGGTACGGTTGTCACACAACGGCGCGGGGTGGAGCAGCTCGGTAGCTCGCTGGGCTCATAACCCAGAGGTCGCAGGTTCAAATCCTGTCCCCGCTACTCAAAGACAAGGCCCGGAGTCCTCGGACTCCGGGCCTTCTCTGTGCCCGGGCCCGGGCGGTCGGTCGTACCGCAAGGTGTCCGGGAGGGCGCGGTGTGTGCGGGTTGTGTGCGGGGCTTCTGTGGAGAGTTTGGAGCCCCGTCGTGTCGGGAAGTCGGGAAGTCGACAAAACGCTGAAGTGACCTCACTGGCTGCGGCATACCAGGTGTACGCGGGTTGCGGGTGGTGCGACGATGGGGCTTATGGGGGACAGGACGAGGCTGTGGGAGACACGTCGGCTTGTAGAGGCTCCCGGTGACGGGAGCGAACAGGATCTGACGGCGTACGGGCCGGAGGCGGCGGCGACCGCCGACGCGGGCGACCCCGCCGACCTCGAGTTGGAGACCGCGCGCCGCCGGGCCGCGGAGTCCGGCGACCCGGCCGCCCTGAGCATGCTCGGCGCGCTCCTGCTGCGCCGTGGTGACCTCGACGGCGCCGAGCGCCACCTGCGGGCCGCCACCGCCGACGGGGACCGCTCCGCCGCCAACAACCTCGGCGTGCTGCTGCACCAGCGCGGCTACGGCGACGAGGCCGCGGGCTGGTGGCGGATCGCCGCCGTGGCCGGCTCCGCCGCCGCCGCGCACGCGCTCGGCCGCTACCACCGCGAGCGCGGCGACGAGCCCGCCGCCGAGTACTGGCTGCGCCAATCGGCTGAATCCGGGCACGCACTCGGGGCCTATGCCCTCGCCGACCTGCTGGAGCACCGCAGCGACGTCGGCGCCGAGCGCTGGTTCCGGGCCGCCGCCGAGCGCGGGCACCGCGAGGCCGCGTACCGCCTGGCCCGCATCCTGGACGGCCGGGCGCCCCGCGCCCGCGCCGGCGGGCTCGCCGGCGGCCTCGGCCCCGGCGGCGTGGAGACCTCCGTCCGCGAGCTGCGCGCCGCCGCCGCGGACGGCCGCGACGGCGGCCCGGCCCGCGAGGCCGAGCAGTGGTACCGGCAGGCCGCCGCGCGCGGCCACCGCCGCGCCGCCCTGCACCTCGGCACGCTGCTGGAGGGGCGCGGCGAGACCCAGGAGGCCGCGCGCTGGTATCTGACGTCCGCCAAGGACGGCGAGTCGCGTGCCGCGTGCGCGCTCGGCTTCCTGCTGCGCGACGCCGGTGACTCCGAGAGCGCGGCCGTCTGGTGGCGCCGCGCGGCCCAGGACGGCGACGGCAACGCCGCCAACGCCCTGGGCGCCATGCACGCCGACCGCGGCGAGTCCGGCGAGGCCGAGCGCTGGTACCGCACGGCCCTCGACCACGGCGACGTCAACGGCGCGTACAACCTCGGGCTGCTCTGCGCCGAGCAGGGCCGCACCGCCCAGGCCGAGCAGTGGTACCGCCGCGCCGCCTACGCCGGGCACCGCGAGGCGGCCAACGCGCTGGCCGTGCTGCTGCTCCAGGGCGGCGACGCGGCCGGGGCCGAGCCGTGGTTCTCCAAGGCGGCCGAGGCCGGCAGCGTCGACGCCGCGTTCAACCTGGGCATCCTCTACGCCGGGCGCGACGAGGAGCGCATGGCCCTCCAGTGGTACGAGCGGGCGGCCGCCGCCGGGCACACCGAGGCGGCCCTCCAGGTCGCCATCGCCTTCCTGCGGGACGGCGACGAGGAGGCCGCGGAGCGGCACCTGAGGGTCGCCGTCCGCGGCGGCAGCTCCGAGGCCGCCTTCCGGCTGGGCGCGCTCCTCGACCGCGACGACCACGCGCACGAGGAGTGCGAGGAGTGGTACGGACGGGCCGCCCGGCAGGGCCACCGGCGCGCCCAGGTGCGGCTCGGCATGCTCGTCGCCGAGCGGGGCGACGTGGTCGAGGCCGCGCACTGGTACCGCGAGGCGGCCGAGGCGGGCAGCCGCAACGGCGCCTTCAACCTCGGGCTGCTGCTCGCCCGGGAGGGCAGCGAACCGGAGGCGGCGCTCTGGTGGGCGCGGGCGGCGGAGGCCGGGCACGGGCGCGCGGCGCTGCGGCTCGCCCTGCTGGCGGCGCGGCGCGGCGACCTGACCGAGGGGCGGCACTGGTGCGACTGCGCCGTGCAGCTGGGTCCCGCGGAGGTCTCGGAGCGGGCCGCGCGCCTGCGGGACGCGCTCCAGCAGGAGCTGAGCGCCTAGGGTTCGCGGCTGCGGGGCGCGCCAGTCGGAAGGGGGCTGCACGTGCCCGTACGGGGACGCCGGAGCCGTTTGCTTCTTGTGGGCCGAGCGGGTTAAGGTTGCTTTACCGACGCGGGGTGGAGCAGCTCGGTAGCTCGCTGGGCTCATAACCCAGAGGTCGCAGGTTCAAATCCTGTCCCCGCTACTCATGTGCTCAGGCCCGGATCCTCAGGATCCGGGCCTTTGTCGTGCTCGCGCGGCCCCACTCGGGCGGCCGCGCCCGCTCACGACACGCAGTTCGGGCAGATGCCGCGGTAGGTGACCTCGACCGCCGCGACCTGGAAGCCGAAGCGCTCCTCCGCCGGGAGCTCCGCGAGCAGGTCGCCGGAGGGGTGGACGTCGCGGATCGTGCCGCACCGGGAGCACACCAGGTGCTGGTGCGCGTGGTGGGCGTTCGGGTCGTAGCGCTTGGCGCGGCCGTCCGTGCTCACTTCCAGGACCTCGCCCAGGGAGACCAGCTCCCCGAGGGTGTTGTACACCGTCGCGCGCGAGATCTCCGGCAGCAGGTGCGTCGCCTTGGCGTGCACCTCGTCCGCCGTGTAGTGCACGTGGTCCCCGTCGAGGACCTCGGCGACGACGCGTCGCTGCGCGGTCAGCCGCCAGCCGCGTCCCCGGAGCCGTTCCAGCAGGTCACTCATGCCATTCACCTATCAGTCAGATAGGACCAGCGTAGCAGCGGCCCTCGTCCACCCCTGGATCGGATATCGCCATGGGATGCATCTTGACTTAGACAGAGTCCAATGTAGGATCGATCTCGGCGCAGGCCAAGGTGGCAGGACGATTCAGACGGAGGCGAACGTGTCGGTTCAGGACGAGGCCAGGACGAATGCGGGCCCGCTGACCACGGAGTCCGGAGCTCCGGTCGCGGACAACCAGAACAGCGAGACCGCGGGCATCGGCGGCCCGGTTCTGGTCCAGGACCAGCTGCTGCTGGAGAAGCTCGCGCACTTCAACCGCGAGCGCATCCCGGAGCGCATCGTGCACGCCCGTGGCGCCGGCGCGTATGGCACCTTCACGCTGACCCGCGACGTGTCGCGGTGGACGCGGGCGAAGTTCCTCTCCGAGGTCGGCAAGCAGACGGAGACGTTCCTGCGGTTCTCCACCGTGGCCGGCAACCTCGGCTCGGCCGACGCGGTGCGCGACCCCCGTGGCTTCGCGCTGAAGTTCTACACCGAAGAGGGCAACTACGACCTCGTCGGCAACAACACCCCGGTGTTCTTCATCCAGGACGCCATCAAGTTCCCCGACTTCATCCACACCCAGAAGCGCGACCCGTACACCGGCTCGCAGGAGGCGGACAACGTCTGGGACTTCTGGGGTCTGTCGCCGGAGGCCACGCACCAGGTGACCTGGCTGTTCGGCGACCGCGGCATCCCCGCGACGCTGCGCCACATGAACGGCTATGGCTCGCACACCTACCAGTGGAACAACGAGGCCGGCGAGGTCTTCTGGGTCAAGTACCACTTCAAGACCGACCAGGGCATCAAGAACCTCACCCAGGCCGAGGCCAACAAGCTCGCCGGCGAGGACCCGGACAGCCACCAGCGCGACCTGCGCGAGGCCATCGAGCGCGGCGACTTCCCGTCCTGGACCGTGCAGGTGCAGATCATGCCCGCGGCCGAGGCCGCGACCTACCGCTTCAACCCGTTCGACCTCACCAAGGTCTGGCCGCACGAGGACTACCCGCCGATCGAGATCGGCAGGCTGGAGCTCAACCGCAACCCGGAGAACATCTTCGCCGAGGTCGAGCAGTCCATCTTCTCCCCGGCGCACTTCGTCCCCGGCATCGGCCCGTCGCCCGACAAGATGCTCCAGGGCCGCCTCTTCGCCTACGGCGACGCCCACCGCTACCGCGTCGGCATCAACGCCGACCACCTGCCGGTGAACCGCCCGCACGCCACCGAGGCGCGCACGTACGGCCGCGACGGCTATGCGTACGACGGCCGCCACGGCCGCGCCAAGAACTACGAGCCCAACAGCTTCGGCGGTCCGAAGGAGACCGGCCGTCCGCTGTGGCAGCCGGTCACCGTCACCGGCGCCACGGGCAACATCGAGGCCCCCTCGCACGCCGAGGACAACGACTTCGTCCAGGCGGGCAACCTCTACCGCCTGATGTCGGAGGAGGAGAAGGGCCGTCTGATCGACAACCTCGCCGGCTTCATCGCCAAGGTGTCGCGCGACGACATCGCCGAGCGCGCGATCAACAACTTCCGCCAGGCGGACCCCGACTACGGCAAGCGGCTGGAAGCCGCGGTCCAGGCCCTGCGCGGCTGACCCCGCAGGCCGGCTGATCCGCCGTCATCGGCGGTGGGGCCGGCCGGGGGTTGTCCCACCAGCGGCTTGCCGTAAGAACCGGAGAGGCCGGACGCCAAAGGGCTCCGGCCTCTCCGGCTGTTCCGTCCCGGGCCCGGCGGCCCGTCAGAACGACAGCGCGCCCGCCCGGGTCCGCGCGGGCGCCCAGCAGCGGATGATGTCGCGCACCGACACCACGCCGACCGGGCCGTGGCCGTCGAGGACGATCAGGTGCCGGAAGCCGCCGCGCGACATGGCGGCCGCGGCCTCGTCCAGCGTCCACTCGGGTGCGGCGAAGACGACGTCGGTGGTGGTGTGGGCGTGGGCGGTCTCGCGGTCCGGGTCCTGGCCCGCGCCGACGGAGTTGAGGATGTCGCGCTCGGTGAGGATGCCGATCCCGCTGGTGTCGGGGTCGAGCACGACTGCTGCGCCGATCCTGCGCGCGGACATCAGCCGCGCGGCCTGCCGAAGGGTGTGCGCGGGGCCGACGGTGAGGACCACCGTGCTCATGGCGTCGCGGACGAGCATGGTCGGAGCCACCTCCTTGGCGACTGTGAACCGGAAGTGAACTCCGAGAAGGAATTCACAAGTTCACAAGCGTGGGGCTCCTCATCGTCACATGTCCGCGCGGACACAACAAGAGGCGCGTGGAGCCGGAATTCCGCTTCTTCCCGCTCCCGCGCCCGTGTTTGAACCGGGAGCGCGCGCCTAATGTCAGAGGCAGACGCGCGCCCAAGGGGGGCGCCTACGTGCGCAGATAGCCCAGCAGCTCGTCGTGCAGCAGCCCGTTCGACGCCGCGGCGTCACCGCTGTGCGGCCCCGGCCGGCCGTCCAGGCCGGTGAAGCGGCCGCCCGCCTCCTCGACGATGACCACGTTGGCCGCCATGTCCCACAGGGACAGCTCCGGCTCCGCGCAGATGTCCACCGAGCCCTCGGCCACCATCATGTACGGCCAGAAGTCGCCGTAGCCGCGCGTCCGCCAGCAGTCCCGCGTCAGGTCGAGGAAGCCGGGCAGCAGGCCCCGCTCCTCCCAGCCGGACAGCGAGGAGTACGCGAACGACGCGTCCTCGATCCGGCCGACCCGCGACACCTGAAGGCGGCTCGCCGAGAGCAGGCTGCGCCCGGTGAAGGCGCCCGAGCCCTTCGCGGCCCACCAGCGGCGACCCAGCGCGGGCGCCGACACCACCCCGACGACCGGCTCGAAGCCGCCCTCGACCTGCACCGTCAGGGAGATCAGGGTGGCCCAGACGGGCACCCCGCGCACATAGTTCTTGGTGCCGTCGATGGGGTCGATCACCCAGCGGCGCGGGCCCGTGCCCTCGGCGCCGAACTCCTCGCCCAGCACGGCGTCCCGCGGCCGCGCGCGCTGGAGATGGCCGCGGATCAGCTCCTCGGCGGCCTTGTCCGCCTCGCTCACCGGAGTCATGTCCGGTTTCGTCTCGACCTTCAGGTCGAGGGCCTTGAACCGGTCCATGGTCGCCGCGTCGGCGGCGTCCGCCAGGACGTGGGCCAGGCGCAGATCATCGTGGTAGTCGGACATGGCTGAACAGTACCTGTGGGTGCCCTCAGGACACCGGCGGCCCGCCCGGGGCTCTTGACACCGTCCGGTCGCACGTCAATTCTGTGGCCACTACCGCCGTGCGGCCGCACGGCCGGGGAGGCGACGATGCCCGCGGCACGAGAGCTCCTGCTGGACGCGGCCTACGCGGCGCTCGACAGACGGCCCTGGAACGGGGTCCGGATGGTCGACGTCGCGGCCGCGGCCGGGGTGTCCCGGCAGACGCTCTACAACGAGTTCGGCAGCAAGGCCGGCCTGGCGCGCGCCCTGGTGCGCCGCGAGGCGGACGGCCTGCTGGCCGGTGTGGAACGCGCCCTCGCGGACGCGGAGGACGGTGCCGACGCCGGTGACCGCTGCGCCGCGGCGGCCGGCTGGATCCTGCGCGCGGCCCGCGCCAACCCCCTCGTGCGGGCCGCGCTGACCGGCTGCCGCGGCGACCGGCTGCCGGCCGTCGCGGCGCCCGCCGTGCCCGCACCGCGCGGCCCGTCCGGGGCCGCCCCGGCGCGCGGCACCCCCACGCCCTGGGCGCTGGCCGACGGCATCCGTGACCGTGCGGCCCGCGCGGTCACGGCGGACCTGCGGCGCGCGGGCCCGGAGCCCGCCGCGGACGCGGTGCTGTGGGCCTGCGAGGCGGCCGTCCGGCTGACGCTGTCCTATGTGCTCGCCCCGGCCGCCTCGCACGAGGAGGCGGCCGGACAAGTCGCCCGTCTGGTCCGCGCCCTTCTGAGCTACGAGGAGGGCGGCGCGGAGGACGCGGCGGAGGGCGACCGCATTATTTGAGCCATCCGATGTGGATGGGGTTCTCGTCACCGAGGCCCGGTGCGCCGGTGTTGGCCAGGCCCTTGCGGACGGCCATGATCTGCGGGCGCTGGTAGAGCGGCAGCGAGTGGCCCAGCTCCCACACCTTGGCGTCGGCCTCGTTGTAGAGCGCGATCTGCCGCTTCGAATCGGTGGTCCGGGACGCCTCCACGAGCAGCTTGTCGACCTCCGGCGAGCTGACCCGGCCGTAGTTGCCGAAGGCGTTCCCGCCCTGCGGCATGCGGTAGTCCTGGTAGGAGCTGGAGCGGTAGATCCGGTCGACCTGGCGGAACTGCGTCAGGTCGTAGTTGCTCCGGTGGACGTACTTGTCGAAGTAGTCGTCACCGGGCACCTTGCGCAGTTCGACCTTGACGCCGATCTCGCCGAGCATCTGCTGGGTGAGCTTGGCCTGGTCCTCGGCGAGCCCTGCGGTGTCCGACGGCATGACGTAGTCCAGGGAGAGCGGCCTGCCGTCCTTGGTACGGGGCCTGCCGGCGCCCCCGTCCTTCCAGCCCGCCTCCTCCAGCAGCTTCTTCGCTCGCTCCACGTCACGCTTGGCGAAGCTGCCCGCGTTGTCCTGATAGCCCTCCTGGTTCGGCATGAAGAAGTGGTTGCCGACCACCTTGGGCCGGAACGGCAGGTCCTTGCCCGCGACGTTCGCGAGCGCCTCCCGGTCCACGCCCAGCGTGACCGCCTGGCGGACCTTCACGTCCTGGAGCGGGCCCCGGCCGCCGTTGAGGCTGAGGGTGACCTGGTCCCAGCGGGCGCCGATGCGGAAGTCGGTGTCCTTGTCCTGCTTCAGCCGCTTGTACGCCTCGGGCGAGGCGGCGCTGGTGTCGTCGATCTCCTTGTTGAGATAGGCGTCGACCTTGGCGGTGCCGTCGATGGCCCAGAAGATGTACTTGTCCAGCCGGGGCTTCTCGCCCCACCAGTTCGGGTTCGGCACCGCGGTGACGGTCTTCGCGGTCCGGTCGTACTCACCGATCTTCCAGGCGTTGGCCGTCACCGGGATCCGGCCCGTCCAGCCCTTGTTGAAGCTGTCCGGGGTGGCGTTGAGGGAGGCGGGCAGCAGCGGGTCGAAGAGGCCCTGCCAGTCGGCGTACGGGGTCTTGAAGGTGATGCGCACCTCGTGGGCGTCCTTGCCCTGCTCGACCTTGCCGATCTGGTCGTAGCCGCTGGTGCTCGCCACCTGGAAGCGGTCGTCGGTGCCGTTCAGCGCCTTCCACTGCGCCTCGAAGTCCGCGACGCCCAGCGGCTTCCCGTCGGACCACTTGGCCTTCGGGTTCAGCTCGTACGTCACGACCTGTGGGTCGGCCTGGGTCACCGCGGCCGAGACCAGGAAGTCCGGGTTGGCCCGTGGCACGCCCTTGGGGTCGAAGGTGAAGAGGTCGGGCTCCACCAGCTGGGTGATCGCGGTGGCGTCGCCCTGGGTGCCGTCCGTCTGGTTGGAGTTGTACTGGTTGATCCACTGCTCGATCGACACCTTGTGGACACCGCCCTGCTTCAAGTCGCCCACCGGGTGCGGATTGAGGTCCTGCACACCGGCCGCGGGGGCCGCCTTCGCCTGCGCGCCGTCGTCGGAGGAGCCGTCACCGCCGCTGCCACAGGCGGCGAGCACCAGGGCGGCGGAGACGGTCGTGGCGACGACGGCAGCGGCTCTGACGGCCTTGATCATGGCGGGTTTCCTCTCGTCGGTGCGCACGGCGCGACACGCGCGGCGGCTGGGCGGAGCCCGGTCACCGTAAGCACGTCGCCGTGCCCCCGACAGGCCCGCGAAGCCCCGGGCCAGTGCATTTATCCCACCCGACACAGTGCGGACATGGAGAGCAACGAAGTTGTCGAATGCGCCGGATAGCGTCACGCAACGTGCTCGCCTACCTGACCAAACGGCTGGGCTACTACGCCGTTCTCCTGGCCGTGGCAGTCTTCCTGTCGTACGTCCTCTCCTCCCTCGCGCTGTCCCCGCGCGGCTACTTCGAGGGCCGCCAACCGCCGCCGCCCGCCTCGTCGGTGGAGGCACAGCTGACCGCGCTCGGCATCAACGACCACACGCTGCTCATGGACCGCTTTGCCACCTGGGCCTCCCACGCGGTGCGCGGCGACTTCGGGCGCACCATCGACAGCGGCAGTGTGGGCGAGGAGTTCGGGCGCCGGATCGGGGTCAGCCTGCGGCTGCTCCTCGCGGGCACGGTGCTCGGCACCCTGGCGGGGATCCTGGCGGGCGCCTGGGGAGCCGTACGGCAGTACCGCTTCTCCGACCGGGCCGTCACCCTCTTCGCGTTCCTGCTGCTCTCCACGCCCACCTTTCTCCTCGCCGTCCTGCTCAAGATCGGCGCGATGAGGCTCAACCAGAGCGCGGGCAGCGAACTCATCGCCTTCACCGGCGAGAAGACCCCCGGACTCACCGGCTCCACCGCCACCCTGCTCGGCGATCGCGCCGTCCATCTGCTGCTGCCCACCCTGTCCATCGCGCTGGGCACCGCCGCCGCGTACAGCCGCTACCAGCGCGGCACCATGCTCGACGTCCTCGGCTCCGACTTCCTGCGCACCGCCCGCGCCAAGGGGCTGACGCGCGGCCGGGCGGTGCTCAAGCACGGGCTGCGGACGGCGCTCGTCCCCATGTCGACGTTCTTCGCCTACGGCTTCCTCGCGCTGTTCACCGGCGCAGCCTTCACGGAGAAGATCTTCGGCTGGCACGGCATGGGCTCCTGGTTCATCGACGCCATCGGCAAGAGCGACGTCAACTCCGTCGTCGCGGTGAACGTGTTCGCCGCCGTGATGGTGCTGCTCTCCGGCTTCCTCGCCGACGTGCTCCACGCCGCGCTCGACCCCCGCGTCCGGACCAGCTAGGAACGCCCATGACGACCACCGCCACCCCGCCTGAAACCGCCGCCCCGGAGACGCCCGCGCCCGCCGGGCGGACCCGCGTCGCCCTGCGCCGCTTCGCCGCCAGCACCAACGCCGTCGTCGGCGCCGCCGTCCTCCTGCTGCTGTTCCTGCTCGCCTTCGGCGGCCCGTACCTCACCCACTGGAGCCACACGGACATCGACTACAGCGCGCTGCGGCAGGCCCCCTCCGCCACCCACTGGTGGGGCACCAACCGCATCGGGCAGGACGTCTACGCCCAGGTGCTGCACGGGCTCCAGAAGTCCCTGCTGATCGGGCTGCTGGTGGCGCTGTTCGCGACCGTCCTCGCCTCCGTCGTCGGCGCCTGCGCGGGCTACTTCGGCGGCTGGACCGACCGGCTCGTCACCTTCTTCATCGACCTGCTGCTGGTCTTCCCCGCGTTCCTGATCATCGCCATCGTCTCGCCCCGGCTGCGCGACACCGGCTGGCTCGCCTTCGTCGGACTGCTCGCCGTCTTCGGCTGGATGATCACCGCCCGCGTCGTCCGGTCGATGACCCGGTCCCTCAAGGAGCGCGACTTCGTCCGCGCCGCCGAACTCATGGGCGTGCACCCGCTGCGCATCATCTTCCGGCACATCCTGCCCAACGTCTCCTCGTTCCTGATCGTCGACGCCACCATCGCCGTCGGCGGCGCGGTGATGAGCGAGACCGGTCTCTCGTACTTCGGGTTCGGGGTCCAGCCGCCCGACGTCTCCCTCGGCACGCTCATCGCCGACGGCTCCGGGGCCGCGGTCACCTACCCGTGGATGTTCTTCTTCGCCGCCGGACTCCTCGTGGTCTTCGTCCTCGCCGTGAACTTCCTCGGCGACGGCCTGCGCGACGCACTGGACCCCACCTCGGGACAGCACAGGCGCCGCCGGCGCCGGAAGGGAACCACCCATGACCGCGCCGCACGCTGACGCGGACCCGCCCGTCCTCGACATCACCGGCCTGCACGTCGACTTCGACGGAGCCCCCGCCGTACGCGGCGTGGACCTCGCGCTGCGCCGCGGCGAAGTCCTCGGCCTGGTCGGCGAGTCGGGCTCGGGCAAGTCCACCGTCGCCCTCGCCGCCATGGGCCTGCTGCCCCGTACGGCACGGGTCCGCGGCTCGGTGCGGGCCGGCGGCACCGAGGTGATCGGCGCGGGGGACCGGGAGCTGTCCCGGCTGCGCGGCCGCCGCATGGCCATGGTCTTCCAGGACCCCCTCTCCGCGCTCACCCCCGTCCACCGCGTCGGCGACCAGATCGCCGAGGCCGTACGGACCCACCAGGACGTCGGCCGCGCCCACGCCCGGCGCCGCGCCGTCGAACTCCTCGACCTCGTCGGCATCCCCGACCCGGAGCACCGCTCCCGCGCCTACCCGCACGAGTTCTCCGGCGGCATGCGCCAGCGCGCGATGATCGCCATGGCCATCGCCAACGACCCCGACGTCATCCTCGCCGACGAGCCCACCACGGCCCTCGACGTCACCGTGCAGGCCCAGGTCCTGGAGGTGCTGCGGACCGCGCAGCGGGAGACCGGCGCCGCCCTGCTGCTCGTCAGCCACGACCTCGGGGTGATCGCGGGCATGGCCGACCGGGTCGCGGTGATGTACGCGGGCCGGATCGTGGAGAGCGCCCCCGCGCCCGAGCTGTTCGCCGCGCCCCGCATGCCGTACACCATGGGCCTCCTCGGCGCCGTGCCCCGGCCCGGGAGCCGGGTGCTCACCCCCGTGCCGGGCGCGCCGCCCGAACTCCGACTCCTGCCGCGGGGCTGCGCGTTCGCCCCCCGCTGCCCGCTCGCCGACGACACCTGCCGCACGGCCGAACCCGAGCTCGCGGGCCCGGAGGACCACCGCACGGCCTGTGTGAAGGCACCGGAGATCGCCGCCCGCGGCCTGGCCGCCACGGACGTCTATCCGGTGGACGAGCCCGTGCCCGTACGCACCGTCACGCCCCGCGACGAACTCCCCGCCGTCCTGCGCGTCGAGGGCCTCACCAAGACCTTCCCCCTCCTCAAGGGCGCCGCGTTCAGGCGCCGGGTCGGCAGCGTCCACGCGGTGGACGGCGTGGACCTCGACATCCGGCACGGCGAGACGCTGGGCCTGGTGGGGGAGTCGGGGTCAGGCAAGTCCACCACGCTGCTGGAGATCCTCCGGCTGGCCGCCCCCGAGGCGGGCGAGGTGGAGGTACTGGGCCACCGGACCTCGGAATTGACGAAGCGTCAGGTCAAGGCGCTGCGCGGCTCCGTGCAGATCGTCTTCCAGGACCCCATGGCCAGCCTCGACCCCCGGCAGCCCGTCGGCGAGATCGTCGCCGAACCCCTGCGCACGCAGGGCGCCGACCGGGGCACGGTGGCCCGCCGGATCCCCGAACTCCTGCGCCTGGTCGGCCTGGAGGCGGCACACGCGGCGCGCTTCCCGCACGAGTTCTCCGGCGGACAGCGGCAGCGCATCGGCATCGCCCGCGCGCTCGCCGTGGAACCGCGGCTGCTGGTCCTGGACGAGCCGGTGTCCGCGCTGGACGTGTCCGTGCAGGCGGGCATCCTCAACCTGCTGCGCAGACTCAAGGACGAGCTCGGGCTCGCCTACCTCTTCGTCTCCCACGACCTGTCCGTCGTACGGCACATCGCGGACCGGGTGAGTGTCATGTACCTCGGGCGTACGGTCGAGTCGGGCACCGTCGACGAGGTCTTCGCCCGGCCTCGGCACCCCTATACGCAGGCGCTGCTGTCGGCGGTGCCGGTGCCGGATCCTGTGGCGGAGCGGTCCCGCTCGCGCGTCCTGCTGGCGGGGGATCCGCCGAGCGCCGTGGTGCGGGCGGAGGGGTGCGGGTTTGTCGGGCGGTGCGCTGTGTTTGCGGCGCTGGGGGGTGACGAGCAGGCCCGCTGCGAGCGGGAGCGGCCGGTGGGGGAGGTGGCCTGTCATTTTCCCCAGCCCCGCCCCTTCCCGTAACTGGAGCTCGTGCCCCAGACCCCCGGCTGCGGGTCCGTTGCCGCCTGCGGCGGAGCGCCCTGCGGGCGCGTCCTCAAACGCCGGACGGGCTGGACCCCTGCCCTCAGTGCGCCGAGCCCGACAGCTGGAGGCCCATCACGCCCAGGATCACCAAGCCGATCGAGACGAGCTTCAGGGTCGAGACCAGGTCGCCCAGGAAGATCATGCCGTAGATCGCCGTGCCCGCCGCGCCGATGCCCGTCCACACCGCGTACGCCGGGCCCACGTCGAGCTTCTTCAGGGACATCGTCAGCAGGCCGAAGCTGCCGAGGGCGAAGCACGCGAACGCAATCGTCGGCCACAGCCGGGTGAAACCGTGCGAGAGCTTGAGACAGACGGCGAAGCCGGTCTCCAGCAGACCGGCGACCACGACCAGCAGCCACGCCATCAGTTTGCCTCCCGTGTCTCGGTGACCGCCGTTCCGTCCGGTGTGTTTGTTGCACTTGTCGCAGGCGGTCACTCGCAAACGTAGGCGATCAATCGCCTTCGCGCCGCTCCCTCGTGGCAAGCAGCCGCCGCAGGGAGTACAGCCGCTGGGGATCTGCGTGACCGTCCTCGACCCACTGGTCCAGCGCGCAGTCCGGCTCGTCGTGGCTGCACGCGCGCGGGCAGTCCTCGGTGCCCGGCACCAGGTCGGGGAAGGCGAGGATGACGCGGGAGGGGTCCACATGGTGCAGGCCGAAGGAGCGCACGCCCGGGGTGTCGATGACCCAGCCCGAGTCGCCGGGCAGCGGCAGGGCCAGCGCCGAGGTCGTGGTGTGCCGCCCGCGGCCCGTCACGGCGTTGACGTGGCCGGTGGCCCGCTGCCGTTCGACGAGGGCGTTGACCAGCGTGGTCTTGCCGACGCCGGAGTGCCCGACGAAGGCCGTGACGCGGTCCGTCAGCCGCTCCCGGACCCGGTCGGCGGCCCCGCCGCTCGCCAGCTCCTCACGGCTGGTGACCACATGGGGCACGCCCAGCGCGCCGTACGACTCCAGCAGCTTGTCCGGCGAGGCCAGGTCCGACTTGGTCAGCACGAGCAGCGGCTCCAGGCCCGCGTCGTACGCCGCGACCAGACAGCGGTCGATCAGCCGGGGGCGCGGCTCGGGGTCGGCGAGGGCGGTGACGATCGCGAGCTGGTCGGCGTTGGCGACGACGACTCGCTCGAAGGGGTCGTCGTCGTCGGCCGTACGGCGCAGCACGGAGGAGCGCTCCTCGACCCGGACGATCCGCGCCAGGGTGTCCTTGGCGCCGCTGAGGTCGCCGACCACCGCGACCCGGTCCCCGACCACCGCTCCCTTGCGCCCCAGCTCACGCGCCTTCATCGCGATGATGGTGCGGTCCTCGACGAGGACGTGGAGCCGGCCCCGGTCGACGGTGAGGACGAAGCCCTCGGCGGCGTCCTCGTGCTTCGGGCGGATGTTGGTGCGGGGCCGGTTGCCCTTGCGGTTGGGGCGGACGCGGATGTCGTCCTCGTCGGGGTTCTTGCCGTAGCGGCGCATGGTGCTCTTCCGCTCTTCTCAGGCTCTCGACACCGTCGTCGCCCCCGCGACGGGCCCCAGCATCCCGGTCCACAGCTCCGGGAAGTCCGGCAGGGTCTTGGCGGTCGTCGCCACGTTCTCCACCTGGACGCCGTCGACCGCGAGGCCGATCACGGCCGCCGCGGTGGCCAGCCGGTGGTCCTCGTAGGTGTGGAAGACGCCGCCGTGCAGCGGACGCGGGCGGATGCGCAGGCCGTCCTCGGTCTCGGTGACGTCGCCGCCGAGCTCGTTGATCTCCTTGGCGAGCGCGGCCAGCCGGTCCGTCTCGTGCAGCCGCAGGTGCGCGATGCCGCTCAGCACGGACTCGGAGTCGGCGAGCGCGGCGACCGCCGCGATCACCGGGGTCAGCTCGCCGACCTCGTGCAGGTCGGCCTCGATGCCGGTGATCCGGCCCGTGCCGGTGAAGGTCAGCCCCGCGTCGGACAGCTCGCAGGTGCCGCCCATGGCGGTGAAGATCTCCCGCAGCGCGTCGCCCGGCTGGGTGGTGCGCTCGGGCCAGTCGGGGATGGTGACCCGGCCGCCGGTGACCAGGGCCGCCGCCAGGAACGGCGCGGCGTTGGACAGGTCGGGCTCCACGACGATGTCGCGGCCGAGGAGGGCGCTGGAGGAGACCCGCCACACATTGGGCTCGCCGCCCGACTCCGGGGTGTCGACCTGGGCGCCCGCCATGCGCAGCATGTCCACGGTCATCCGGATGTGCGGCATCGACGGCAGGACGGCGCCGGTGTGACGCACCTCGACGCCCTGGTTGAAGCGCGGCGCGGACAGCAGCAGGGCGCTCACGAACTGCGAGGACGAGGACGCGTCGATCTCGACCGTCCCGCCGTCCAGCGCCCCGCCGCCGTGCACGGTCAGCGGCAGCGCGCCCCGCTCGTTGTCGTCTATACGCGCGCCCAGGGCGCGCAGCGCGTCGATCACGCCGTGCAGCGGACGCTCGTAGCTGCGGGGGTCGCCGTCGAAGCGGATCGGGCCGTCGGCCAGCGCGGCGACGGGCGGCAGGAAGCGCATGACCGTGCCGGCGTTGCCGACGTCGACCGTGGCCGGGCCGTGCAGCCGCGCGGGGATCACCCGCCACGCCTCGCCGGAACCGGCGCCCGTGGAGCTCGACGAGACGGTCTCCTCGATGCCCACGCCCATGGCGCGCAGCGCCTCGGCCATCAGCAGCGTGTCACGCGAGCGCAGCGGTCGGCGGACCCAGCCGGGCTCGGCGGCCAGGGCCGCCAGGACCAGCGCGCGGTTGGTGACCGATTTCGATCCCGGCACGGTGACGGTCGCGTCGACGGCCCCGCTCGCGAGGGGGGCAGGCCAGAGGTCGGTGGGCGCAGGGCTCTCGGTCATGTCTTTACCTTAGTGGCTCGTACCGGGTCACAGCCCGAGCAGCCAGCGGCCCCCGCCGGTCAGCGAGCACAGCGAGACCACGTGGAAGAACAGCAGCCAGACCACCGGGGGCACGTTCGTGAGCCGGGCGAGCTGATCGGCGTCGGAGTCCCCGGACCGGCCGTGCCGCCGCTTCGCCTGGAGCTCGAAGGCCGGCCGGACGCCGCCCAGCAGCATGAACCAGACGACCCCGTACGCGAACAGCGCCTGCACCGCCGGGCCCGCCAGCCAGGACACCAGGACGAAGGCGGCGCCGGTGAGCACCACGGTCAGCACGCCGAAGGCGTTGCGGACCATCACCAGCAGCGCGGCGAGCAGCGCCGTGGCACCCCACAGCAGGGCCGTGATGTGCCCGGCCGCGAGCAGCCAGGCCCCGCCGAGGCCCAGTAGCGAGGGGGCGGTGTAGCCCGCCGCCGCGGTCAGGATCATGCCGAGGCCGGTGGGCCTGCCCCGGGAGACGGTCAGTCCCGAGGTGTCCGAGTGCAGCCGGATGCCGTCCAGGCGGCGGCCGCTGAGCAGGGCCACGAGACCGTGGCCACCCTCGTGGGCGATCGTGATGGCGTTGCGGGTGACCAGCCAGACCCGGCGCGGGAGGACCGCGGCGAGCGCGACGACCCCGGTGGCGACCACCAGCCACAGCGTGGGGTCGGGCTGGGTCCCGACCACCCGGTCCCACAGGGCGGTGGCGTTGGTGCTGTCCATTTGTGCGCGGCTCCTCAGGGGTCCGTGGCAGGGTGGCGAACATGTGTGGTCGATATGCGGCGAGCCGGAGTCCCGAGGATCTCGTGGGGCTCTTCGGCGTCGAGAAGTGGGAACCGGAGGAGACGCTCGCTCCGGACTGGAACGTGGCGCCGACGAAGAGCGTGCCCGTGGTGCTCGAACGTCCTCTGAAAGACGCCAGGGAGCGCGGTCCGGTTCGCCAGCTGCGCTCGCTGCGGTGGGGATTGGTTCCGTCCTGGGCGAAATCGCCCGAGGGCGCCGCGAAGATGATCAACGCGCGGGCGGAGACCGTCCACGAGAAGCCGTCCTACCGGCGGGCCTTCGAGGCGCGCCGCTGCCTGATACCCGCCGACGGCTACTACGAGTGGGTCACCGGCGCGGCCGAGCGCGAGCTGGAGGAGCGCGGCCGCAAGAAGCGCTCCCGCAAGCAGCCGTACTTCGTGACCCCGGTGGACGGCTCGGTCATGGCCATGGCCGGGCTGTACGAGTTCTGGCGCGATCCGACGCTGCCCGCCGACCATCCGCAGGCGTGGTGGGCGACCTGCACCGTGATCACGACGGAGGCGTCCCCGGAACCGTTCGCCCTGGCGGGCGGCGAGGGGCCGCGGTCCCTGGCGGAGATCCATCCGCGCATGCCGCTGATCCTGCCGCCGGACCGGTGGGCCGCCTGGCTCGACCCCTCCCGCACGGACCCTTCCGACCTGCGGTCGCTGCTGGCGCCGCCGCCGTCTTCGCTGGTGCGCGCGTATCCGGTGTCGACGGCGGTCAGCGACGTCCGCAACAACGCGCCGGAGCTTTTGCGCGAGCTGGAGGCGCCGGAGGAATCGACGCTGTTCTGAGTGCGAGGGTGCGGGTGCGTTGCCGCCTGCGGCGGGCTTTGTTCCCCACCCCGCCCCTTCCCGAAACTGGGGGCAAGCCCCCAGACCCCCGAAGCACGCTCCGCGCGCTGTCCT
>NZ_BAAABW010000035.1:0-505 GCF_039521185.1 Streptomyces blastmyceticus | reverse complement strand
GATGTTGGAGTGGTGCTCCATCTCGGTGATGACGATCTCGGTGTCGTGGTCCACGCGGTAGGGCTCGTCCGCCCAGCCGAGCATGTTGGCCACGAGGTTGAGCGATTCCGAGGCGTTCTTGGTGAAGATCACCTCGTCGCGGGAGGGCGCGTTGATGAACGCCGCGACCTTGTCACGCGCGCCCTCGTACAGCGCGGTCGCCTCCTCGGCGAGCACGTGCACGCCGCGGTGAACGTTGGCATTGTGCCGCTCGTAATGGGAGTTGAGCACGTCCAGGACCTGGCGAGGCTTCTGGGAGGTGGCCGCGTTGTCCAGGTAGACCAGCTTCTTCCCGTCGTGGACCACGCGGTCCAGGATCGGGAAGTCCTTGCGGATCGCGTCCGTGTCGAGGAGGCCCGGCAGCAGAGTGGTCACGCCGTCGCGCCGCCCTTCACGTACACCTCGTAGCCCTCGTTCTCCAGCTTGTCGGCGAGCTCGGCGCCGCCGGACTCGACGATGCGGCCGG
>NZ_BAAABW010000034.1:0-505 GCF_039521185.1 Streptomyces blastmyceticus | reverse complement strand
GATGTTGGAGTGGTGCTCCATCTCGGTGATGACGATCTCGGTGTCGTGGTCCACGCGGTAGGGCTCATCGGCCCAGCCGAGCATGTTGGCCACGAGGTTGAGCGACTCCGAGGCGTTCTTGGTGAAGATCACCTCGTCGCGGGAGGGCGCGTTGATGAACGCCGCGACCTTGTCACGCGCGCCCTCGTACAGCGCCGTGGCCTCCTCGGCGATCGTGTACACGCCGCGGTGGACGTTGGCGTTGTGCCGCTCGTAGTACTCGTTGAGGGCGTCGAGGACCTGGCGCGGCTTCTGCGAGGTCGCCGCGGAGTCCAGGTACACGATCTTCTTGCCGTCGTGGACCGTGCGGTCCAGGATGGGGAAGTCCTTACGGATCGCCTCGGTGTCGAGGAGCCCCGGCAGTATCGTCACGCGGTGACGCCACCCTTCGTCTGGTAGGCCTCGTAGCCCTCGTTCTCCAGCTTGTCGGCGAGCTCGGCGCCGCCGGACTCGACGATGCGGCCGG
>NZ_BAAABW010000033.1:0-88551 GCF_039521185.1 Streptomyces blastmyceticus | reverse complement strand
GACCGCCGCCTACGGCCACTTCGGCCGCGAGCTCCCGGACTTCACCTGGGAGCGCACGGACCGCGTGGACGCCCTGAAGAAGGCAGCGGGCCTGTAGGTCCCGCACCAGGCACGTACGACAGCGGCCCGGACACCCCTGAAGCGGGGTGGCCGGGCCGCTGTCGTACGCGGGGCCGCGTTGTCAGTGCGGTCTGCTAAGACTTGAGCTGTGAGCAGCGACAAGGGGGCGGGGGAGCCGCAGGGCGGGGAGCAGCTTGCGCTGATCCGGGAGACCGTGCGGCAGGCCAAGGTGCCGCGGGCCAAGCCGCGGACGTGGCGGGGGGCGGCGCTGGCCGAGGAGTTCCCGGTGGCGCGGGTGCTCGTCGACAAGGGGCTCGTCCACCTCGACCAGTATTTCGACTACGCCGTGCCCGCGGCGATGGACGCCGAGGCGCGCCCCGGGGTGCGGGTGCGGGTGCGGTTCGGGGCCCGGGTCGCCAAGGGGCGGCGCGAGGGCGGCGAGCTGCACAACGGGTTCATCGTCGAGCGCCTCGCCGAGAGCGAGTACCGCGGCCCGCTGGCCCCCCTCGCCCAGGTGCTGTCCCCGGAGCCGGTGCTCGGGCCGGAGCTGCTGAAGCTCTGCCGCGCGGTCGCCGACCGCTATGCCGGCACCCTCGCGGACGTCGTGCAGCTGGCCGTGCCTCCGCGCAGGGCCCGCGCGGAGGCCGCCGCGTCCCCCGAGCCGCTGCCGCCGCCGACCGCTCCGGAGCCGGGCAGCTGGTCGCGCTATGCCACCGGGCCCGCCTATCTCGCCGCCGTGGCCCGCGGTGACTCACCGCGCGCGGTGTGGACGGCGCTGCCCGGCCCGCAGTGGCCGGACGAGCTGGCGCGCGCCGCGGCCGCCGCGCTGTCCTCGGGCCGGGGCGCGCTGATCGTCGTGCCGGACGGCCGCTGCGCCGCCCGCGTCGACGCGGCCCTGACCGCGCTGCTCGGCGAGGGCCGCCATGTGCTGCTGACCGCCGAGACCGGCCCGGAGGAGCGCTACCGCCGCTGGCTGGCGGTCAGCCGGGGTTCCGTGCGGGCCGTGGTCGGCACCCGGGCCGCGATGTTCGCGCCGGTGCGCGACCTGGGCCTCGCGGCCATCTGGGACGACGGCGACTCCAGCCACAGCGAGCAGCACGCACCGCAGCCGCACGCGCGCGAGGTGCTGCTGCTGCGTGCGGCCCACGAGAAGGCGGCGTTCCTGCTCGGCGGCTTCGGCTGCACGGTCGAGGCGGCCCAGCTGGTGGACACCGGCTGGGCGCTGCCGCTGACGGCCGCCCGCGAGCAGGTCCGGGCGGCGGCGCCGCTGATCCGTACGGTCGGCGACGCCGAGCAGGCGCGGGACGAGGCCGCGCGCGCCGCCCGGCTGCCCTCGCTCGCCTGGCAGACCGCGCGGGAGGGCCTCAAGCACGGCCCGGTGCTCGTCCAGGTGCCGCGCCGCGGGTATGTGCCGCGGCTGGCCTGCGAGCGCTGCCGGGAGCCCGCGCGCTGCGCGCACTGCGCGGGCCCGCTGGAGGCCCGCGGCGGCGACGGCGGACTGCACTGCGGCTGGTGCGCCCGGCAGGCCCCGGACTGGCACTGCGCCGAGTGCGGGGGCACGCGGCTGCGCGCCATGGTCGTGGGCGCGGGGCGGACCGCCGAGGAGCTGGGCCGGGCCTTCCCGGCCGTGCCCGTACGCACCTCGGGGCGCGACCACGTGCTCGACACCGTCCCCGACCGGCCCGCCCTGATCGTCTCCACGCCCGGCGCCGAGCCGGTCGCCGAGGGCGGCTACGCGGCGGCCCTGCTGCTGGACGGCTGGGCGATGCTCGGCCGTCCCGACCTGCGTGCGGGCGAGGAGGCGCTGCGCCGCTGGCTGGGCGCGGCCGCGCTGGTGCGCGGGCAGGACGCGGGCGGCACGGTGGTCGTCGTCGCCGAGCCCACCCTGCGGCCCGTGCAGGCGCTGGTCCGCTGGGACCCCGCCGGGCACGCGGTCCGCGAGCTCGCGGACCGCGCGGAGCTGGGCTTCCCGCCCGTGTCCCGGATGGCGTCGGTGGCCGGGCCCCCGGAAGCCGTCGTGGATCTGATCGCGTCGGCGGAGCTGCCCGCGGGGGCGGAGGTCCTCGGCCCGGTGCCGCTGCCCGTGACCCTGCCGGGCCGCCCGCGCCGCGCGGGTGACCCACCGCCGGGGGAGCACTGGGAGCGCGCGCTGGTTCGGGTCCGCCCGGGGCAGGGCGGCGAGCTGGCGGCGGCGCTCAAGAGGGGCCGGGCGGCCCGGCTGGCGCGCCGCGACGGCGAGCCGGTGCGGCTGCGGATCGACCCGCCGGACATCGGCTGACGTCCCGTGCGTCCAGGCGGACGGCGGCTCCGGGCCGACGACGCGCGCTCGGGCGTAGCACGGCGGCGGGCGTTGCGCGGCGGCCGACGCGCGTCAGCCGTTGCGCGGGCCCGGGAAGGCCGGTGGCCTCGGCTCGTCGCGCGCGACGGAGGGCTGGCCCGGCACCGCGCGGGCGGCGGGCACGACCGGCACTGCGGACGGCTCGGCCGTACGGACCGCCTCCGCGCCCTCGGTGCCGGCCTGCCCGGTGGAGCGGCGCGCTCCGTAGCGCCGGTGCACCGCCTGCTTGGTGACGCCCAGCGCCGAACCCACCGCGTCCCACGAGAAGCCCAGCGAGCGGTCGAAGTCCACCGCCGCCGTCACCAGCGTCTCGACGCTGTCCCGCAGCTCCTGGGCCAGCCGGACGGTCGGTGCGGGTGCCCGCCCGTAGACGACGAAACCGGCGGACGGGCCGGTGCGCCGCGGGCGGTAGACATTGCCCAGCTGGGCGGTGAGGGTGCGCAGGGCGTCCACCTGCCTGCGGACCCGCTCGATGTCCCGGACCAGAAGATGCAGGCTGGCCCGTGCCTGGGCGTCGTGGGTTGCGTGGTCGGCCATGAAGAAGCCTCTCGGACCGGCGGGGTAAAAGGACTAAAAAAGGACGAGAGTTGACATCCAACGCAAGCGGGCCGCGGCAGCGGCCCGTTCAGGTCAATCTCTCTTGACCACAACGCGCCACGGCCCGCCGGGTCACGGTATGGGGGCGCACATCCTCCGGAATGGGGCGCGGGACGGCCCGTACGCCCCCTGATCCCCGGGCGCCTAGACTGGTGGGCTGTTCCGTTCGGCGCTCGAGGAGAGGTAGTTCGCCACCCATGAGGCTCGTCTTCGCCGGTACCCCCGAGGTCGCCGTCCCCGCCCTCGACGCCCTGATCGCCTCCGGCCGCCATGAGGTCGTCGCCGTCGTCACCCGGCCCGACGCCCCCGCCGGGCGCGGCCGCCGACTGGTCGCCAGCCCCGTCGCCGAGCGCGCCGAGGAAGCGGGCATCGAGGTGCTCAAGCCCGCCCGGCCGCGCGATCCGGACTTCCTCGCCCGGCTGCGGGAGATCGCCCCCGACTGCTGCCCGGTCGTCGCCTACGGCGCCCTGCTGCCCAAGGCCGCGCTGGAGATCCCGGCGCACGGCTGGGTCAACCTCCACTTCTCGCTGCTGCCCGCGTGGCGCGGCGCCGCCCCCGTCCAGCACGCGGTCCTCGCGGGCGACGAGGTCACCGGGGCCTCGACCTTCCTGATCGAGGAGGGGCTGGACTCCGGGCCCGTCTTCGGCGTGCTCACCGAGGAGGTCCGGCCCACCGACACCAGTGGCGACCTGCTGACCCGACTCGCCTTCGCGGGCGCCGGGCTGCTCACCGCCACCATGGACGGCATCGAGGACGGCACCCTCAAGGCAGTGCCGCAGCCCGCGGAGGGCATCACCCTCGCCCCGAAGATCCAGGTCGAGGACGCCCGGCTGGACTGGTCCGCGCCCGCGCTGCGGGTCGACCGCGTGGTGCGCGGCTGCGCGCCCGCGCCGGGCGCGTGGACGGTCTTCCGCGGCGAGCGGCTGAAGGTGATGGCGGTCTCGCCCGCGCCCGGCCGCGACGGCCTCGCGCCCGGGGAGATCGCGGCCGCGAAGAACTCCGTGCACGTGGGGACGGGTTCGCACGTGGTGGAGCTGCTCTGGGTGCAGCCGCAGGGCAAGAAGCCGATGGCCGCCGCGGATTGGGCGCGCGGCGTCCGGATCTCCGAGGGCGAGCGGCTCGGCTGACCGCTGCCGCGGCGGTCGCGCCCACGGGCGTGCCTCGTGGGGCCGGTGTGCGGCTGCGGGCCGTTCGCGGCTGGTCGTGCGGTTCCTCGCGCCCCTTACGGGGCGCGTAAGGTGGGTTTTCCGTACCTCAGCACCCGGAGCACCTTTCGTGAACGATCAGGCCCCTCGTCGCCCCGCAAGACCGCATCGCCGGCCCAAGAAGGACCCGGTGCGGATCCTCGCCTTCGAGGCGCTGCGGGCCGTGGACGAGCGGGACGCGTACGCGAACCTCGTGCTGCCGCCGCTGCTGCGCAAGGCCCGCGAGAAGGGCAAGGAGCAGGGCGGCTTCGACGCGCGCGACGCCGCGCTCGCCACCGAGCTGGTCTACGGGACGCTGCGCCGCCAGGGGACGTACGACGCGATCATCGCCGCCTGCGTCGACCGGCCGCTGCGCGAGGTCGACCCGCCCGTGCTGGACGTACTGAGCCTGGGCGCGCACCAGTTGCTCGGCACCCGCATCCCGCCGCACGCGGCGGTGTCGGCCAGCGTCGAGCTGGCGCGGGTCGTGCTCGGTGACGGCCGGGCGAAGTTCGTCAACGCGGTCCTGCGCCGGATCACCGCCCACGACCTCGACGGCTGGCTGGAGAAGGTCGCCCCGCCCTACGAGGACGACCCCGAGGAGCACCTCTCCGTCGTCCACTCGCACCCGCGGTGGATCGTCTCCGCGCTGTGGGACGCGCTCGGCGGCGGCCGCGCCGGTATCGAGGACCTCCTCGACGCCGACAACGAGCGGCCCGAGGTCACCCTCGTCGCCCGCCCGGGGCGCGCCACCACCGAGGAGCTGCTGGCCGCGGCCGGCGAGGAGTCGGCGCTGCCCGGCCGCTGGTCGCCCTACGCGGTGCGGCTCGCCGAGGGCGGCGAGCCCGGCGCGCTGGACGCCGTGCGCGAGGGGCGGGCGGGCGTCCAGGACGAGGGCAGCCAGCTGGTCGCCCTCGCCCTCGCGAACGCTCCGCTGGAGGGCCCCGACGGCCGCTGGCTGGACGGCTGCGCGGGCCCCGGCGGCAAGGCCGCCATGCTCGGCGCGCTCGCCGCGCAGCGCGGTGCCGCGCTGCTGGCCTCCGAGAAGCAGCCGCACCGCGCCCGGCTCGTCGAGCGGGCGCTGGCCGGCAACCCCGGCCCGTACCAGGTCATCGCCGCCGACGGCACGCGCCCGCCGTGGCGGGAGGGGACCTTCGACCGTGTCCTCGTCGACGTGCCCTGCACCGGGCTCGGCGCCCTGCGGCGCCGTCCCGAGGCGCGCTGGCGCCGCCGCCCAGAGGACCTCGCGGGCTTCGCACCGCTCCAGCGCGACCTGCTGCGGGAGGCGTTGCGGGCGGTACGCGTCGGCGGCGTCGTCGGCTACGCGACGTGCTCGCCGCACCCCGCGGAGACGCGGGCGGTCGTGGAGGACGTCCTCAAGCGGCAGGGTGTGGCCGCGGAGTGGATCGACGCACGGCCCCTGATGCAGCAGGTCCCGGCGCTGGGCGAGGGCCCGGACGTCCAGCTGTGGCCCCACCTGCACGGCACGGACGCGATGTATCTGGCGCTGCTGCGCCGCACGGCCTGACGGCCCCCGGGAAGCGGGAAGCAGCACCCGGATCGGAACACCGGCCACGGCATGGCAAGCTAAACGCATGGCCGCGCAGATCAACCCGTTGATTCTGCACTCTTCCCAACCTTGTGTGTACGGTCCCACCTGGGCACATGCCCACTTGAAGGGGGAGGACCAACCACTATGCGGGTACTGCCGATCAAGCGCATCAGCCGCGACACCGAAGAGTCGTCGGCGCTGGAGCGACAGGGCATCGAACTGGAGGAAGCGTGCCGCGAAGGCGGCCATGACATCGTTGAATGGGTAGAAGACTCCTGCGTTTCTGGTGCGGTCAACCTGGATAAGCGGAAGTCTCTCGGTAAGTGGCTGAAGGAACCACTCGTGAACGAGTGGGAAGCACTGATGGTGACGACCCAGGATCGAATAACCCGTGACGACATTCACTGGTGGCTGTTCGTCGCTTGGGTACTGGAGCACAAGAAAACGGTCATTGTTCTTGACGATCCGTCGTTGGACCTGACGACGGAAGACGGTCGGACTATTGCCGGTTTCAAGGCATCGGGTGCAGCTAAATACCGAAAGGCTGTCCAGGTGAAGAAGCTCAACCAGACCAACTACTACCGTTCGCAGAATCTATGGCCGGGGGGAAAATGGCCATACGGATACCGCACCACGCTGATTGAGCATAACAGCGCGATGCGGGAGAAGCTGGTTCTCGACCCCGTCTCATCCGTCAGGGTTCGTGAAGCCTATGACCGCTTGGTCAACAAGAGTGAGTCCTTGCGGTCGATTGCCAATGACTGGAACGCTGCGGGGGCGCATTCCCCTAGTGACCATCAGAGGCATGTGAACAAGAAGGCGGGGCGTTCTCAGTCGAGGACTGAGGTACGTGGCATCAAGTGGACAACTACTTCCCTCCGTGGCGTGCTAACCAATCCGGCAATCCTTGGTTATGCGATACATAAAGGTGAGGTACGCAAGCAGACCAACGGCCTGCCCGTTGTGTGGGCAGATCCGATCCTGACACGTGCGGAGTTCGACAAGCTGCAAACCGTGTTGGAGAAGCGGAAAGGGAATGGGCGTACATCGCAGAAGGCAGTAACCCCGTGGATCGGGGTTCTGTTCTGTAAATGTGGTGCGCCAATGTACCGCCATAACACCCGGAATCAGAATAGCGGTAAGCAGGAGTACCAATACTACGTGTGCCGTGACCGCAGCGGCACGTACACGGCTAAAGCCTGCCAGCTTTCGAAGTCTTGGCCGGTGAAGCTTACGGACGAATGGATTGCCTCAATTTTCCTGGAATATGTGGGGGATCTTGAGGTTATCGAGCGAACCTTTGTTTCGGGTGTCGATCACGGCTCGGAGATAGCAGAGTTGAAGACAGCTCTTGAGAATCTGACTCAGTCAATTGCTATGGCTAAATCCCCGGCAGTCATCAGCGCATTGACTGCGAGCATGGAAGAGCACGCGGTCAGCATCGCGAAGCTAGAGGCTGAACCCGTGATCCCTTCTGGCTACTCGGAAATCCCGACGGGTGTGACCTATCGCGAACAGTGGGACGCTAAAGAAGATCTGATGGATAAGGGGGAGTTCCTTCGGAAATCCGGATTCCGGATTCACCTGGGAGGGTCACACAAAATCCCGAACATCGTGATTTATGTCGGAGATGATTTGGAGAAGCGCGTCCGGGACGTTTCTGCTGGCATGGTTGAGCCTGGGTGGCCGGAATTGGCGACGGCCACTAGTCAAGCCTCTGTGGCGGAGATGCGGGCGGAGGAGGCCAAAGTTGCTGCATACGTCGCAGCAGGGCGTAGAGCGGTTGCGAAGGCGGCTTAAGGCGATCTGAGAGAAGTCTCTTCCGGGATCTTCCTTGCCGACAGCTTCACGCCCCTACGGCAACTCCACAGCCTCCCTGGCGATGGCCCCCGGCCTAGGTTCTTCCCTAGGTCCGGGGGTCTCTGCGTCCCTGCGCCTCCGGCTAGTCCCTTTCGGGGGCCTGGGCGCTCTAAGGGCTTGCATGGGCCCTCCGGGGCCCTAGCAGGCGTGAGATAGCCTTTCTCTTGTGACCGATGGGCGCTCGGGCGCCTGAGAGGCGCACAGGGCCTTTCGGTGGCCCTGTGGTGGAGTGTGGACAGTCCAGGGACCGAAGGAACTCTTGGGCTCCCTTGCGCCCTGGGCGCCACTCCCGCGCGTGCGCGCGTTCAATGCGCCGTTAGAACGGCGCTTCTTCTTGTTGCTGGGGCCGTTCAACGACGGCCCCATAGTCATAGTTATTAGGCATAATACTGACGTAGTCAGAACCTAGGCTACTAAGGCTCTTCTTGGCTTTATACCTACTAATGGCGGGCTTGGGGCCCGCCTTATTAGAGCTATCAATATCAGAGCTATCTACACTAGCGGGGGCTGAAGGCCCCCTAGTAGAGCTAGAAGAGCTAGATATGTTGTATGTCGTCTGAGACATACCCTCTTCGGGGATGCTCAGCCGGTAGATGACGGGCCCGTCAGGGACCTTCCCTGTCTTGGTGAGCCACCCTGCTTCCCGTAGCTTGCTCACCAACCGATTGACCCTTTGCTCCGGCGTCTTACCGCCGTAGCCCAGGTGCTGGGCTATCAGGCTATTCGATGGATAGATATTGGTTCCTGTCTCATAGTCTCCGTAGAGCGACATGGTTACTCCGACTAGCTTTGCTTCTCTTGGCGTGTCGGAGCGCAGCAATGCGCGCCGCCAAATGTGCTCCTCTATCTTGAGCCCTCCTGTCTCTGGTCCCGGGCGAGCGGAATGTCACAGCAAGAATTCAGATACGTACACGGTTGGAATGCTCGCCTCAGGTGTCGGTTCCGACTGGATTGGGCATACATTACCCCTGCTTTCAAGGCAGGGGCCAGTGAAAATTCTCATGAGGTGAATCGGAACCCTCGCAGGGGCTCGGTGCGGTAATGGCTGCGGAAAATAAGGGAGAGGGTTCGATTCCTGAGGCTGCTCCTCGGGAATCCTGAAACCCGTACAGGGTTCGAGGAAGGCACCCCCGGTGGGTCCTGGCGGGGCCGGTGCGGGTATTACCCCCGGGTGGGTGTGACCGTCCAGGCGGGCAGTCGGCATCGGCGGGCAGTGCCCATGGCGCAGCGTGAGCAAGCCCGAGCGTCTCAGAAACCATCGTTAGTGAGACGCATGGGCGGGCACTGGGCCATGCCCGTTTCACCCCTGCTTCGACGTCTCGAAACTCGTCTCAAAACATCAGTCCAGCCCCTAGCTTTAGAGACACGTTTATGAGACGTTCTGATCATGACGACGATGACCCCGGCCGACAAGGTTGAGCGGCACGACTGCCCGAAGTGCCAGGCGCCCGCAGGAAGTCCCTGCCGTACTGCTGCGGGCAAGGTGGCTGCCAGCTACCACACGGGCCGCTTCACCCTGGTGCCCGCGCTCAAAGCGGAGCTGACTGTGAAGACCCCGGCCGACCGCAGCCCCGGCAAGCCCTGGACGGCCACAGAAGGCTCCCTCCCGGCCTCTGAGCCCGTGCGGGGAGCAGCGATACGTCTTGGCTACGCACGCTGCTCCACAGTCGGCCAGGAGCTTCAGAGCCAACTCGATCTGTTGGCCCGCGCCGACTGCACCCGAGTGTTCTCAGAGAAGATCAGCACCCGGGTGAAGGAACGTCCCGAGCTGGACAAGGCACTCACGCTTGCCCGGGAGATCAGGACTGCCGCCCCCGGCCAGCCGGTCATCTTGACCGTGGTGGAGATGAAGCGCCTTGCCCGAAGCGCTGCTGAGCTCATGACGCTGTCGTCCACCCTCCAGGCGGACGGCATCCAACTGGAGCTTCTGTCCGGCCCGCTCCAGGGCGTCTACGACCCGAACGGGGCCGGGGCCATCGTGTTCGCCGTACTCGCCGTCTCCGCTGAGGTGGAGCGGGAAGGCATACGGGAGAAGACACTGGAGGGACTGGAGACTGCGGCCCGCAAGGGCAACCACGGCGGGCGGCCGACCGTCGTCGATGACGACAAGCTTGCCGTGGCCCGCGCCCGGCACGCAAAGGGGGAGAGCGTCACGGCCATTGCCAAGGCCCTCGGAGTTTCCAGGGCGACTCTGTACCGGCACCTAGGCGAGTAGGGCGTAGCAGAGCGCAGAGCCCCGCCCGCACGCCTCGGGGGAGGAATGTGCGAGCGGGGCCGGTGCGGCGCTAGGACGCAGCGCCACATGCGCACGGGTAGCTCTTCGGTTCCCCTGCTACCACCATGATGATCTTTCCGAGGCCACCGCAGTTCGAGCATCCGCGCCGACGCTGCCGAACCGCTTCGGCTACTTCCTTATGAAAGTGCTCGACCACGTGGGCCTGATTGGGGTCCGTCCACTCGACGGGCTCTTTCGACTCCTCGTTCGGAGCGTTGTCGCTCATCCTTTGCCCCTTCGATGGGCGGGTGCATCAACTGGCACGGTACCGCCAACTGTTGGCGGTGCGTGCTCCGTTGATGGTCATCACCCTTGCTTCTCCCCCGATCCGTTGCAGCTCAGGCAGTTCACGTCATGTGTCTTGCCCTCGTCGTCGATGATGATGATCTTTCCCAGTCCCCCGCATGTCGTGCAGTTCTCAGGCATTGCCTAACCTCCGCTCGTCGGGTGGTGCTGGAACCCGTCCGGCCGCTCAGCCGCGAGGACGGCCGGACGGGCGTTTGGTGCCCGCCCCTGTGCCGGGGGAAAGGGAAGCAACCCCCTCGGGGGGAGGGGCATCCGGCAGAGGGGCAGGCGGTCTAGGGGGTGCCGTGCTGGTGCGGCAGGCGGAACGCCTCAAGGCGCGCAGCGGCGTCGACCAGCGCGCGCAGCTCGTCCATGTCCTCCTGCCATCCGCGCAACCGGGCGATGACGACCTGGGCGAACTGATCGCGGAATTCCTGAGTGTCGTAGACCGCCGGGCTGTAGGCGGGGGTCAGTGCGTCCGCCGTCACATCACCCTTGGGGGGCGCGGGCGGATCGGCCGACCCGTCCGACGCGACCACAAAGGCGGGACGAGTCCGCTCGCCGTCGGCAGGATGCTGCTCATCCATGCGTGTGGATCTCCGCCCAGGCATCAGTCCATGCTCCGGGGGCTGAGCCCGAGCGTGGCCCGCTCTTCAGTCGTCGCGAGACGCAAGCGGGACATGTCCGCCGTCCACTCCTTGCCCCCGGGTACGCCCTTGATCGTGTACGTCCGGCCGTCCAGGGATTTGGTCACCCCCAGGGCTCCGCTCTCCCGATCGGCCACCAGTACGCCGAAGCGGTAGCCCGTCCCCCAAGCATGAGTCGCAGTCATTTGTTCGATCCTCCGTGTGTCCCGCTCCGGTCGGGCGGGCAACTCCCTTGTAGGGTCACCAGAGTTGCGAGTCGACAGCGCCCTGAACAGTGCTTTGATGTTTCCAAACGACGATGGAAAGTCCGGAGGTTGCACGTGAGCGAGGAGGCGCAAGACGGCCCGGCGTTCTACGGCCAGGAGGTGTCGTGTGCCCGGGAACACGCGGGTGTGAAGCAGCCGGAGCTAGCCGAGGCGACGGGCTACAAGGTGCCCTACGTGTCCAAGATCGAGAATGGGCACACCTTGGGGAGTGAACTCTTCGCCGAAAGGTGCGATCAGTTCTTCCGCACGTCGGGCTACTTCCTCCGACTGCACCGCAGGATCAGCGATGCGGGACACCCTGAATGGTTCGTGCCGTACGTCAAGCTGGAGCGCCAAGCCGTCGCGATCGAGGATTACTCAAACACGTTCATCAAGGGCATGTTGCAAACGCCCGCCTATGCGGAAGCGGTCTTTCGGGCGGCGTACCCCCGGGAGAGCGCTAGGGAGATCAAGGCCCGCGTGGAATCACGGCTTGCTCGGCATGGCGTGATAGAGCGTGCCGACCCCCCGCGTCTGTGGGTCGTCTTCCATGAGGCCACGCTACGTATGATCGTCGGCAGCCGGGAGACGATGGGGGAACAGCTTGACTACCTGCTAGGGGAGAGCGAGCGACCCACCGTCACGATTCAGGTGCTTCCCAACGATCGCACCCCCGTCGCTCACCTGCCTTTCGTGCTGCTGACACCGAGGGACGACGGACCAACCGTTCTCTACGAGGAGATCAGGCACCACGCACGGGTGGATGACTCGGCGTCTGCCGTCGCGGAGGCCCAGGACGTCTACAACCGGCTTCGCGCTGATGCACTGCCGCCGTGGCAGTCACAAGCCTTGATCCGCGACATCCTCAAGGAGATCACCACCCATGAGCACCATCCCGGACCTCTCCCGCGCGATATGGGAGAAGTCGAGCTACAGCGGCGGAACCGGCGGCGACTGCATCGAGTTCGCCCGCAACCTCGCAGCGTCGTCCGGCGTCGTCCCGGTCCGTGACAGCAAGGACCCCCATGGGCCCGCCCTGAGCTTCTCTGTGAGTGCGTGGCGGTCGTTCGTGACCGGGGCGAAGGGGGACGCCTTCCTGGCCGCCTGACGGGCCTCTGGGGCATCCTGGAGGGATGAGATCAGGGCAATCCCAGCACGGCTCGGCGGCCTCCCACCTGCGGCCGCTGCACCCGTAGGGCCTAGTCTTGCAAGGGACAGCCCCTGTTCAGCGGCCCCGCCGTGGGCGGGATCGTGGGGCGCAGCGAGTCCAGGTGGCCCCGTACAGAGAGTTTGGAAATGGCCCAGATCAACCCCAGCATCCTCTCCGCCGATTTCGCCCGCCTCGCCGAGGAGGCGAAGGCGGTCGAGGGCGCCGACTGGCTCCATGTCGATGTCATGGACAACCACTTCGTCCCCAACCTCACGCTCGGGGTGCCGGTCGTCGAATCGCTCAGCAGGGCCACGCACACCCCCCTCGACTGCCACCTGATGATCGAGGACCCGGACCGCTGGGCCCCGCAGTACGTCGAGGCGGGCGCGGGGTCGGTGACCTTCCACGCGGAGGCCGCCGCGGCGCCCGTGCGGCTGGCGCGGGAGATCCGGGCCAAGGGCGCCCGCGCTTCGATGGCGCTCAAGCCCGCGACGCCCATCGAGCCGTACGAGGACCTGCTGCCCGAGCTCGACATGCTGCTGATCATGACCGTGGAGCCCGGCTTCGGCGGCCAGGCCTTCCTGGACATCATGCTCCCCAAGATCCGCCGCACCCGCGAGCTGATCCAGCGGCACGGTCTGGAGCTGTGGCTCCAGGTCGACGGCGGGGTCTCGGCGCAGACGATCGAGCGCTGCGCGGAGGCCGGGGCGGACGTCTTCGTGGCCGGCTCCGCCGTCTACGGTGCGCAGGACCCGGCCGCCGCCGTACGCTCGCTGAGGGCACAGGCGGAGCAGGCCACCGCGGCCGCGCCCTGGGCCTGCGCGCACTGACCCGGACCCGCACGCGCCCGAAAAACCACGGCGCGGCGCAGGGCCTGATCAAAGGACCGCCGTTTCTGACAGGATGACGGTCGAGTCCACAGCTTGAACACAGTAGTGAGGAGACCGCGGTGTCGACGGGCCGTTCAGCCACGCCGATGGGGCCCGCCGAGCTGGTGCAGGCGGCGGCCATGGCCCGCCGCTTCTACCTCGAGGGCAAGTCGAAGATCCAGATCGCCGAGGAGTTCGGCGTGAGCCGCTTCAAGGTGGCCCGCGTGCTGGAGACCGCTCTGGAGCGGGATCTGGTGCGGATCGAGATCCGGGTGCCCGCCGAGCTGGACGCGGAGCGCTCCGACGCGCTGCGCGCCCGCTACGGCCTGCGGCACGCCGTGGTCGTCGAGTCCCCGGCCGACGCGGCCGACGACGCGCCCGACCCCGAGAACCTCGGCGAGGTGGCGGCGGACCTGCTCGGCGAGCTGGTGCACGAGGGCGACGTCCTCGGCCTCGCCTGGGGCCGTTCCACCATCCACATGGCCGCGGCCCTGCACCGGCTGCCGCCGTGCACGGTCGTGCAGCTCACCGGCGTCTACGACGCGGGCACCGCCGAGCGCGGCTCGGTGGAGGCCGTGCGCCGCGCGGCCCAGGTCTCCGGCGGCGAGGCGCACCCGATCTACGCGCCGATGCTGCTGCCCGACTCCGCGACCGCCGCTGCCCTGCGCGGCCAGACCGGCATCGCGCGGGCCTTCGACTACTTCGACAAGGTCACGGTGGCCGCCGTGTCCATCGGCTCCTGGGCGCCCGGCATCTCGACCGTCTACGACATGCTCGGCGAGGAGGAGCGCGCGCACTACGCCTCGCTCGGCGCCGCGGCCGAGATGTCCGCGCACCTCTTCGACGCCGACGGCCGGCGCATCGGCCGCGACCTGGGCGAGCGCTGCATCACCGTCGAGGCGGACCGGCTGCGCCGCATACCGGAGGTCGTCGCGATCGCCGGTGGCCTGCGCAAGGCCGCCGCGATCGGCGCGGTGCTGCGGTCCGGCCTGGTCACCAGCCTGGTCACCGACACCGCCGCCGCCGACTATCTGCTGCTGGAGACCGGCCCGGGCCCGCGCCCGGCGCTGGACCGGGCGGACCCGGACGGCAGCTGAACCACCGTCGGCACCCGGCGCACACACAGGGCCTCGCCTTTGGGCGGGGCCCTTTTCGCCGCCCTCCGCCACGACCGGCCCGCTCCCGGCGGCAGCTGACACCCCCTCAGACGTGCTCTCGCGTCACCCGGCTGTGAGAATGCTGCGAGAAGTGCCGTGCCCGTACGTCCGGTTCCGTCGAGGGAGAACACGCATGACCCGAAAGCCCGTCAACAGCCGCCTGGCGGAGTTCGGCACCACCATCTTCGCGGAGATGTCCGCCCTGGCGGCCCGGACCGGTGCGATCAACCTCGGCCAGGGCTTCCCGGACACCGACGGCCCCGAGGAGATCCGCGAGGCGGCCGTCCGCGCCCTGCGCGACGGCCGCGGCAACCAGTACCCGCTCGCCCCCGGCATCCCCGAGCTGCGCCTCGCCGTCGCCGACCACCAGGCGCACCGCTACGCGCTCTCGTACGACCCCGACACCGAGGTCCTGGTCACCGCGGGCGCGACCGAGGCGATCGCCGCCGCGCTGCTCGCGCTGGTCGAGCCCGGCGACGGGGTGATAGCGCTGGAGCCGTACTACGACTCGTACGCGGCCTGCATCGCCATGGCCGGCGGCAAGCGGGTCCCCGTGACGCTGCGCCCCCGCGACGGGGCCTTTCGGCTGGACCTCGACGAGCTGCGCGACGCGGTCACCCCCCGCACCCGGGTGCTCCTGATCAACACCCCGCACAATCCGACCGGCACGGTGCTCACCCGCGAGGAGCTGACCGCCGTGGCCGCCCTCGCGGTCGAGCACGACCTCCTCGTCATCTCCGACGAGGTCTACGAACACCTCGTCTTCGACGGCGCGGAGCACATCCCGCTCGCCTCCCTGCCCGGCATGCGCGAGCGCACCGTCACCATCGGCTCGGCGGGCAAGACCTTCTCCTTCACCGGCTGGAAGGTCGGCTGGGTGACGGCACCGGCGGCCCTGGTCACCGCGGTCCGCTCGGCCAAGCAGTTCCTGACGTACGTCTCGTCCGGCCCGTTCCAGTACGCGATCGCGGAGGCCCTGCGGCTGCCCGACAGCTACTTCGAGGACTTCCGCGCCGACATGCGGGCCAAGCGCGACCTGCTGGCGGCCGGGCTCGCGGACGCGGGCTTCACCGTGCACCGCCCGGCGGGCACGTACTTCATCACCACCGACATCCGCCCCCTGGGCGAGAGCGACGGCCTCGCCTTCTGCCTCGGCCTCCCCGAGCGCGCGGGCGTGGTCGCCGTCCCCAACGCCGTCTTCTACGACAACCGCGCCGAGGGCGCCCCCTTCGTCCGCTTCGCGTTCTGCAAGCGGATCGCCGTGCTGGAGGAGGCGGTGGCGCGCCTCAAGAGCCTGGGGGCGTGAGCGACCCGAGGAATCCGTACCCGGCCGCCGCAGCTCGCGGGCGCGGTCAGAGCCCCATCGACTTGGCGACGATGCTCCGCATGATCTCGCTGGTGCCGCCGAAGATCCGGCTGGCGCGGTTGTCGGCATACAGCCGGGCGATGGGGTACTCCATCATGAAGCCGTAGCCGCCGTGCAGCTGGAGGCACTTGTCGATGACGCGGGCCGCGGTGTCACCGCAGTAGAGCTTGGCGGAGGCGGCCTCGTCGGCGCTGAGCTCCCCGGCGTCGAACGCCTCCAGCGCCCGGTCGGCGACCGCTTGCAGGGCGTCGACCTCCGCCTTGCAGTCGGCCAGCACGAACTTGGTGTTCTGGAAGGCGGCGACCGGCTTGCCGAAGACCGTGCGCTCCCGGACGTACTCGGTGGCGAAGCGCACCGCGGCGGCGGCGTGGGCGTACGCGCCGACGGCGATACCCAGGCGCTCCTGCGGGAAGATGTCCGCCAGGCAGGTGAAGGCGTTGCCGAGCCCGCCCACCACATCGGTGACCGGGACCCGCACGTCGGTGAACGTCATCTCGACGATGTCGGAGGAGCGCAGGCCGAGCGTGACCGGCTCGGCGGTGATCGCGACGCCCTCGGCCCGGGCTTCCACGGCGAGCAGCGACATGCCACCGCGCCGGTCGTCCTGGCCCTCTCCGGAGGTGCGGCAGGCGACGAGCACCAAGTCGGCCTGGGCGCCGCCGGAGACGAACGACTTCACGCCGTTGAGCACGTAGTGCGTGCCGTCCTCGGACAGCACGGCTGCGGTCCGTATGCCGGCGACGTCGGAGCCGGCGCCCGGCTCGGTGATCGCGATGGCCGTCATCAACTCGCCCGTGACGAAAGCCGGGAGCCAGCGCTTCTTCTGCTCCTCGGTGGTGTACTTCACAAACGTGGCCGGGAGTGCCATATGGGCGCCGGCACCGCCGAAGGTGACTCCGGCCCTGGCGCACTCCTCGCTTATGACGGCGTTGAACTTGAAGCCCGTCTCGCCGGCGCCCCCGAACTCCTCCGGTACACCGAAACCGAAAATTCCGAGCTCGCCCAGTTTGCGATAGAACTCGCGCGGCACGCGGCCCGCGGTCTCCCATTCCTGATGGACCGGTGCGACCTCGGCCGCGATGAAGTCCCGCAGCACGGAGCGGAACGCCTCGTGGTCGTCATCGAAAACTGTGCGCCGCACTCTGACCCCCGTGTACTGAACAGTTTTTCCTCGAACGGCTCGAACCTAATACGCAGTTGACAGGTCTGTCCAGGACGTGACGGATCCCGTCCCACCTGCTCGTACGTCCACCGCCGCGACTGACTTGTGGGTCACAAAACCCTTGCTGCCGGGTTGGTCGGTGTGCCTACTATGCGGCTCCGGGTTCGAAGGCCGTATCGGTGGACGCCCCGGTTTCCATGCCGCTGTTCGGTGGACAACGGCAGGTAAGTTACAGAGAACTGGGGGGCTCTGTTCCATATGCACGCGATGTTCGATGCGCGAGATCCACGCCTGCGCGACGATCCCTATCCGCTCTACAAACGGCTCCGCGACGCCGAGCCGGTCCATCGAACGCCCTACGGACACTGGGTCATTTCCGGATACCGGGAAGTCGCATCGCTCATCCGCAGTCCCCGGTTGACCAGTGAGTACCCGCAGGACCGCAAATGGGCGGAGCAGCGCGGTGGTTGGGACAGTCCGATCGTCGAGGCCACCCGCAGATGGATGCTCATGCGGGACGGCGCGGCGCACCGCAGACTGCGCGGTCTGGCCAACCCGCTCTTCACCGCCAGGGCGATCCAGGAGCTGCTGCCGCGCGTGGCCGGCATCGTCCGGCAGATCATGGATGAGATGGGCAGCGGCCCGGACATCGATCTCATCGGTTCGCTCGCCGCCCAGGTGCCGGTGACGGTCTTCTGCGGGCTCGGCGGCCTTCCGGTGGAGGACCGCGACCTGTGCCGGAAGTGGACCGACGCGCTCGGGCACGTCATCGATCCGGCCATCGACGGGATCACCCGCCGCGCCATGAACGACGCGGCGGAGGAGTTCGGCGCCTATATCGCCGAGCACCTGGCCAGGCGGCGCGCCGATCCCCGGGACGACATCCTTTCCCGCCTGCTGCTGGCGGAGTTCGACGGTGAGAAGCTCACCGATGACGAGATCATCGCCAACGTCATGATGTTCTTCATGGGTGGCCATGAGACGACCGTCAACCTCATCGGCAACGGCATGCTCGGTCTGCTGCGCCACCCCGATCAGTTGCGGGCGCTGCGCGAGGACCCCGGCGTCATCGGGGACGGGATCGACGAACTGCTGCGGTACGACGCGCCGATCCAGCTCGTGGCGCGTATCACCACAGGTGACATCGACATCGCCGGCACCACCATTCCGTCCGGCTCCAAGGTGATGATCCTGCTCGGAGCCGCCAACCGCGACCCGCTGCGCTACCCGGACCCGGACCGCCTGGACCTGTCCCGACGCGACATCCGCCCGCTGTCCTTCGGCGGCGGCCCGCACTACTGCATCGGCGCCATGCTGGCGAAGACCGAAGCGCGGCTGGTATTCACCGAGTTGATCCGCAGATACCGGGGCATCGCCCTGAGCCGCGAGGACGTGACCTGGCGCCGCCAGGTCAACATCCGTGGCCTCAGCGAGCTGCGCGTGGATCTCCTGCCCTGATTTCCGCGGCCAGGACAGCGGCTCGCAGGACACTCGCACCGCACTCGCCCACGGCATGCACATCATCCGGCCCGGTCACGGACTCCTGCACGAACGCCGCCCCTGTGGTGCGCCCCGACGTGCGTGTGGAGTCGAAGTGGCGGGCCCCACAGGGGGACGAAACACCAATATGAGCACGCAGACGATGCCTCCCGACGTACTCGACGCGGGACTGATGAGAAAGGCCGTCGACACCGTTCTCGAGGATTTCCTGGCGGGGAAGACGGAGTTTGCCGGACAGCCCATAACTGCCCAACTTATGGGCGCGTTCGCTGAATTCATGTCCGGCGGGAAACGTATCCGTCCGCTGCTGGCCCTGACCGGATGGCGGGCCGTCGGCGGAGAACGTGGCAATGGATCCATCGTTCGTGTGGCCGCCTCGCTCGAGATGTTCCACGCGTTCGCCCTCATTCACGACGACATCATGGACGACAGCGACACCCGCCGCGGCCGTCCCACCATCCACCGGGCACTCTCCGGAATCCACGGGAGTGATCACTCGGGGCAATTCGGGCGCAGCTCCGCGATATTGCTCGGTGATCTCGCTTTCACATGGGCGGACGAACTCCTGCACACAGCGGGGCTCACTCCCGTGCAATATGCGGCGTTGCTGCCCCTGATTACCGAGATGCGCACGGAAGTGATGCTCGGGCAGTATCTGGACCTGTGTGCCACGGGCGAGTTGTCGGACGATGTCGAGGCCACAATGACGGTCAACCGCTACAAGACCGCCAAATACACCGTCGAGCGGCCCTTGCACATCGGCGCGGCCATGGCCGGCGCGGGTCCCGAGGCCATGGCCGCCTGCACCGCCTACGCCGTTCCGCTGGGCGAGGCGTTCCAGCTCCGCGACGACCTGCTGGGCGTGTACGGCGACGTCATGGACACCGGCAAGTCGCGCCTGGACGATCTGCGGGCGGGCAAGAACACCACCCTCGTCGCGCTCGCCCTGCGCGCGTCCGACGCGGCACAGGCCGCCCGGCTGCGTGCGCTGATCGGTGATCCCTTCCTGGAGGAGGCGGGCGCCGAGGAAGTCCGCGCCGTCTTCGCCGCCACCGGGGCCCGGGAGGCGGTCGAGCGCTTGATCGACGACCGGTACCAGCAGGCGTTGCGTGCCCTGGACACCGCCCCGTTCGCCCCCGAGGCGACCGCCACATTGGAGAACCTCGCCCGTACGGCGACGAGGAGGACATCATGATCACTGACCTGACCGCACCCGCCGCACCCGCCCCCGCGACCGTCCCGGCCGGCATGGCGCCCTACTGGCAGGAGTGCACCGACCGCTTCGCCGGGCTGTTCTCCCGGTACCTCGGGTACGAGGCGCAGAAGGTGCCGATGACGGACGCCGAGCTGCGCGAGGTCATCGACGCCTGCAACCGCGCGGTCGCGCCGCTGGGCAAGACGGTCTCCGACAAGCGGTGGATCTCCTACATGGATGTCGTCCGGTGGTCCCAGAGCGCCCGGCACATCAAGGACATGGAGGCCTTCAAGGCCGTCTGCGTGCTCAACTGCATCACCTTCGTGTGGGACGACATGGACCCCGCGCTGCACGACTTCGACCTCTTCCTGCCCGAGGTGCGGGCGGTGTGCGACCGGTACTACGGCGAGGAGGACGCGGCGTTCGCGTACGAAGGCGCCCGCGCCTTCGTCACCAGCGACCACATGTTCCGTGACTCCCCGGTCAAGAAGGTGCTCTGCGCCACCTCGCCCGAGCAGTACTTCCGGTTCCGCGTCACCGACGTCGGTGTGGACTTCTGGATGAAGATGTCCTATCCCGTCTACCGCCACCCAGAGCTCACCGAGCACGCCAAGACGGGTCTCGCCGCCCGCATGACCGCGCGTGGGCTGGCCATCGTCAACGACTTCTACTCGTACGACCGGGAGGCCGTGCTCGGTCAGATCACCAACTGCTTCCGGCTGTGCGACGTGACGGACGCGGCCGGGTTCCGGCGCTTCTTCGACGCCCGGCTGGGCGACATGTCCGAGGACATGGAGTGCATCGCCGCCTTCGACGACACCACCCGGGACGTCCTGCTGGATCTCATTCACGGCAACTTCGTGTGGACCACGCGTGACCGGCGCTATCAGGCGGCCGTGAACGACGTGAACTCGCGCATCCAGTAAGGGACCGCCCCATGCCCACCGCGAAACCCGCTACCGCGGACCGGTCCTGGCGGACCGGTGCCGCCCCCGGCGCGCTGCCCCTTCTCGGGCACGTGCTCCCCCTGTGGCGCCGCCCGCTGGACTTCATCGCCTCGCTGCCCGCCCACGGCGATCTCGTCGAGGTCCGGCTCGGGCCCAGCCGCGCCTACCTCGCCGCCCACCCCGAACTGGTCCGGCACGTGCTGCTGAACCCGCGCGTCTTCGACAAGGGAGGAGTCTTCGACAAGGCGCGGCAACTGCTCGGAAACAGCCTGTCGGTCTCCCGCGGCGAGGAGCACCGATTCCAGCGACGCCTCATCCAGCCGGCCTTCCACACCACGAAGATCGCCGCGTACACCAACGCCGTCGCCGATGACACCCGTGCGGTGACCGACGCCTGGTGTCCGGGGGAGACCCGGGACATCAGCGACGCGATGCACGCCCTGCTGATGCGCGTCGCCGCACGGACCCTGTTCTCCACCGGGCTCGACGACACGGTGATCGAGGAGGCCCGGCACTGCCTCCGGACCGTCTCACAGGGCATCTACAAGCGCACCGTGGCCCCTCTCGGGGTCATGGAGAAGATGCCCACACCCGGAAACCGCGCCTACGACCACGCCAACTCCCGGCTGCGGGAGATCGTGGCGGAGATGATCGCCCGGCGGCGCCGCTCCGACGCCGACCACGGCGATCTGCTCTCCACCCTGCTGCGCGCCGAACACCCGGAGACGGGGGAGCGGCTGGACGACCGCCAAGTGCTGGACCAGGTCGTCACCTTCCTGGTCGCCGGAAGCGAGACCACCGCCTCCACCCTGGCCTTCGTCTTCCATCTCATGGGCACCCTGCCCGAGGTCGAGAAACGGGTGCACGCCGAGGTGGACGAGGCCCTCGGGGGCCGCACCCCGGTCTACGACGACCTGCCGGCACTGCCGTACACGCGGAACGTCATCACCGAGGCGCTGCGTCTGTACCCGCCGTCCTGGATGGCGATGCGGGTGGCCGCGGAGGACACCGAACTCGGCGGCCGGCACATCCCCGCCGGGACGATGATCCTCTACAGTGCCTACGCCCTGCACCACAACCCGGAGCTCTTCCCCGACCCGGAGGTCTTCGACCCCGGACGGTGGGAGGGCGAACGGGCCCGGGAGGTGCCGCGCGGCGCGCTGCTGCCCTTCGGCGCGGGCAGCCACAAGTGCATCGGTGACGTCCTGGCCCTCACCGAGACAGCCCTCATCGTCGCGACCGTCGCCGCGCGCTGGCGGCTGCGCCCGGCGCCCGGGACGTCCCTCCGGCCGGAGCCGAAGGCCACCCTGGAGGCCGGCCCGTTGCCGATGATCTGCGAACGGCGCTGACTGCGCCCTTCCATGCACAGCCGCCCGCCCAGTCCGTGCCCGTCACCGAAGGACGATCCGAATGAAGACCACCTCCGACACGTCCGCGCGTACCTGGCGGGTGACCGCGGCCCCCCGCCGGCTCCCCTTGGTGGGCCACGCGTTGCTGCTGGGGCGCCGACCGCTGGAGTTCCTGACCTCGCTGCCCGCCCTCGGGGACCTGGTCGAGCTGCGGATCGGCACCAAGCAGGCGTTCCTGCCCTGCCATCCGGAACTGGTGCAGAAAGTGCTGCTGAACGCGCGGGTCTACGACACCGGGGGGCCGGTGAAGGAGAAAGCCCGCCCCATCCTGGGCAACGGGCTGATCACTTCCGACTGGGCCGACCACCGCCGACAGCGGCGGATGGTGCAGCCGGCCTTCCACCCCGCTCGCATCGCCACGTACGCCGGGGTCATGCGCGAGGAGTGCGCGGCGCACGCGGCCACGTGGGAGGCGGGGAAGCCGGTCGACATCAGTGACGCGATGCAGGGCCTGACCGCCCGGATCACCGCCCGCGCCCTGTTCTCGACCGAGATGGCGCCGCATTCGGTCGCCGAGATCCAGCGCAGCCTGCCCGTCATGGTGGAGGGCGCGTACCGCAGGGCCGTGGATCCCACCGGGCTGCTGGCGAAGCTGCCGCTGGCGGCCAACCGTGAGTTCGACGCGGCCCTCGGCCGGCTGCACGCGCTCATCGACGGCATCGTCGGCGACTACCGGCGGACCGGCGAGGACCGCGGCGACCTGCTGTCCGCGCTCCTGGCAGCCCGCGACGACGAGGACGGCGGGCAGATGTCGGACCAGGAGGTCCACGACCAGGTCATCACCCTGCTGCTTGCCGGAGTGGAGACCACGGCCAGTGCGCTGACCTGGGCCTGGCACCTGCTGGCGGCCCATCCCGAGGCGGAGCGGCGGCTGCACGCGGAGGTCGACGAGGTGCTGGCCGGCCGGACGCCGACCTACGCCGACGTGCCGAAACTCGCCTACACCCAGCGGGTCTTCACCGAAACGCTGCGACTGTACCCCCCGGCGTGGATGTACACCCGGATGACCACCGAGGACACCGAGCTGGGCGGGCACCGGCTGCGCACCGGAACCGACATCCTCATCAGCCCGTACGTCATCCACCGCATGCCCGGACTGTTCGCGGACCCCGAGGACTTCGACCCGGACCGGTGGCTGCCCGAGCGTGCCAAGGACGTGACGCGCGGCTCGTACCTGCCGTTCGGCGCCGGCAGCCGCAAGTGCATCGGCGACGTCTTCGGGATGACGGAGGCGACTCTGGCGCTCGCCGCGCTCGCTTCCCGCTGGCGGCTGCGGCCTGTCCCCGGCGTCGCGGTCCGGCCGCGCGCCCAGATGAGCCTGACCGCCGGACCGCTGCCGATGGTGCCCGAACCGCGCTGACGCCGGACCTGCCGTCAGCGGGCCCGGCCGGGCCCGCTGACGGTCGGACCGTCAGCCGAAAGTGACCGGCAGCCCGTGCAGCCCGCGCAGCATCATGCTGGGGCGCCAGGTGAGGTCGGCCGGTTCGGCGTCCAGGGCCAGCTCGGGGCAGCGTTCGAGCAGGGTGCGGAAGGCTATGGCGCCCTGCATGCGGGCCAGCGGCGCGCCCAGACAGTGGTGGATGCCGTAGCCGAAGGCCATGTGGCCGCGGGCGTCCCGGCGGATGTCGAAGTGGTCGGGCTCGGCGAACCGCTCGGGGGAGCGCGAGGCGGCGGCCAGTACGACGGCCACGGACTCGCCGCGGGGGATGGTCGTGCCACCGATCTCCACCGGCTCCTTGGTGTAGCGGAAGGCCGTGGTCTCCACCGGGCCCTCGTACCGCAGCATCTCCTCCACCGCGTTCTCCAGCAGCGACCAGTCGGCACGCAGGGCCGCCAGCTGATCGGGGTGGCGCAGCAGCGTGAGTGTGCCGCTCGAAATCATGTTGGCCGCCGTCTCGTACCCGGCCACCAGGAGCAGGAAGGCCATGCCCAGCATCTCCTCGGTGGAGAGTCCGTCCTCCTCGTCCATGGTCGCGGCCAGGGCGCTCAGCAGATCCCCGCCGGGCTCGCGCCGCTTGGTGGCGACGAGCTCCGCGAGGTAGCCGGTCATCTCCTGCGCGGCGGCAGCGGCGCGCTCGGCCCGGGTGAAGTCGGTGCTCTCCAAGTACCAGTCGTGGAAGGCCTTGCGGTCGGTCGCCGGCACCCCGAGCAGCTCGCAGATCACCGCGAGCGGCAACTGCAGCGCGAACGCCTCGACCAGGTCCGCCCGGCCCAACGGCAGCATGGCGTCCACCAGTTCGTCCGCGATCTGCTGCACCCGTGGGCGCAGAGCCTCGATGCGTCCGGTGGTGAACTCCTTGGCGACCAGCTTGCGCAGCCGGGTGTGCTGCGGCGGGTCGGTCTGCACCATGTTCAGGCCGACGGCGTTTCCTCCGTCGTCCTCCCAGCCCGCCGAGTGCCGGATGTCGTTGGACAACCGCGGGTCGGTCAGCGCGGCGCGCGCCTCCTCGTGCCCCACGACGATCCAGAACTCGCCGGACGCCTCGGAGCGCACCCGGTGCACCGGACCCTGCGCACGCATCCGCTCGTAGATCGGGTAGGGGTCGTCGACGAAGCCCTGGCCAAGTGCTGACAGGTCCTCAAAAGGCTGTACGGACATGGGAGTCCCCCTTGCTTTCGAACGGCCCGGGGAACAACAACTGGACAGTGCCCCCCGGTTCACTGGCGGCGACCCTAGCAACGAAACGGACAGTAGTCCACGGTTGGTGTTAGGGTGCCGCCCATGGCCATCAGCGACGATCGACGGACACCGTTGCGCAAGGACGCGCGGCGCAATCGGGAGACGCTGATCACCGCCGCCCGGGAGGTCTGCGCCGAGCGCGGTGTCGACGCCCCGCTGGACGAGATCGCCCGCAGGGCCGGAGTCGGCAACGCCACTCTCTACCGCCACTTCGCCAGCCGCGCCGAACTGATCGAGGCAGTCTTCCGGGACTCCTTGACCCCGCTCCTGCGTGCCGCCGAGGAGGCGCGCGCCCACCCCGACCCCTGGGCCGGACTCACGGCCTATATGGACCGCGTCTTCACGCTGCTTGCCGCCGACCGCGGCGCCAACGACCTCATGACCACGGGCATTCAGGGCGTGCCCACCCTCGAAGCGCTCCACGAGGGCCACCGGCACACGCTCGACGTCCTGTTGCGCCGTGCTCAGCAACAGGCGGCGGTCCGGGCCGACATCGGGGTGGAGGACCTGCTGTTCCTGCTCACCGCGCTCGGTCGCGCCGTCCCCGCCGTCCCCGACACCTGGCGCCGCTACCTCGCCCTGCTCCTGGACGCCCTGCGTCCCGGCGCCGCCCACCCTCTTCCGGCCCCTCCGCCCGGCCCCGGCCGGTTCGGTGCCGCCCTGCGTCAGTCGGGCCCCGCACCGCGCACAGGCACGGGCCCGGATCGGCCGACACGGTAACCCCGCGCACTTTGGAGACCTCGCACGTCATGATCATTCAGCGCCCCGTATCCCCCTACGAGAGCCCCTACTTCTTCGATCTCCGAGCCGCCGGCCTCCCGCTCTACGACATGCCTGCCTACGTGGAGTCCCTGGTCCGCGGCCGCATGGACCCGGCTCTGATGACACGCGCCCTCGGTCTGCTGACCGAACGTCACCCGATGCTCCGGTCCGGGGTGGTGGCCGGCGCCGAAGGGCTCCTGTTGCGCGTCCGCGACCGTGTCCAGCCGCCGCTCACCGTGCGGGACGGCATCGACGAGCCCTTCGCCGAACTGATCAACCACCGCCCCGACTGGACCGAGAGCATGCTGCACGCCTGGCTGCTCACCGACGGTGAGCGCAGCCAGGTCGTGCTCGCCGTCCACCACGGTGTGGCCGACGGCCGCTCCGCCTTCGCCCTGCTCGACGAGTTCTGGCAGTACTACACCGCGCTGGCGGCCGGCGCGAACCCTGCGCCCGAGCGGCGTGACGACCTGCCCGAGGCCATCGACACCCGGCTGGCCGGCGCGTTTCCCGACGACGAGATCGACGCCTTGGTCGACGTCCTCGCACAGGGACCGGACGACACCCTCAAGCCCGCGACCCTGCCGACCGAGGGCATGGGCCGCCCCGGCCGTCCGGCACCGGCGCGCCGCTTCGTCGTCGACCGGCTGGAGTTCGAACCGGAGGTCACCGACGCCGTGGCCGACGCCGCTCGCGCCCGTGGCGTCACCGTCAACAGCCTCGTCACCGGCCTGGTGCTCACCGCCGTCCGTGCCCAGCTCGCACCCGAGACCGGACCCCTGGCCATGGTCTGCGGCCACGGCGTCGACCTGCGCACCCGCCTGACGCCCGAGTTGCCGCTGAGCACCGTGCTCAACTGCATCACCGGATTGCAGACGCCCGTGGTCGTCTCGCACGACGACCACCCCCACACCGTCGGCCGGGAAGTGGCCGAACAGTTCGCCGCCGCCCTGTCCCGACGCGACCCCGAGCGCTTCCTGCTCACCGCGCTCAGGGCCGGTGCCCGTGGCGTGGCGGTGCCCATGCCGGTCGTCAGCTACGGGATATCCAACGTGGGGAGGATCCCGGCGCACCCGGTCCCGGAGGGAATGTCCCTGATCCGCTTCGGCGGCACCTCGAACGCCCCCGGCATGCCGCCGAAGATCGGCGCCGCCAGCTTCGGTGGCCGGTTGCTGCTGCAGAACGAGTACGACGGCTGGACCTACAGCGAGGAACAGATGGGCCGCCTGCGCGAGACCATGCGCGCCTCCCTCGAGGGCCTGGCCCGCTGAACACCTCCTCCGGCGGGAACGGGCGAACCCGTCGGAGGCCTCCCACGACCTGTCCGAAAGCACAGACGGCGGCGCCCGGCTCTGGGGAAAGCCATAAGAATGTGCCTCCGGTTCGTGGTCACGCGGAGGCATCATGGATGATGGGTCCAGGAACCTCAGCCCGATCCGGTGCTGGCTCGGTGCTGACTCCCCACCCGCTTTGTACTCAAAACCGCAGGTGAGAGAGCCAGTATGCGATTCCTCAACGACCAGAAGCCGCCGTACGACCTGACGTACGACGATGTGTTCATGGTGCCCAGCCGCTCCGCGGTCGGCTCCCGGCAGGGCGTGGACCTCGCCGCCCCCGACGGGACCGGCACCACCATCCCCCTCGTGGTCGCCAACATGACCGCGATCGCCGGCCGCCGCATGGCCGAGACGGTCGCCCGCCGTGGTGGCCTCGTCGTCATCCCGCAGGACATCCCGATCGAGGTCGTCACCGAGGTCATCTCCTGGGTCAAGGGCCGCCACCTCGTGCTCGACACCCCGATCGTCCTCGCGCCCACGCAGACCGTCGCCGACGCGCTGTCGCTGCTGCACAAGCGCGCGCACGGCGCCGGTGTCGTCGTCGACGGCGACCACCGCCCGGTCGGCGTCGTCACCGAGTCCGACCTGACCGGCGTGGACCGCTTCACCCAGCTCTCCGAGGTCATGTCCAAGGAGCTGCTGCTCCTCGACGCCGACATCGACCCGCGCGAGGCCTTCAACCAGCTCGACGCCGCGCACCGCAAGCTGGCGCCCGCCGTCGACAAGGACGGCCGCCTCGCGGGCATCCTGACCCGCAAGGGCGCCCTGCGCGCGACGCTGTACACCCCCGCCACCGACGCGGACGGCAAGCTGCGCATCGCCGCCGCCGTCGGCATCAACGGCGACGTGGCGGGCAAGGCCAAGGCCCTGCTGGAGGCCGGTGCCGACACCATCGTCGTGGACACCGCCCACGGTCACCAGGAGTCGATGATCGCCGCGGTCAAGGCGGTCCGCGGCCTCGACCCGCAGGTCCCGATCGTCGCGGGCAACATCGTCGCCGCCGAGGGCGTGCGCGACCTCATCGAGGCCGGCGCGGACATCATCAAGGTCGGTGTGGGCCCCGGCGCCATGTGCACCACCCGCATGATGACCGGCGTGGGCCGCCCGCAGTTCTCCGCGGTCCTGGAGTGCGCCGCCGAGGCGAAGAAGTTCGGCAAGCACGTCTGGGCCGACGGTGGCGTCCGCCACCCGCGCGACGTCGCCATGGCGCTCGCCGCCGGTGCCTCCAACGTCATGGTCGGCTCCTGGTTCGCCGGGACGTACGAGTCCCCGGGCGACCTTCAGCAGACCGCCGACGGCCGGCTCTACAAGGAGAGCTTCGGCATGGCCTCGGCCCGCGCCGTGCGCAACCGCACCAGCGAGGAGTCGGCCTACGACCGGGCCCGCAAGGGTCTGTTCGAGGAGGGCATCTCCACCTCGCGGATGTTCCTCGACCCGGCCCGCCCGGGCGTCGAGGACCTGATCGACTCGATCATCGCGGGCGTCCGCAGCTCCTGCACCTACGCGGGCGCGGGCTCCCTGGAGGAGTTCCACGAGCGTGCCGTCGTCGGCGTCCAGAGCGCCGCGGGCTACGCCGAGGGCAAGCCGCTGCACGCCAGCTGGCAGTAATCCGCACACCCCGAAGGGGCGCGGTCCGGTTCTCCGGGCCGCGCCCCTTCGCGTTTTCCGAGAAGCTCTCGCGTCCTGCCCCGGTCGCACCACGTTGGCGACGACATGTACCGATTCATAAGGTGACGTGCAACGATCGCCCGTTCCGGCCCCCCACGCGCAATGATCGTACGGGCATACGCAAGAATGGTGCATTACGAGCGCACGCACCCACCTCGTAGGGTCTGCGCTGTACGTGGAGTGGCGGATACCGCTTGCTCGCGGTCCCCTCCTTCCATGGGTTTGCTCCGCCCTGCCGGCGCGCCCCGGTCGGGTGCCGCCGGCGGTCGTCCCCTCCGCCCTCGACAGGCAGCGACGAATGGAGCCACCCAGTGTTGGACCACGGCACAGCGCCCCCCGCCGCAGGCGACGACCAGCGCTCCGCGCGCCCGGCCGCCGGCTTCGCGGCCGGTCTCATGCGGCGCAAGCCGGTCGAGCGCCTCGTGGCCGAGGGCGGCCAGGGCGAGGGCGGCTCGCTGCGCCGCTCGCTCGGCATGTGGCAGCTGACGATGATCAGCATCGGCGCGACCCTCGGCACCGGCATCTTCGTGGTGCTCGGCGAGGCGGTGCCCAAGGCGGGCCCCGCCGTCATCGTCTCGTTCGTCATCGCCGGCATCACGGCGCTCTTCTCGGCCCTCTCCTACGCGGAGCTGGCCGGCACCATCCCGGTCTCCGGCTCCTCGTACTCCTACGCCTACGCCACCCTCGGCGAGCTCGTCGCCTGGGTCTGCGGCTGGTGCCTGATCCTGGAGTACGGCGTCTCCGTCGCGGCCGTCGCCGTCGGCTGGGGGCAGTACCTCAACGAGCTGCTCGACGGCACGATCGGCGTCACCATCCCCGCCTCGCTGGCCAACCCGCCCGGCGACGGCGGCGTCTTCAACCTGCCCGCCCTGCTCGTCGTGCTGCTGTGCATGGCCTTCCTGCTGGGCGGGGCCAAGGAGAGCGCCCGCGCCAACACCATCATGGTCGCGGTGAAGATCGTCGCGCTGCTGCTCTTCTGCGGTGTCGCCTTCCAGGGCATCAAGGCCGGCAACTACACCCCCTTCATGCCGCTCGGCGTCGCGGGCCTGAGCTCCGCCGGTGCCTCGCTGTTCTTCTCCTACATCGGCTTCGACGCCGCCTCCACCGCGGGCGAGGAGGCCAAGGACGCACAGCGCGACCTGCCGCGCGCGATCATGCTCTCCCTGATCATCGTCACCGCGCTCTACTGCCTGGTCGCGGCCGTCGCCGTCGGCGCCATGCCCTGGCAGAAGTTCGAGGGCAGCGAGGCCGCGCTCGCCGGGATCATGAAGGACGTCACCGGCCAGAGCTTCTGGGCCGTGCTGCTCGCCGCGGGCGCCGTCATCGCCATCGCCTCCGTCGTGCTGACCGTGCTCTACGGCCAGACCCGCATCCTCTTCGCGATGTCCCGCGACGGCCTGGTGCCCAAGGTCTTCTCCAAGGTCCACGCGAAGAGCGGCACCCCCCGCGCCAACACCGTCATCGTCTCCCTCTTCTGCGGCATCCTCGCCGCCGCCATCCCGCTCGGCCAGCTCGCCGACGCCACCAGCATCGGCACGCTCTTCGCGTTTGCCCTGGTCAATGTGGCCGTCATCGTGCTGCGCCGGACCCGCCCCGACATGAAGCGCACCTTCCGGGTGCCGCTCAGCCCGGTCTTCCCGGCCATCGGCTTCCTGCTGTGCGTCTACATGATGGGCAGCCTGGACAAGGTCACCTGGATGGTCTTCGGTGTCTGGATGGCCGTCGGGCTCGTGATCTACTTCGGGTACGGGAGGAGCCGCTCGCGGCTCGCCCGGGAAGAGACGCAGGTACCCCTAGAGAAGTGATCCACCCGCAGTGCGACTGAACGATCTCGACGAACGCATCGTCCACGCCCTCGCCGAGGACGCCCGCCGCTCCTACGCCGACATCGGCACCGAGGTCGGCCTGTCCGCGCCCGCCGTCAAGCGCCGCGTGGACAGGCTGCGGGCCGAGGGCGCCATCACCGGGTTCACCGTGCGCGTGGACCCGGCGGCGCTGGGCTGGGAGACCGAGGGCTTCATCGAGATCTACTGCCGCCGGAACACCTCCCCCGAGGCCATCCACCGCGGCCTGTCGCGCTACCCGGAAGTGGCGTCCGCCTCCACCGTCACCGGCGAGGCGGACGCCATCGTCCAGGTCTTCGCCTCCGACATGCGCCACTTCGAGCGGGTGCTGGAGCGCATCGCGGGCGAGCCCTTCGTGGAGCGCACCAAGTCCGTCCTGGTGCTCTCCCCGCTGCTGCGCCGCTTCAGCTCCGGCGCCCCCTCCTGAGCCGCACCCCCGGCCGGATCCGCCGCGCCCCGGCCGCGCGGCCCCGTCCGCGGCACCCCGCGCGGCTCCGCGCAATGAATCGACGTCCAGGCGGCGCAATGCGCAACGAATGACGCGTCGGTACGCAATGGACGCGCCTTGTCGGGCGGAGTTACCGGCCCGTACCGTCAAGGCGTCTCCACGAACATCCCTTCGCAACAGGTGAAGAGAGGCCGCATGACGCCGCTGCGCACCGCGCTGTACCAGGGCCGCCCCGGCGTTCCCTCCTCCACCGCCGAGACCCTCGACGCCCTGGCCGCCGCCGCGCGCCGGGCCGCCGACGCGGGCGCCCGGCTGCTGCTCACCAACGAGCTGTACCTCACCGGCTACGCCCTCGGCTCCGCCGTCCTCGACCGGGCCGAGACCGCCGACGGCCCCGGCGCCCGGGCCGTCGCCCGCATCGCCGCCGAGCACGGCCTGGCCATCGGCTACGGCTACCCCGAGCGCGCCGGCACGGTGATCCACAACTCCCTCCAGCTCATCGGGCCGGACGGGGACCGCCTCGCGCACTACCGCAAGACCCACCTCTTCGGGGACTACGAGGGCACCTACTTCACGCCCGGCGACGAGCCGGTCGTCCAGGCCGACCTCGACGGCGTCCGCCTCGGCATGCTGATCTGCTACGACGTCGAGTTCCCCGAGCCGGTGCGCGCCCACGCCCTCGCCGGCACCGAGCTGCTGCTCACGCCGACCGCGCTGATGCGGCCGTACGAGATCGTCCCGCAGACGATCGTCCCGGCCCGCGCCTGGGAGAGCCAGCTCTACATCGCCTACGCCAACCGCTGCGGCACCGAGGGCGATTTCACCTTCGCCGGTCTCAGCTGCCTCGCCGCCCCCGACGGGACCGTACGGGCGCGGGCGGGCGCGGGCGAGGACCTGATCATCGCCGACGTGGACCCGGCGCTGCTCAAGGCCTCCCGCGCCGAGAACACCTATCTGCACGACCGCCGACCGGAGCTGTACAGCTCGCTCACCTGACCCGCCCGGGCCCCCACGGCCCCGCTCCGAGCCGCCACCCCCCATCCCGCAGGAGAGTTCAGCCGATGACGTCCATGGTGCCCAACGCCGCCCACGACGAGCAGTCGCAAGCGGCCCTGCCGCCGATCACCATGTTCGGCCCGGACTTCCCCTTCCCGTACGACGACTTCCTCGCCCACCCCGCGGGCATCGGGCAGATACCCGCGACCGAGCACGGCGCCGAGGTCGCCGTCATCGGCGGCGGTCTGTCGGGCATCATCACCGCCTACGAGCTGATGAAGATGGGCCTCAAGCCCGTCGTCTACGAGGCCGACCAGATCGGCGGCCGGCTGCGCACCGTCGGCTTCGAGGGCTGCGACCCCTCGCTGACCGCCGAGATGGGCGCGATGCGCTTCCCGCCGAGCTCCACGGCGCTGCAGTACTACATCGACCTGGTGGGTCTGGAGACCAAGCCGTTCCCCAATCCGCTCGCGCCCGACACCCCGTCGACCGTCGTCGACCTCAAGGGCGAGACGCACTACGCGAAGACCATCGACGACCTGCCGCCGGTCTACCGCGAGGTCGCGGAGGCGTGGAACGCCTGCCTGGAGGAGGGCGCCGACTTCTCCGACATGAACCGCGCCCTGCGGGAGCGCGACGTGCCGCGCATCCGGGAGATCTGGGCGAAGCTCGTCGAGAAGCTCGACAACCAGACCTTCTACGGCTTCCTCTGCGACTCCACCGCCTTCAAGTCCTTCCGGCACCGTGAGATCTTCGGCCAGGTCGGCTTCGGCACCGGCGGCTGGGACACCGACTTCCCCAACTCCATCCTGGAGATCCTGCGCGTCGTCTACACCGAGGCGGACGACCACCACCGCGGCATCGTCGGCGGCAGCCAGCAGCTCCCGCTGCGGCTGTGGGAGCGCGAGCCCGGCAAGCTCGTCCACTGGGCGCCCGGCACCTCGCTGTCCTCGCTGCACGGCGGCGAGCCGCGCCCGGCCGTGACCCGGCTGCACCGCACGGCCGGCAACGGCATCACGGTGACCGACGCGTCGGGCGACATCCGCACGTACAAGGCGGCCGTCTTCACCGCCCAGTCGTGGATGCTCCTGTCGAAGATCGCCTGTGACGACTCGCTCTTCCCCATCGACCACTGGACTGCGATGGAGCGCACCCACTACATGGAGTCGTCCAAGCTGTTCGTCCCCGTCGACCGGCCGTTCTGGCTGGACACCGACGAGGAGACCGGGCGGGACGTGATGTCGATGACGCTCACCGACCGGATGACCCGCGGCACGTACCTCCTGGACGACGGCCCCGACAAGCCGGCCGTCATCTGCCTCTCGTACACCTGGTGCGACGACAGCCTCAAGTGGCTGCCGCTGTCGGCCGGTGAGCGGATGGAGGTCATGCTGAAGTCGCTCGGCGAGATCTACCCCAAGGTCGACATCCGGCGGCACATCATCGGCAACCCGGTGACCGTCTCCTGGGAGAACGAGCCCTACTTCATGGGCGCGTTCAAGGCCAACCTGCCCGGCCACTACCGCTACCAGCGGCGCCTGTTCACCCACTTCATGCAGGACCTCCTGCCGGAGGACAAGCGCGGCCTGTTCCTCGCGGGCGACGACATCTCCTGGACGGCGGGCTGGGCGGAGGGCGCGGTGCAGACGGCGCTCAACGCGGTGTGGGGTGTGATGCACCAGTTCGGCGGCGAGACGGACGGGACGAACCCGGGCCCGGGCGACGTCTACGACGAGATCGCCCCGGTCGAACTCCCGGAGGACTGACCTCCGGCTGCGGGCGTGTCCTCAAACGCCGGGCGGGCTGAAATCAGCCCGTCCGGCGATCACCCCAGTGGGGTGAGCAGGCAGCGGCTCACCAGCCCCACCGCCGCGTCGAGCCGCTCCGTGAACTCCTCGGTCACATCCGGAAGTTCGCGCATCGCGAAGAGCGCGCGAAACGTCGTCCAAGCCGCCGCCCGCGCAGCGTCGAGGCTCCACGCCCCCACCAGATGCGTCAGCGGATCCGCGACATCCACAAGCTCCGGCGCCAAGCCGTCCCGCACCCGCTCCTCCAGGGCGACCAGCACCTCGCCCACCCGGTCGAAGTCGCCTTCGAGCGCGCACGGTTCGAGGCCGAGGGCCACGCACGTGTCGGCGAGAGCCAGCGGCAGGTCGTGCCCGATGTGCGCGTTGATGCCCGCGAGGGCGAACTGGAGGGGCCGTACGGCGGGGTGCCCGCGCATGTGGAAGAGCGGGCGCCAGCAGGCGGGCGCCCGCCGTCCCGCCGCCTCGCCGTCGACGGCGGTCAGATACCGCGCGGCGAACCGTACGTCCAGCTCCGTCGCCGTCACCCGGTTCTCGAACGCGCCCGCGGCGACCCGCTGTCCGATCTCCTCGGTGACGGTGAGGTAGACGCGGTTGAAGACCGCCACCCCGTCCCGCGGCGGCAGGGCCTGCGCCAGTCGGCGCATCCGCGCCACGACGCCCTCGATGCCGGCCGGTGCCGCCCGTACCCCTGCCGTCGTCATGCGCACACAGTGACATGTGCGCACGCACCGTAGGCGCCCGGCGCCCGTGGATGACCGGAACGGATGACGGGGTCAGCGCTCGTCGCGGCCCGCGTCCTCCTCGGCGGCCGCGTCGTAACCGCTCGTCCCCGCGTCCAGCAGCGGCTCCTGCTCCCTGAGGTGGGCCGGGGCCAGGGCGCGCAGGACGTGGTAGCCGGAGAGGACCACGATGGTGCCGAGAGCGATGCCGCTGAGCTCGAAGTTGCTGCTGACCTTCAGGCTGACGCCGCCGATGCCGATGATGATGCCCGCGGCGATGGGCACCAGGTTCAGCGGATTGCGCAGGTCGACCTTGTTGTGGACCCAGATCTGCGCGCCGAGCAGGCCGATCATGCCGTAGAGGATGACGGTGATGCCGCCAAGCACCCCGCCGGGCACGGCCGCGACGACGGCGCCGAACTTGGGGCAGACGCCGAAGAGCAGGGCGAAGCCGGCCGCCGCCCAGTAGGCGGCGGTGGAGTAGACGCGAGTGGCCGCCATGACGCCGATGTTCTCGGAGTAGGTGGTGTTGGCCGGGCCGCCGACCGCGGTGGAGAGCATCGTGGCCGCGCCGTCCGCGGAGATCGCGGTGCCGAGCTGGTCGTCCAGCGGGTCGCCGGTCATCTCGCCGACGGCCTTGACGTGTCCGGCGTTCTCGGCGATCAGTGCGATGACGACGGGCAGGGCCACCAGGATGGCGGACCAGCTGAACGTCGGCCCGTGCAGCGAGGGCAGGCCGATCCAGTCGGCCTTGGAGACGCCGGAGAGGTCGAGCCGCCAGTGGTCGACGGCCTCCGGGCCGCCGTTCACCGAGTGGATCTTCCCGAAGACCCGGTCGAACACCCAGGAGATCGCATAGCCGAAGAGCAGGCCCAGGAAGATCGCGACGCGGGACCAGAACCCCCGCAGGCAGACCACGGCGAGCCCGGTGACGAGCATCGTCAGCAGCGCCGTCCACTGGTCCTGCGGCCAGTACGTCCGCGCGGTGACCGGCGCGAGGTTGAAGCCGATCAGCATGACCACGGCGCCGGTGACCACCGGCGGCATCGCCGCGTGGATGATCCGCGCGCCGAACTTCCGTACGGCCAGGCCGCTCAGGAACAGCGCCGCGCCCACCACGAAGATCGCGCCGGTGACGGCCGCGGTGCCGCCGCCCTGTGCCCGGATGATCGCGGCGACGCCCACGAAGGAGAGGCTGCACCCCAGATAGCTGGGCACCCGGCCGCGCGTGGCGAGCAGGAACAGGATGGTCGCGACGCCCGACATCATGATCGCGAGGTTGGGGTCGAGACCCATGAGGACCGGGGCCACAAAAGACGCCCCGAACATGGCGACCACGTGCTGCGCGCCGAGCCCCGCGGTCCGGGGCCAGGAGAGCCGCTCGTCCGGCCGCACGACGGCCCCGGGTGCCGGGGTGCGCCCGTCCCCGTGCAGAGTCCAGCGCACGCCGAGGCCCATGAGTGCTCCAAGTGTTCGGGGTGGGGGAATCCGGACCATGTTAAGTGGCGCAGGACGCTGCTCACGGCCGTCGCCGCCGGGCCGGGCGCTCGCTGAGCTGCTGCAATCGGGGCAATCAATGGTCCGTACGACTGTATGACCGTGAACCGGTGCTGTTTCTTGCTTCATGCGAGGTATGGGTCTCTGTGTCCGATTCCTGCAATCCAGGAGACATTCATGCGTAACCTCGTCGGCCGCACCGCGGCCGCCACCGTTCTCGCAGCGGCTGCCATCGTTCCGATCGCCGGCGTGGCCCAGGCCGCTCCGGCCACGACCGCCACGGTCCAGACGTGGCACCACGACCACGACCACGACGGTGACCGTGGTGACCGCGACCGTGACCACGGCCGCGACCACGACCACGGCCGCTGGGACCACGGCCGTGACCACGGCCGCTGGGGCCACGACGACTGCGACCGTGGCTGGGGCGACCGTGGCTGGGGCGACGGCCGCTGGGGCCACCGCCACGACCGTGAGGACTGCGACGACTGGGGCTGGGGCGGTCGTGGCGGTCGCTGGGAAGAGGGCCGCTGGGGCGGCTGTGGCCGTCACGAGGGTCGCGAGGGCTGGGAGTTCGGCCACCGTGGCTTCGGCGGTCTCGGCGGTCTGTTCGGCATCCTCTAACCACCCACGGCTCGCCGTCGGCTGGTTCCGGGCCGTACGGGGGACCCCTTGAGGGTCCGCCGTACGGCCCATCACTGTTCCGGACCCGGTGACTCCGCCGCGGAGTCCGAGCGCTCCGGTACGGCCCGCACCACGCCCACCGCCCCACGCGCGGGCGTACGCAGCACCCCCGCCCCCACCGCCACCCCCGTCGTCAACACGGTGACCAGGGCGAACGACATCACCAGCGAACTGGCGCCCGCGACCTGGCCGATGGCGGCCGGCGCGATCAGCCCCGACGTGTAGGTGATCGTCGCGACCCCGGCGATGGCCTGGCTCGGCGCCGGGCCGCTGCGCCCCGCCGCCGCGAACGCCAGCGGCACCACCACCGCGATGCCCAGGCCGATCAGCGCGAAGCCCGCGATCGCCGCCGGTGCCCCGGCCGCGGACACCACCAGCACCCCGCCCGCCGTGGCCAGCGCGCCCCCGGCCCGTACGGTCCGCACTGGGCCGAACCGGCGTACCGCCGCGTCCCCCGCGAACCGGGCCGCCGCCATCGTGCAGGAGAACGCCGTGGTGCAGGCGGCCGCGACGCCCGGATCGGATCCGATGACGTCGCGGAGATAGACCGCCGACCAGTCCAGGCTCGCGCCCTCCGCGAACACCGCGCAGAACCCCACCGCGCCGATGGCCAGCGCCGCGCGCGGCGGCAGCGAGAAACGCGGCGGCGGGTGCTCCTCGGGCGCGGTCCGCAGGTCGAGCACCCACCGGCAGGCGAGCGCGCCGAGCAGCAGGAGCGCGGTCGCCGCGATCCCCAGGTGGACCCGGGCGTCCGTACCGGCGTGCGCGGCGACCGCGCCCGCCCCCGAACCGGCGAGCACGCCCACGCTCCACATCCCGTGCAGCCCCGACATGATCGAGCGGCCGATCCGGTTCTCGGTCTCCACGCCCAGCGCGTTCATCGCCACGTCCGCCATCCCCGCCGCCGCGCCGTAGCAGGCCAGCGCCGCGCACAGCGCGAGCAGGCCGGGGGAGAGGGCGGGCAGCGCCAGGGACGCGCACCACAGGGACAGCAGTACGCGCAGCGCGGCGCGCGAACCCAGCCGGTGACCCACCCACCCCGCGAGCGGCATGGCCAGCGATGCCCCGATCGCCGGGAACGCGAGCGCCAGCCCCAGCCGGCCCGCGCCGACGTCCGTGTGCGCCTGGATCCACGGGACGCGGGTCGCGAAACTGCCGGTCACCGCGCCGTGCACGGCGAACACCACGGCCACGGCACAGCGCGCCCGGCGTAACCGGCCGTCCGTACCCCTCTTGTCACCCCGCTCGCCGGCACCCATGGACGCGCATCCTCCCGGACCCGGCCGGGCCGGTCGACCCCCCTCGGCGATCTACATCACCGTGGACACCGCGCCGCCCCTCGGCGTACGCTCAAAGGCGTCGGACCGGCAGTGTTCAAGGAACGTGCAGGTCAGACTCCATGTAGCATCAAAAGACAACTAGTTACGCAGCGCACTCCGGGGTCGGTGAAAGTCCGAACCGGCGGTTACAGTCCGCGACCCGTCCGCATCCAGCGGCCGGTTGACCAGGTGAAATTCCTGGACCGACGGTTAAAGTCCGGATGGGAGGCAGTGCGCGGCGGGCACGCATACCGGCACACCGGCGTCAGGTGATCCGGCCCTCTTCAGGGGCGGACCCTTCTTTTTCGGCCTCGGCGCACCCCCGGTCCGCGTCCCCGCTCTCTTCGTCGTCCCGTGCGACAGCCCCGGAGTCCGTGCCCGAAGAGGCAGGAGGACCCGGTGGCCACCCAGGCCGAAGCCGACGCGATGCGTCGGGCCATCGCACTCGCCGCGCGCGCCCTCGGCTCCACCAGCCCCAACCCCGTCGTCGGCTGCGTCCTGCTCGACGCCCGGGGCCGCACCGCGGGCGAGGGCTGGCACCGGCGCGCCGGAGGCCCGCACGCCGAGGTCGCCGCCCTGCGCGACGCCGCGGACGCCGGCCACGACGTCCGCGGCGGCACCGCCGTCGTCACCCTCGAACCCTGCAACCACACCGGACGCACGGGCCCCTGCGCACAGGCCCTGCTCGCCGCCGGAGTGGCCCGCGTCGTCTACGCCGTCGCCGACCCCAATCCCACGGCCACCGGAGGCGCCGCCACCCTGGCCGCCGCCGGGGTCGACACCGAGGGCGGACTGCTCGCCGACGAGGCCGCCGCGGGCAACGCCGCCTGGCTCACCTCGGTGCTCCGCGACCGCCCCTTCGTGCTGTGGAAGTACGCGGCGACACTCGACGGCCGCAGCGCCGCCGCCGACGGCACCAGCCGCTGGATCACCTCCGCCGCCTCCCGCGCCGACGTCCACCGGCTGCGCGCCGAGGCCGACGCCGTCGTCGTCGGCTCCGGCACCCTGCGCGCCGACGACCCGCACCTGGCCGTCCGCGGCCTGGACGGAGTCACCCAGCCCCTGCGCGTCGTCGTCGACACCCACGCCACGATCAAGCCCGGCGCCCGGGTCCTGGACGACGCGGCACCCACCCTGATCGCCGTCGGCGAGGACGCCGACACCCGGCACCTGCCCGGCACCGACACCGTCCGGCTGCCGTACGGCGAGCAGGGCCTGGACGTCCACGCCCTGCTCGCCGAGCTCCACGGGCGCGGCGTCCGCTCCGTCCTGCTGGAGGGCGGGCCCTCGCTCGCCGGCTCCTTCGTCGCCGCCGGGGCCGTCGACCGCATTGTCGGCTACCTCGCGCCCGCCCTGCTCGGCGCCGGGCCCACCGCCCTCGGCGACGCGGGCATCACCACCGTCGCGCAGACGCTGCGCCTGGCGGTGACCGACGTCGCCCGCCTCGGCCCCGACCTGCGGATCACCGCCACCCCCACCGCTTCCGCCCCTGAGGAGAACTGAACGTGTTCACCGGAATCGTCGAAGAACTGGGCGAGGTCGTCGCCGTCGAGAACCGCGGTGACTCCTCGGTCTTCCGGCTGCGCGGCCCCGTCGTCACCGAAGGCGCCAAGCACGGCGACTCGATCGCCGTCAACGGCGTCTGCCTCACCGTCGTGGACACCGCCGACGGCGAGTTCACCGCCGATGTGATGGCCGAGTCCCTCAAGCGCTCCAGCCTCGGCGCCCTCGCCCCCGGCTCCCGGGTGAACCTCGAACGGCCCATGGCACTCGGCGGCCGTCTCGGCGGCCACATCGTGCAGGGCCACGTCGACGGCACCGGCACCGTCGTGGCGCGCACCCCCGGCGAGCACTGGGAGATCGTCAGGATCGCCCTCCCGGCCGGGCTGCGCCGCTATGTTGTCGACAAGGGCTCCATCACCGTCGACGGCGTCAGCCTGACCGTGGTCGAGGCGGGCGAGGACTTCTTCACCGTCAGCCTCATCCCCACCACGCTCCAGCTGACCACCCTGGGCATCAAGCAGCCCGGCGACCCCGTCAACCTGGAGGTGGACGTGCTCGCCAAGTACGTCGAGCGGCTCCTGGCCGACGGCGCGGTCCCCGGCACCGGGGAGCGGGTGGCATGAGCGAGCGCAGCGAGCGAATCATTGAAAGGTGCGTGCCGCGCGAAGGCGGGCCCGAGCGAAGCGAGGGACGCGCATGAGCGCCGTGCAGTGGCTCAACGGCGAGGCGTTCGCCGTCCTCGGACAGCACGTCATCTGGTCCGACATGATCGGCAACACCGTGGGCCTCGTCGCGCTCGCCCTCGGCTGGCGGCGCTCCATATGGACCTGGCCCGCCCAGTTCCTCTCCGGCGTGATCCTCGTCGCCGCCTACGCCTCCGCCCACCTCAGCGGCGGCATCGGCAAGCAGCTCCTGGTCATCGGCGTCGCGCTGTGGGGCTGGCGGCAGTGGCAGCGCGGCAGGCGCGACGCCCAGGACGGCTCGATCGCCGTCCGCTTCGCGACCTGGCGCGAGCGGGGCCTGTTGCTGGCGGGCACCGCGCTCGGCACGCTCGCCGTCGGCGCCCTCTTCACCGCCGTGCCCGAACTGTCCTGGAACCCCTGGCCGGACGCGTACATCTTCGTCGGCACGCTCGCCGCGATGGTCTGCCAGGCCCGCGGATTCATCGAATTCTGGTTCGCCTGGCTGCTCGTGGACGTCGTCGGCGTCCCGCTCGCCTTCAGCAGCGGGCTCGCCTTCTCCGGCCTCGTCTACGTCGTCTACCTCGCCCTCGTCCTGTGGGGCATGCGCGACTGGTGGCTGCGCTCCCGCGCCCGTACGAGCGCCGCGGAACAGACCGCACTGGAAGGGGCACTGTCATGACCGAAGGAAGAGGAATCATGACCGTCGTGCAGAACCGGTCCGAGACCGAGGATTTCGCCCTCGACCCGGTCGAGCGCGCCATCGCCGACATCGCGGCCGGGCGGCCCGTCGTCGTCGTGGACGACGAGAACCGCGAGAACGAGGGCGACCTCGTCGTCGCCGCCGAGAAGGTCACCACCGAGATCGTCGCGTTCATGATGAGCGAGTGCCGCGGTCTGATCTGCGTGCCGCTGGAGGAGCCGGACATCGCCCGGCTCGACCTGCCGCAGATGGTCGAGGCCAACACCGAGTCGATGCGCACCGCTTTCACCGTCTCCGTCGACGCCGCCCCCGCCCACGGCACCTCCACCGGGATCTCCGCCGCGGACCGCGCCGCCACCATCCGGCTGCTCGCCGACCCCACGGCCGCCCCCGGCGACTTCGTCCGCCCCGGCCACGTCTTCCCGCTGCGCGCCAGGCCCGGCGGCGTCCTCGTCCGCAACGGCCACACCGAGGCGGGCGTGGACCTCGCCCGCCTCGCCGGGCTGCGCCCCGCCGCCGCGATCGTGGAGATCGCGGGCGAGGACGGCGCGATGCTGCGGCTGCCCGAGCTGATCCCCTTCGCCCGCAAGCACGGCCTCGCGGTCATCTCCATCGAGGACCTGATCGCCTACCGCCGGTCCGCCGAGCCCACCGTCCGGCGCGAGGCCGAGACCCGGCTGCCCACCGCCTTCGGCGACTTCCGGGCCGTCGGCTACCGCTCGACCGTCGACGGCGTCGAGCACATCGCCCTCGTCGCGGGCGAGGTCGGCGACGGCGAGGACGTCCTCGTACGCGTCCACTCCGAGTGCCTCACCGGCGACGTCTTCGGCTCGCTGCGCTGCGACTGCGGCCCGCAGCTGCACGCCTCGCTCGAACGGATCACCGCCGAGGGCCGGGGCGTGGTCCTCTACCTCCGCGGCCACGAGGGGCGCGGCATCGGCCTGCTGCCCAAGCTGCGCGCCTACGAGCTCCAGGAGGACGGGCGCGACACGCTGGACGCCAACCTGGAGCTCGGCCTGCCCGCCGACGGCCGCGACTACGCGGCCGGCGCGCGGATCCTCGCCGACCTCGGGGTGCGCTCGCTGCGGCTGATGACCAACAACCCCGACAAGACCGCGGCCCTCGTCCGGCACGGCCTGGAGGTCACCGGGCGCGAGCCGATGCCCGTCAAGGCGGGCGAGCACAACCTCCGCTACCTGCGGACCAAGCGGGACCGGATGGGGCACGACCTGCCCTGGCTCGACCCCGACCCGGTCTCCGCCTGCGGCAACCAGTAATCCACCCGACCGATCCACCCGACCGTCACCCGATTCAGAAACCCCGAGGAGAAACGTGAGCGGCAAGGGCGCCCCCGAGCTGAGTGTGCGGAACTGCCAGGACCTGCGCGTGGCCGTGATCGCCGCGCAGTGGCACGAGAAGGTGATGGACGGACTCGTCGACGGCGCCCTGCGCGCCCTGCACGACCTCGGCATCGACGAGCCGACCCTGCTGCGCGTGCCCGGCAGCTGGGAACTCCCCGTCGTCGCCAAGGTGATGGCGGGCCGCGGCTACGACGCGATCGTCGCCCTCGGCGTCGTGATCCGCGGCGGCACCCCCCACTTCGACTACGTGTGCCAGGGCGTCACCCAGGGCCTCGCCCAGGTCTCCGCCGACACCGGGGTCCCCATCGGCTTCGGCGTCCTCACCTGCGACGACGAGGCGCAGGCCCTGGACCGGGCGGGCATCGAGGGCTCGCACGAGGACAAGGGACACGAGGCCGTCACCGCGGCCGTCGCCACCGCGGCGATCCTCCGCTCGGTGTCCGAGCCCTGGCACTGAAGCCGGCGGGGACCGGCGTAGGGTAGGACCACCATGTCCAAGAAGACGTTCGAGGAGCTCTTCACCGAGCTCCAGCAGAAGGCCGCCACCGGCGACCCCGCCACCTCCCGCACCGCCGAGCTCGTGGGCAAGGGCGTCCATGCCATCGGCAAGAAGGTGGTCGAGGAGGCCGCCGAGGTATGGATGGCCGCCGAGTACGAGGGCGCCGACGCCACGGCCGAGGAGATCTCCCAGCTCCTCTACCACGTTCAGGTGATGATGGTCGCCCGGGGAATCTCCCTCGACGACGTATACGCTCACCTCTGATTCAGCACCACCCCGGCAACATCCCCCCCAGCATCCCCACGCACAAAGGAAAACGACCTCATGCTGCGCATCGCCGTCCCCAACAAGGGTTCTCTCTCCGAGCCTGCGTCGGCGATGCTCCATGAGGCCGGATACCGGCAGCGCAAGGACCGCAGGGAACTGGTCCTGGTCGACGCCGCCAACGACGTCGAGTTCTTCTTCCTGCGCCCCCGCGACATCGCGGTCTACGTGGGCTCCGGCAAGCTCGACATCGGCATCACCGGCCGGGACCTCCTGCTGGACTCCGGCTCGCGGGCCGAGGAGATCATGCAGCTCGGCTTCGCCGGGTCCACCTTCCGCTACGCGACCCGCCCGGGCACCGCGAAGGATGTGAGCGAGTTCGGCGGGATGACCGTCGCCACGTCCTTCTCCGGCCTGGTCACCAAGCACCTCGCCGACAACGGCGTGGACGCCTCCGTCGTCCACCTCGACGGCGCCGTCGAGACCGCCATCCAGCTCGGCGTCGCCGAGATCATCGCGGATGTCGTCGAGACCGGCACCACCCTGCGCAACGCCGGACTGGAGATCATCGGCGAGCCGATCCTGGAGTCCGAGGCGATCGTCATCCGCCGCTCCGGCGCCCCGGCCGACGACCCCAAGGTCCAGCAGTTCCTCCGCCGCATGCAGGGCGTCCTCGTCGCCCGCCGCTACGTGATGATGGACTACGACATCCGGGTCGAGCACGTCGAGCGCGCCGTCGCCCTCACCCCCGGACTGGAGTCGCCCACCGTCTCCCCGCTGCACCACGAGGGCTGGGTCGCGGTCCGCTCCATGGTCCCGGCCAAGGACGCCCAGCGGATCATGGACGAGCTCTACGACCTGGGCGCGCGCGCCATCCTCACCACCGGCATCCACGCCTGCCGCCTCTGACGGCCCGTCCCACCCCGCACGCGAGCCCCGACGCCGAGAGAACGTAACGACGTGTCCACCCCCGCACCGCTGCCGGAGCTTCCGGTCACCTTCCGCCCGACCGTCACCCGGGCCGTACTGCTCGGCCTCGGTGCCGCGCTGTTCGCCGTGCTCACGGCGGGTGCCTGGCTGACCGGCAGCTTCACGGCGGGGGACCGGGCCACCTTCACGGCCGCCGGACTCTTCGTCTTCGGGATCCTCGCGCTGCTCGCCCGCCCCAAGGTCGTCGCCACCGAGGACGGCGTCACCGTCGTCAATCTGGCGACGACCCGTCGGCTGGCCTGGGCCCAGATCGTCCGCGTCAATCTGCGCGCCGGCGACCCCTGGGTCCGCCTCGACCTCTCCGACGGCACCACCCTGCCCGCCATGGGCATCCAGCCGGGCATCGCCAAGCACCAGGCCGTCGCCCACGCCCGCGCGCTGCGGGCCCTCGCCGAGGCGCACGGCACCGCACGGTCCGCGACCTGACCGCGGCCGACCGCCCCGAGATCGCGAGTCCTTGATTACTCTGGTGCCACGGGCACACCTTGCCCCGCCCCGCACCGCGCGAACCCGCCGTGGTCCCCACGGCCCAGCGGGGCACCTGCGAACCGAGGAGTGACTCCCTCCGGCAATGGACGGATCGTCCTGTAGTACCTGCGCCGCCGCCCACCGTGACGAGGCGGCGGCATGAGTGTCACCGTGTCCCTGCTGCTCCTGGCGGCAGCACTGCTCCTCATCCTCGCGAACGGCTTCTTCGTCGCCGCCGAGTTCGGCCTGGTGACCGTCGAGAAGCCGGAGGCCGAACGGGCCGCCGCCGACGGCGACCGCCGCGCCCGCACCGTCGTCGCCTCCCTGCGCGAGCTGTCCTTCCAGCTCTCGGGCACCCAACTCGGCATCACCATCACCTCCTTGGTGGTCGGCATGCTCGCGGAGCCCGCACTCGGCGGACTGCTCACCGGACCGCTCACCCTCGCCGGACTGCCCGGCGGCGCCGCCCCCGGGGTCGCCGTCGTGACCGGCATGCTGATCGCGTCCGCCGTCCAGATGGTCATCGGCGAACTGGTGCCCAAGAACTGGGCCGTCTCCCGGCCCCTCCAGGTCGCCCGGTTCGTCGCCGGCCCGCAGCACGCCTTCGCGCACTTCTTCCGGCCCGTGATCACCCTGCTCAACACCGTCGCCAACCGGCTCGTACGGGCCCTGGGCGTCGAGCCCGCCGAGGAGCTGGCCTCCGCCCGCACCCCCGGCGAACTCGTCTCCCTCGCCCGCCACTCGGCCCGCGCCGGCACCCTGGAGCAGGACACCGCCGACCTGTTCGTACGCACCCTCTCGCTCGGCGAGCTCACCGCCCAGCACGTGATGACCCCCCGGGTGAAGGTCAGCGCCCTCCAGTCCACCGCGACCGCCGAGGACGTCCTCAACCTCACCCGCGCCACCGGCCTCTCCCGCTTCCCGGTCTACCGGGAGCGCCTGGACGAGGTCGTCGGCATGGTCCACCTCAAGGACGCCCTCGCGGTCCCCGGCCACGACCGGCTGCGCACCCCGGTCGGCCGGATCGCGGTCGCGCCCATGCTCGTACCGGAGACCCTACCCGTGCAGCCGCTGCTGGAGCAGCTGCGCAGCGAGCAGCCGATAGCCGTCGTCGTCGACGAGTACGGCGGCACGGCCGGCGTGGTGACCCTGGAGGACATCGTCGAGGAGCTCGTCGGAGACGTGCGCGACGAGCACGACCACGAGGACGCCCACCGGCCCGAACTGGCCCCCGTCGCCTGCGAGGACGGCCGCTCGGCGTGGGACGCCGACGGCGGCTGCCGGGTCGACACCCTGCGCCGCGTCGGCCTGGAGGCGCCCGACGGCCCCTACGAGACCGTGGCCGGTCTGGTCGCCGGTCTGCTCGGCCGGATCCCCGCCCCCGGCGACACCGCGGAGCTGCCCGGCTGGCGGCTGTCCGTGCGGCAGGTGGCGCACCACCGCGCCGAACGGGTGCGCCTCGTGCGCACCACCGGTGCCAAGGGGGAGCAGCGATGAGCGTGCTGCAACTCCTCTTCGCCGTGCTGCTGGTGCTCGCCAACGGCTTCTTCGTGGGCGCCGAGTTCGCGCTCGTGTCCGTGCGCCGCAGCCAGATCGAGCCGAAGGCCGCCGAGGGCTCGGCGCGCGCCCGCACGGTGCTGACCGGTCTCGAGAACCTGCCGCAGATGATGGCGGCCGCGCAGTTCGGCATCACCATCTGCTCGCTGACCCTCGGCGCGGTCGCCGAGCCGACGGTCGCGCACCTGCTGGAGCCCCTCTTCCATGCGGTGGGGCTGCCCGACGGGCTGGTCCATCCGCTGGGCTATGTGATCGCCCTGGCCCTCGTGGTCTTCCTCCACCTCGTCATCGGCGAGATGGTGCCGAAGAACCTCGCGATGTCGGCGCCCGACCGCGCCGCGCTGTGGCTCGGCCCGGGGCTCGTCGCCTTCGCCCGGCTGTGCCGGCCGGTCACGGCCCTCCTCGGCGCCTGCGCGCACGCGGTGCTGAGGCTGTTCCGGGTCGAGCCCAAGGACGAGGTCGAGGCGGTGTTCACCAGCGAGCAGCTCAACCGCCTGGTGGAGGACTCCCGCCAGGCCGGTCTCCTCGAACCGGCGGAGCAGGAGCGGCTGGAGGACGCGCTGGAGCTGGGCAGCCGCCCGGTCACCGACGTCCTCCTCGACCCGGCGGCGCTGGTCACGGTCGCCCCGTCCGTCACCCCCCGGCAGATCGAGGAGCTGACCGTGCGCACCGGCTTCTCCCGCTTCCCGGTGGCCGGGCCCGGCGGCGCCTTCATGGGCTACCTGCACGTGAAGGACGTCCTGGACCTGGAGGACCGCGAACGGGCCGTGCCGCAGCACGTCTGGCGGCGCGTCGAGACCCTGCGCGCGGAGCTCCCGCTGGACGACGCGCTCACCGTGATGCGGCGGGCGGCGGCGCACTTGGCGGCTGTCGCCGATGCGTCGGGGAGGGTGCTCGGGCTTGTGGCGCTGGAGGACGTGCTGGAGATGCTGGTGGGTGAGGTGCGCGATCCTTCGCATCGGATGGCCCCGCCGGCTCCTGTGCGGGTGAGCGATCCGCGGCTGGAGCCGTTGCTGCTGCCGCAGGAGCGGGGTGTGATGACGGCCTGAGGGCCGGGGGTCTTTCCCCAGCCTCGCCCCCTCGCCGCTTGTCCTCAAACGTCGGACGGGCTGAATATTCAGCCCGTCCGACGTTTACGGAGGATCCTGCGGGTCGCGGGACTCCCGGCGGGGGGACGACCAGCCCGGGCCCGACAGGACCTCGCCGTATGCCTGCATCAGGTCCGCCAGGCGGAGCGTGGCGAGGTCGTCGCGAGTGGGGGTGCCCGCGTACCCCGACAGGCGCAGATCGCGGTACGCGCAGCTCTTCTCGTAGAGCGTGCGCAGGAAGCGGCCGTTGCCGAGCTCGTCGATCCATCCCTGCTCGACGACGTGGGCGCTGATGCTGCGCAGCTCGTCCAGCGCCTCCTCGTCCCACTGGTCGCCGTTCTCCGCGGCCAGCACCTCCCCGATGCTGGTGAGTTCGCGGGGGCGGTAGCTGGGGAAGTCCACCCGGGTGGTGAAGCGGGAGCCCAGGCCGGGGTTGGTGGCGAGCAGCCGGTCCATGCCCTCGGGGTAGCCGGCGAGGATGACGACCAGGCGGTCGCGATTGTCCTCGGCGCGCTTGAGCAGCACCTGGAGGGCCTCGTCGCCGTAGGCGTCGCCCTTGGTGTAGCCGGAGTTGGAGAGGCTGTACGCCTCGTCGACGAAGAGCACCCCGCCGAGCGCCGAGTCGATCAGCTCATTGGCCTTGACCGCCGTCTGCCCGAGGAACTCGCCGACCAGGTCGGCGCGCTGGGCCTCCACCAGATGGTCGCCGCCGAGTAGCCCCAGGGCGTAGAAGACCCGGCCCAGGATGCGGGCCACCGTGGTCTTGCCGGTGCCCGAGGGGCCGGAGAAGACGAAGTGCCGCTTGGGCGGCTGCACGGGCAGCCCCTGCCCGGCCCGCAGCCGCGCCATGTGCAGCTGGGCGGACAGCGCCCGCACCTGACGTTTGACGGGCTCCAGGCCCACCATCCGCTCCAGCTCGGAGAGGGCCTTCGCCAGGAGCACCGGGTCGGAGGGGCCCGGCACCGGCTGGGGCGCGGGCTGTCCTGGCACCGGGATGCGGGACATCCGGCGCATGCCGTCGGGGCCGGCCTGCGCCGTCCCCGAGGGCTCGGGGCCGGTGCCCGTCAGCAGGTCGCGGCCGCCGGGGAGGTCCGGCGCGGACAGCAGGTCCGGCTCGCCCGCCGGGTCGGCGGGACCCCCGGGGTCCTGGCCGGGCGGCCCGCCCGACGGCACCGACGCCAGGTCCAGGTGCTCGTCCAGGCCGTCCCCGTCGGCGATGGCGGTGAGCCGGGCGGAGGTGTCCATGAACGACGGGTCGACGCGGTGCACGGCGCGGTAGAGGGGGAGGGCGGCGGCGCTGCGGCCGGTGCCCTCGTGGGCGCGGGCCAGCCAGTAGCGCAGTTCCTTGCGCTGCGGCTGCTCGCTGCGGCAGCGCATCAGGGCGGCGGCCAGCAGCGGTTCGGCCTGGCCGTACATCTCCAGGCGCACCCGGGCCATGCCGCCGAACAGCCCGGCCTCGATGCCCAGCAGCGGGTCGTCGAGCAGCGGCTCGGTGTGCCGGACGAGCTGCTCCCAGTCCTTGACGAGGTAGGCGCGGCACGCGTGCAGGAAGCGGGCCTGGAGGTCGGTGTCGACGGGCGGGCAGTCGGCCAGGGCCCGGTCCAGCTCGGGCACATGGCGGCCGTCGAGCCAGTGCGACGCGTGGGCGAGGAGCAGGTCGCGGCCGCTCTCCAGTACTGGCTGGACCCACCAGCCCAGCCAGTACCAGGAGTTGAGGGTGCGCCGGTGGCGGGTGCGCTGCTCTCCGAACCGCTCGCGGTGGCGGTACATGCGCAGCAGTGCGGTGGTCGTCTCGGCGCGCAGGGCGTGCAGCCCGAGCCAGGCGTCGGCCATGCCGGGGTCCGCCCGGACCGCGGCCCGGAACTCCTCCTCGGCCTGTGCGTACGCGCCCATGGTGTACGCGTCGACGGCGCGCAGCCAGGCGAGATCGGCCGGGGCGGGTGGGCCCTGCATGCCGATGTCCATCACGTCCCCCACAAACCCTGCCCCCGTAGCGTGCTGCCGGGCGATTGCCCGGCGCGCCTTTGCCGAACCGCTGTGCTGTGGACGGGAGTTGACCAGTGTGCCGACACGCCAGCCGATAGGTGTGCCGACTGGCATCGTACCTGCGTGGTCGGCATGGGCCGAAGGGTGCCGCACCGCTGTTCACGGCGCGGGGGCGATCCCGAGGGGCCGGAAAGCGCTCCGGAAGATGGTCACCCAGTGTGAAGGGGACGGCGGAGCAAAGTGCTCAAAAGGGCGTTCCGCGGAGAGTACGAAGCCCCCGATCACGGGGGAACAACCGGGGGCTTCGCGTCCTGGGGCTGCTTGTGTCAGCTGCCTAATGAGAACGTAAGTCCTGTACGCCCCCTCGGTCAAGCGGAGTTGGCGCACTCGGCGGGGATCGGTCGGCGACGGCGGGCGGACCGGCCCCGGTTGCTCACCGAGCGTGACGACGGGGGCGGTTCACGGGCTCTCGTGGGGTCCCGGCAGCACCTCGTACCCCTCCTGGCACTGGCGAATCAGGAGTTGTGCGCGCGGGCGCGTCGGGTCCGTCGCGAAGTGGCGCTGCTCCGCTCGCTTCCAGCCGTCCCAGAAATCGGTCAGTTCGGGACCGTCACGGAGTTGACCCCTTTCCCACGAGCTCTCATGGGTCAACTCCATCCACAGCAGGCATGCCAGATGGGGCGACAGCTCCCGGCGGCCGGCTCCCACGCCCTCCACGAGCACGACCGGCGCGGCCGGCAGCTCGCGCTCCTCCGCGAACCGCCGCGCCACCCAGTCGTAGGCGCGGTAGCGGGCGGTCTCGCCCCGGGCCAGCGGTTCGAGGACCCAGGAGCGCAGCCGTCCGGTCCACGCGAAGAGCTCCTCGTGGGTGGCGAGATCGTCCAGATGGAGGACCGGGGCGCCGCCGAGGGCGGCCGCGAGGCGGGCGGCGAAGGTGGTCTTGCCGGAGCCGGCGTGGCCGTCGACGGCGACCAGGCGGGTGCGGCCGATGGACGGGGGCAGGGCGCGCAGCCTCTGGGCGAGGGCCTCGACTGAGGGTTCGTTCACCGCACCACGGTAGGCCCCGACCGGCGGTTCTTCCCCACCCCGCCCGTTCCCGGACCGGGGTCCGGGGCGGCGCCCCGGTTCGGGAAGCGGCGGGGTGGGGACAATCGCTTCGCCCCCGACCCGTCCCCGACCACGAGGCCCGATCATGAGCAGACCCACACCCCGCCGCACCGTCCTGGCCGCCGCCCTCGGAGCGGCCGCCGCCGCGGTCATCACCCCCGGGCCCGCCGTCGCGGCCCCTTCCGGAGGAGGACGCATCGACTACCGCGCCTGGCTCACCCCCGCCGACTGGCGGCACGGCACCGCCCGCGGCACGTGTCCCCGCACCGGCCACCGCACGGGTCTGGTCATCGACCGCGCCGTGGGCACCCTCGACTATCCCGACCCGCACACCGGCACCACGGCCACCTGGGAGTACGCCACCTGGACCGGCCCGGTCCACCGGATGCCCGCCCCCGCGAGCGAGATCGTCGCCTCATGGAACGCCCACGCGCCCGCCGGCACCTGGCTCCAGGTGGAGCTCCGCGGCGCCTACACCGACGGCGGGCACACCCCCTGGTACGTGATGGGCCGCTGGACCGCCGGCGACGCGCCCGGTGACATCCGGCGCACCTCCGTCGACGGGCAGAAGGACGGCAAGAGCAACGTCTCCACCGACACCCTCGCCGTCGACAGCACGGCGACGGGCCTCCGGTTCGTCTCGTACGAGCTGCGCCTCACCCTCTGCCGCAGGCCCGGCAGCGGCCTCACCCCCATGGTGTGGCGGCTCGGCGCCATGGGCTCCGACATCCCCGACCGCTTCACCGTGCCGGCCTCGGCGCCGGGGGAGGCGTGCGAGCTGAAGGTGCCGCACTATTCGCAGGAGATCCACAAGGGGCAGTACCCGCAGTACGACAACGGCGGCGAGGCGTGGTGCAGCCCGACCTCCTCGCAGATGGTCCTCGCGTACTGGGGCCGGGTGCCGTCCGCCGCGGACCTCGCGTGGGTGGACCGGTCCTACGCCGATCCGCAGGTCTGCCATGCCGCCCGCTACACGTACGACTACCAGTACCAGGGCTGCGGCAACTGGCCGTTCAACGCCGCCTATGCCGCGACGTACCACGACATGCAGGCCGTGATCACCCGGCTGCGCTCCCTGAACGACGTGGAGAGACTGATCCACGCGAGGATCCCCGTGATCACCTCGCAGTCCTTCCTCGCCTCCGAACTCGACGGCGCGGGCTACGGCACCGCGGGCCACCTGATGTGCGTCGTCGGCTTCACCCGGGACGGCGATGTGGTGGCCAACGACCCGGCGAGCCCGTCGGACGCCGCGGTCCGACGCGTATACAAACGCCGTCAGTTCGAGAACATCTGGCTGCGCACGAAGCGCCACAATGCGCAGGGGCAGGTCAAGAGCGGTACGGGAGGGGTCTGCTATCTCTACTTCCCGGCCGAGCCGTCGGGCGCGCAGCGCCGGGCACTGGCCGCCGTCGGCGTCCGCTGACGCTCCCGCCCCGGTGAATGCCGCCGCATTCACCGGCATTCGTCAGCGGTCGCCGGGCGGTGGCGCATTCGGGCCGAGCGCGCTCGACCGGTCCGTACGATCGACGGGAACGTGAACGCCACGTCAATTCGTACGCAGGGGAAGCGACCGTGACCATGCATCAGGAAGCCGCCGGCACAACGGGAATACGCCGGGCGGTGAAGGCGGAGCGGGACGAGATCAGCCTGCTGATCGGGGAGGCGTTCATGGCCGACCCGGTCAGCGGCTGGGTCTTCCCGGACGAGGAGTACCGGCGCGCGGTCCACCCGGTCTTCTTCGGCGTGTATCTCGACGCGGCGCTGCGCGACGGCTGGGTCGACGTGACCGACGACCTCTCGGCGGCCGCGCTGTGGCTGCCGGTCCGGGCCGCCGACGGCGGCCCGGAGGAGGACGACGAGCTGGGCGGGCGGCTCGCCGGGGCCGCGCCGGGCAACGACCGCGCCCGGGTCGTCGGCGAGCTGACGGGCCTCGCGCACCCCATGGACCGCTCGCACTACTACCTGCCGGTCATCGTCGCGGCCCCCGGCCGCCGCAGCCAGGGCCGCGGGCGGGCGCTGCTGACGCCCGTCCTGGACCGCTGCGACCGGGAGGGCATGCCCGCCTATCTGGAGGCGAGCAACGAGCGCAGCAAGGCGCTGTACGAGCGCCTCGGCTTCGTCTCCACGGGCACGGTCGTCGACCTGCCCGACGGCCCCCGGATGTGGCCGATGTGGCGGGAGCCCCGGCCCTGAGTGGACGGCCGTTCGTTGCATGATCAAATCGATGTGGGACCGTATAAAGGGTTGTGCACGTGCCTGCTGTGGCCGTAGAGGTATGTGATGGGGGAAGTGAGAGAGATGGATCTCACGTGCGAATGTGGTTTTGGGGTACTTCGGGGGGAGCACCCGCAAGGGGCAGGGGCGAACCGCAGTTAAATGCGGATCGTTGTTTTCCGCTTGCTTCTTCCATTCGAACGGGCGATCAGTAGCCTCTGCTCACACGTCCGTTCGATGAGCTGGAGAGACAGACTGATGGAGCGTCCCACCTGGGCCCCCCAAGGCATCGACCTTTCCGTGCCGAGCGTGTCCCGCATCTACGACTACTACCTGGGCGGCTCGCACAACTTCGAGGTCGACCGGGAGGCCGGGCGCCGGGCCATCGACGCCTTCCCGGGCCTGCCGAAGGTCATGCAGGCCAACCGGGCCTTCATGCGGCGCGCCGTGCGGTACGCCGTCGGCCGGGGCGTGACGCAGTTCCTCGACATCGGCTCCGGCATCCCGACCTTCGGCAACGTCCACGAGATCGCCCAGGACGCGGACCCCGCGGCGCACGTCGTCTACGTCGACCACGACCCGGTCGCCGTCGCGCACAGCCGGGCCGTCCTCGCGGGCAACGCGCGCGCCGCTATCGCGGCCGCGGACCTGCGGGCGCCGCGGGACATCCTGGAGGGCGAGGAGGTCGGCAGGCTCCTCGACCTGCGGCGGCCGGTCGCGCTGCTGCTGGTGGCCGTCCTGCACTTCATGGAGGACCGCGAGGACCCGTGGGGCGCCGTCGCGGAGCTGCGCGACGCGCTGGCCCCCGGCAGCCTGCTGATCCTCACCCACGCCACCACCGACAGCGGCCCGATCAAGCCGGAGGAGGGCGAGCGGGTGGAGGGCGTCTACCGCGGGGTCGGTTCGCCGCTGCTGATGCGTTCGCACGCCGAGGTGGCCCGCTTCTTCGACGGGTTCGAGATGGTCGAGCCCGGCCTGGTGGCCATGCCGATGTGGCGGCCCGAGGCCCCGTCGACGGGCCCCGGCGGCGCCATGGGGGGCACGGACGACGATCCGGCGATGTACGTGGGCTTCGCCGGGGTGGGGCGCAAGCCGTGACCGAAACAGCGAGCGGAACCATAAGCGGAATCGGAAGCAGAACCGGGGCCGGGGCGGCTGCCGGGAGCGGGGCGACGGCCCTGGACGCCGCGGCCGGCCGGGCCGCCGGGTTCTGCGTACGCGACGGCCGGGCACCGGACCGCCCCCCGCAGGACGGCCACTTGGGGGCCGGACGAACGGAAGGCGACCGGACGGGGGCCGAGGACCCCTGCTGCGAGGAGGGCCTCACGGAGCCGGGGGAGCCGTTCGGCTTCCATGCCAGGGGACGCAACACCCATGCGTACCGCGAGCGGCATCCGGAACCGGACACGGACCCGGCCGCGGAACCGGAGCGCGCACCGGACGGCCGGGCCGGCGGCCCCCGGGGCATCGGCGTCCAGGGCCCCGACGGCCGGGCCCTCGGGATCCTCGGCGGCCTCGTACGCGACGGCGGCCCCGCCCGTGACGACAGCCTCAGGCGCTTCGCCGCGATCTGGAGCCGTACGGTCTATCCGGCGACGGCCACCCACCTGACCCGCGCCGAGTTCGAGGACCACCTCGTCCCCCTCGCCGGACGGCTCGGCGCCGCCCTGCGCACCCGCCCGTTCGATCCCGCACCCGCCGCCGAGGTCGGCGCCGCGCTCGTGGGCGCCCACTGCACCGACCCCGAGGCCCTGCCGCTGATCCTCGGCGCCATCGACTCCTACCTCCTCGTCTACTGCCCGCCCGGCGGCACCCTCTCCGACACCGAGGCCCGCGCCCGGTGCGCCCGCCTCCAGCACTCCCTCGCCGCCGGCTTCGCCGGTGCCCTGCGCGAGCGCACCCTGGCCGAGCAGGAAGCCCTCTCCCGCGCCGCGCTGGCCGCGCAGGCCGAGACGGAGAAGGCCCTGCACACCAGCGAGGCCCGGTTCCGCGCGGTGTTCGAGGGCGCCGCCATCGGCGTCGGCATCGCGGACGTAGAGGGCCGCATCATGGACGTCAACGACGCCCTCACCCGGATGTTCGGCGGCATGGCCCACGACGTGACCGGCCGCAACGTCGGCGAGATGGTCCACCCCGACGACTCGCCCGACGTCTGGGGCCTCTACAAAGAGCTGATCAGCGGCGAACGCGACTACTACCGCGTCGAGAAGCCGTACTACCGTGGCGACGGCAGCGTGCTGTGGACCGACCTGTCCGTGGCCCTCCTGCGCGACGCCCACGGCCGGCCCCAGTACCAGCTCGCGCTCATGGAGGACATCACCGAGCGCAGGCTCCTCCACGAGCGGCTGCGCTACGAGGCCACCCACGACGCCCTCACCGGCCTGCCCAACCGCACCCTGTTCTTCGAGAGCATCGACCGCGCGCTCAGCACGGCCGGGGACGACGGCACGCCCGCCCGCTTCGGCCTGTGCTACCTCGACCTCGACGGCTTCAAGGCCGTCAACGACAGCCTCGGCCACGCCGTCGGCGACGAGCTCCTCGTCGACGTCGCCGAGCGCCTGCGCGCCTGCGCCACCGGCCCCGCCGAACTCGTCGCCCGGCTCGGCGGCGACGAGTTCGTGGCCCTCCTCACCGGCCCGTCCGCGCAGGCCGACGCCATCGCCCTGGCCCGCCGCATGCTGACCGCGCTCTCCCGCCCGATCCGGCTCGACGGCCGCGACCTGTCCGTACGGGCCAGCATCGGCATCGTCGACGGGGCCGCCGGCGAGCTGGGCGCCGCGGAGGTGCTGCGCAGCGCCGACATCACGATGTACCGCGCCAAGGCCGCGGGCGGCAACCGCTACGAACTGGCCGACGCGGACTCCGACGCCCGGGTCATCGCCCGGCACAGCCTCACCAACCGGCTGCCCGCGGCGCTCGACAACAGCGAGTTCTTCATCGAGTACCAGCCGCTCGTCGGCCTCGCCGACGGTGCGGTGCGCGGCGCGGAGGCGCTCGTGCGCTGGTTGCACCCCGTCCACGGCGTGCTCGGCCCCGACCAGTTCATCCCGCTCGCGGAGAGCACCGGCCTGATCGTGCCGCTCGGCCGCTGGGTCCTGGAGGAGTCCCTCCGGCAGGCGCGGGCCTGGTGGCAGGAGGGCTCGGGCCAGGCGCCCATGCGCGTCAACGTCAACCTCTCGCCCTCCCAGCTGCGTTACCCCTCCCTGGTCGCCGACACCGTCGCCGTCCTGGAGAACGCGGGCCTCGCCCCCTCCGCGCTCTGCCTGGAGGTCACCGAGAACGCCCTGATCGGCGCCGACGAGGAAGAGCTGCGCCCGCTGCGCGAACTCGCCGACATGGGTGTGGACATCGCGCTCGACGACTTCGGCACCGGCTACTCCAACCTCTCCTACCTGCGCCGGCTGCCCGTCAGCACGCTCAAGCTGGACCGCTCCTTCACCCGCGGCATGCAGCGCGCCCCTGCCGACCCGGTCGACGTGAAGATCGTCGAGGGAATCGTCTCCCTCGCCCACACGCTCGACCTGTCGGTCACGGTCGAGGGCGTCGAGACCGGCACCCAGGCCGAACACCTGCGGATCCTGGGCTGCGACACCGCGCAGGGCTGGTACTACGCGAGGCCCGGCCCGCCGGAGCGCTTGCGCATGCTGTCGCTGGTGGACGCGGCGTCCTAGGGGCGGTGCCGCCGTCCGCCGGGCGGGCCCGGCGGACGGCACTCCGTGGCCCGGTCCGGCCGCCTTCAGCCCCGCTCGAACGCGCCCGCCTCCGCGTCCGTCAACAGCCGCGACCGCACCAGGAACCGCACGCCCTCCGGCGCCTCCAGCGAGAACCCGCTGCCCCGCCCCGCCACCACGTCCACCGTCAGATGCGTGTGCCGCCACCGCTCGAACTGGTCTGCCGACATCCAGAACCCGATCGGCTCCGGCACCCCCTCCACCGCGAGCGAGGCCAGCAGCACATCGGAGGCACCCGTACGGAACTCGCCGTACGGATAGCACATCGGTGAACTGCCGTCGCAACAGCCGCCGGACTGATGGAACATCAGCGGCCCGTGTGCCTCCCGGAGCCGGCGGATCAGCCGGGCGGCGGCGGGGGTGAGCGCTACGCGGGAGAGGTCCTTGTCCATTCGGACAGCCTGCACCGGAACGGGCGCCGCCCGCCAGACGCGGTGGCTCCCGCATGCGAACGTCCCCGTGAGGGAGCGGAGTTGGCACCGATCGAGCGGAAAGGGGGGATCTCCAGCATGACCGGACCACTCACCGGCCCGCACGCGCCGAGTCCGCGAAGCCGTGGCGGGCCAGCTCTCTGTTCGGAAGGTGCTCGATGAACCTCCTCGTCCAGGCCCTGCCCATAGCGGCCCCGACCGTCGGCTGGGCAGCGCACGCGATCGTCCTCGTCCGTCGCCTGCGCACCGCCCGCACCGACCCCCTCACCGGCCTCATGTGCCGCGATGAGTTCACCACCCGGGCGCGGCGGGCCGTCAGGCACCCGGACGCCGCCGTGCTGCTCCTCGACCTCAACGGCTTCAAGCAGATCAACGACACCCACGGCCACGCCGTGGGGGACCGGGTCATCGCTGCGGTCGGGCGGCGCCTCGACGCGTGGTGCCGGGAGCACGGCGGGTTCGCGGCGCGGCTGGGCGGCGACGAGTACACCGCCGTGATCCGCCTCGCACCGGACGCCGACCTGGACGGCGAGCTGACGTACGGCCTCTCGGCCCGGCTCTCCGCACCGCTCGACACCGGTGCCGTCACCCTCTCGCCCCGCGCGTCGATCGGCCTGTGCCGCGTCGGCCGTCGGCCCGGTGCCGGGCTGTCGGACCTGCTGCGCGGCGCGGACGAGGCGATGTACACCGCGAAGCGCCTCGGCCTGCACTGGCGGCCGGCCGGCCCGGTCGACGTCTACCCCACCGCCAACGGCCGCCGCGCGGGCCGCCCGGGCACGCATCTGACCCTGCTCCCCACCACCCGGAGGAGGGCCTCGTAGCCCCGCACGGGCGGCCTCGCGCGGGGCCCGCTCCCGTTTCCCGTCGGCCGGGACGGCCTACAGCTCCGGCAGTTCGGGCAAGGGGGACGGCGGTGGTGGCGGGCCCTTTCCCGCTTTGGCCTTCGACGTCAGCTTTCCCTCGGCGAGGGATCTCAGCATGTCGACGTGTTTGACCGCGTAATGGCGGTGCCCGGTCGTCAGAATTCCCATCATGCGCATTTCCGCCATGACGTTCTCGATGGTCGCCCGGCCGAGCATCAGGGCCTCACCGAGTTCCGCCTGGGTCGGTCCCGATACCTCGACCGAGGAATCGGGCAGCAGCCGGGAACTCACACCGGACGTCCGGTGCAGTTCCAGCAGCAGGGTGCAGACGCGCTGAATGGGCGAGTGCCGGGAGTTGGCGTACACCCGGTCGTTCGTCTCCAGGCGTTCGGCGATGCTCGCGGCCACGCCTTTCATGATGGAGATGTCGCTCTCGGCGAGCATGCGCATCCGGGACATCGCGCAGGACAGCGTCCAGGTGGTGGTCAGGCATTCGGCCGCCGAAGGATTCGCCGCCTCGTTGACGATCTCCACGTCCCCGAGCAGGGAGTCGGCCCCGCGGAAGCGCAGGGTGGCGGACCCCGCGGACGTGGCCCGCTCCGCCACGCAGCCGGACAGGACGAAATGCACCTCGCCCGCCCCCGGGGCGGCTCCGCGCAGCCGGTCCCCCCTTCCGTACTGCCTGCTGACCAGGTGGTCGCCGAGAGCGTCCCGCACGTGTCCGGGCAGGGAGGTGAAGAAGCGGACCGAGCGCGCCCGTTCGGCCTGCCGTATCACCCGCTCGTTCAGCGTCGCCATCCAGTCCGGAGGAAGTCGACGGCTCAACGACCCACCCCTGACGCCGGGGACACCGGCCTCGGCGGCGGCGCCGAGGGCATCGTGTGGAGCTCGTCGACCAGCGGCACCATCGCACCGACCAGGGTGGCCAGCGCGACGATCGTCGCCGCTATTCGCATCGGTTGTCCGGCCAGGCGTTTGATCGCGTAGACCACGACGAACGCAATGATCGCAAAGATCGTCACCGCTGCGACAAGAAATGCGGCGTTTCCGCTCTCCACCGTTGATCTCCACTTCCGCGTGAAGTGACTTGGCTTGGCAGGTCCAGTTCATCCTTGCCCGTTGGTCCGGACCGGCGCCCGTGGTGAGCGGGCGCCCCGAACGAGCGAACTCGGGTAGCCCAGAAGCGTATCCGACAGAGCGGGTACCCGCGCGCTTCGTCCCTGCACGTAGGGACCCACTCTTGGCAGCCCGGACCACGGTGGAAATCCCGGTACCGCCAAGCGGATTGGCGAGGTGGGCGCTGAATTCGTGTGCTAGGATCCGCGCCCCGACTTCCCTGTGCACAGGGAATATCGACGCCCTCGGCGGCGTGTGCCCGTATCCCCGCGCCTAATTCCCTGACATCAGGGAAAACGCCGCCAGTTCGAGTTAAGGTCCCTGAGGGTAGGGAATCCTGTGCGCAAGTATCGCGTTAGCTAGTCACCGGCCACTGGCTGGGCAGAGCGCTGTCGTTGACCCTGGCAGGTCCAGCGCAGCACGGGCGGTCCCCCGGGGGTGGTGCCCCGGGGGACCGCCCTCTTGAGCCAGGCGTGCGGCACGGTCACCCAGGCGGCGGCCCCGCGCACGGTCAACTCACCGGCCTCGAACGGCACATGCCACCCCTGCCCCACCTCCCGCGCGAGCGCGCTCACCTCGACCGCGCGCAGGTCGAAGGCCCCTTTACGTTCGATGACGGGCCTCATGACCCGCCGCCTCACCGGCGGGACGGCGGGTTGACGCAAAAGATGAGGGGCCGCAGGGGCCGAACGATGGGACCCTTCCAGGACCGAAGCGCTCACCAGTGCGGGAACCGTGCGGCCGCGCGGGACGGGTGTTCGCGGATCGGGACCGGCGATGCGGAGGGGGACGGCGATGAAGAAAGTGCTCCTGACAACTGCTCCCATGGAGGCCTTGGTCGAGCCGAACGGGATCGGCGGGAACTGGTACGACCGGACCGACACGTATATGGCCTGGACGTGTGCGGTGGACCTCGAGGACCGGCTGTCCGTGACATGCCCGCCGACCGGTCTCCGCTTCCTCAAGCACAATGTGCCGGACGTCGAGATCCTCGAGTACCCGACCTGGCAGGAGTATCTCACCGCGCTGAATTCCGAGACGTGGGACATGGTGGGCATCAGCTTCTACACCTGGTCCACGCCGGTCGCGATCGAGATGGCGGAAGCCGCGCGCGAGGCCGGCGTGCCGGAGATCTGGGGCGGAAACTACGGCATCCTCACGCCCGGCATCGACCGTCACTTCACCAGGCTGGTGAAAGGCGCGGGGGAGTCGCCGCTCCATCAGTACGTCTACGGAAAGCCGCTGGAACGGGTGCGGCATCCGGCGATGCTGGGACAGAGCGGCTTCCGGGGCATCAGCTCGCCGGTCGGATATCTCTACTCCAAACGCGGCTGCAACATCGGTTGCACGTTCTGTTCGACGCCGATCTTCAATCCCAAAGAAGAAGCCATCTTCATGGAGGACACGTACGCGGCGCTCGACGCGTACAGGGACGCGAAGGTCGCGCACGTCATCATCTACGACGAGAGCTTCTTCCTCACCAATCACCTGGCGGAGCAGGTCGTGGACGCCCTGGCGGAGCGCGAGCTGCCATGGATCTGTCTGACCCGCGCCGATCTGATCCGGGGCCGGATCCCCGAACTCACCGACCGGTACATGGACGGCGCGATCGTCGGCATCGAGTCCTACCGCGACAAGAACGTCGCCGACGTGAAGAAGCGCGACGATGTCTACAACGTCAGGCAGACGGTGCAGGAGCTGATCGACAACGGCCGCCGGGCGCTGGGCACGTTCATGGTCGGGTTCGCCGAGGACAGCATCGAGGACATGCAGTTCGACATCGAGCAGCTCAACCAGGAAGGGCTGTTCGCCTGCCAGTTGACACTGCTGACCCCCTTCCACGGCACCCGTCTCTACCGGCAGATGGAGCATCTGGTCGACGAGCCGGATCTCAGCAAGCACGATCTGTACAACCTGGTGTGGAAGCACCCGAAGATGAACCGCAGCGAGGCGCGCGATCTGCTCGCCTGGGCCCAGCGCCGGGTCAACGATCCGACCCGCATCGCAGCCAAGCTCAAGCAGGAGATGAAGGAGAAGGTGCGCAAGCAGCTCGCGGACCGGCACCACGACGCGCAGGTCCGCTCATGAAGAGCCTCAACATTCTCTGCGTCCAGCTCGGGTTCCACGACGCCTACCCCGACGCGTCGACGCTGGCGACCACCTACAACGACGGCATCTACTACGTCGCCTCGTTCATCCAGCAGGAGTATCCGGACGCGCGGGTCGAGATGTGCCAGATGTTCTGGGGCGAGAAACCCCAGGACTTTCCCCTCGCGAGCTACGACTACATCCTGATCTCGGCGCTCGCGACACACTTCTGGTCCAACATCGAGACGCTGGAGCTGATCCGGCGCGACAGCCGTCCGGGCTGCGTGGTGATCATGGGCGGGCCCCACGCCGCGTTCGCGCCGTACGAAGCCCTGCGCTACGCCGACTACGCCGTGATCGCCGAGGGGGAGATCCCGTCCGTCCAGCTGATCAAGGCCCTGGAGGCCGGCGAACCCGTCACCGACGTCGACAACCTCGCCTACATCGGTGCCGACGGCGAGCTGACGCTGAACAAGATCGCCCGCTACGGCAATATCGCCAACGCCATCAATCCGAAGTTCCTGGCGCGGGCGCCGAAGCTCCACTGGGCCACGGTCTCGATGTCGCGCGGCTGCCCGTTCGACTGCTCGTTCTGCTACGCGATCCGGCTGCTCGGGCGCCGGTTCCGCACGAAGACCGCGGAGGACGTGCGCAGCGAGCTGGACGCCATCCACCGGCAGACCGGCTGCAACCGGTTCTATGTCACGGATCTGAACTTCACGACCCGCAAGGGCTATTGCCGTGAGATCGCCGAGACGTTCCGCGACCGCGACTACAAGTTCATCGCGATGAGCCGGGTCAACCACGCCGACGACATGGAGCTGGTCCTCGACCTCAAGCGGTCGGGATTCGAGGAATACTGCCTCGGGGTGGAGTCGGAGGACCCCAGTGTCCTCCAGGCGTTCAACAAGCGTGTCGATCCCTCGGAACAGACCCGGCGCCTGTTGCGCTTCGCCGAGAACGACATAGCCATTCACTCCGCGATCATCTTCGGACTGGAGGTCCAGGACCGCCGGGCGATGGAGGCCACCGCGTATTGGTGCGCCGAGGCGCGGATCATGCACCCGGTCTTCGTATGCCTCGCCGAATACCCCTTCCAGGGCCTGCTGTACGGGGCCCGTCAGGACATCGAGGACCACCGGATCATCATGGAGGTGCCCACCTACCAGCATTACTCGTTCGTCGGCATCTTCCCGCGCCATATGCGGCCCAGCGAACTGCAGCGCGGCATTCTCGACAGCTACGGGATCTTCTTCAAGCGGGCATTCGAAATCGAGAAGCGACCGCAGCGGCGGGCTCGCCTCAAGTCGTACTCGCTCAGTGTCGAGCGCGGCCGCGCCGGTATGGAGCAGCACATCCGCTTCCTGGAGGAGCTCGAGAAGCCGTACTACACGGCGTCCGGGACGCTGAAGGAGGACTTGCTGAAGGCCGACTTCGACTCGCGGCACGGCGAGCTCCGTACCTGGCTGGAGCGGTCCTCCAAGCGCACCGATCTGCAGTTCGTGAAGGGGTACGCCCGATGACGGGAGGTCATCGACCGGAGACCGTGATCGACGCGTTGCTCGACAGCGCCCGCCGGACTCCGGACCGGTTGGCGTTCCGTGTGATCGAGAGGTCCGGGGAGGAGTTCGCGCTGGGCTGTGCGGACGTGCACCGCCTCGTCGGACAGGCCGTGGCCGGACTCGAGAAGCACGGGATCGAGGAAGCGGACCGCGTCGTCATCGTCCTTCCCACCTCGCGCGACTTCCTCTCCGTCTATCTCGGCTGTCTGTACGCCGGGGTCGTGCCGATCGTCGTGGCGGAGCCGATGGACGGCCGCATCGCGCACTACGCGGCGAACCTCCGGGGGCTGGCCGAGCACGCGCGGGCCAGGCGGGTCGTCGCGTCCCCGGAGTGGGAGAGCGCGCTCGCGCCGTTGCTGCCGATCCCGGTCGTGACGCCGGACGCCCTCCGCGGATCACCCCTCGACATGGGTCCGCCGCGCGCGACGCCGACGTCGCTCGCCCACCTTCAGGCGACCTCCGGCTCGACCGGCACGCCGAAGCTGGCCGTGATCCGGCACGGCAACATCGCCGCCAACGTCCGTGCGATCGCCGAGGCGATCCGGGGAAATCCCGACGATCTGCTGGTGAGTTGGCTGCCCCTGTTCCACGACATGGGACTCATCGGGATTTCCTACGCGCTCCACTCCCATATTCCGATGGTGCTGGCGGACCCCGTCAACTTCCTGCGGAATCCGCTCTCGTGGCTGCAATGGATCAGCCGCTACCGGGGCACTCTGTCGCCCGCGCCGAGCTCCGCCTTCCACATCTGCGCGCGAGTCGCGAAGCGACGCCCGCCGGACGATCTCGATCTGTCGTCCTGGCGTGTCGCACTGTGCGGCGCGGAGCCGGTGCACGAGAACACGATGCGGGATTTCCAGACGACATTCGGCCATTTCGGCCTGCCCGAAACGACGCTCAGGCCCGTGTACGGGCTCGCGGAGGCGACGCTCGCGGTCACCATTTCCGACGTCGGCCGGCCGTACTCGGTCGACCGCGTCGACACGGAGGCGATCGCGGCGAGGGGACGTGCCGAGCCCCGCTCGGCCGCCGATCCGCACACCACGAGCATGGTGTGCGTGGGCCGGGTGCTGCCCGGCCACCGCCTGCGGGTGATCGACGCGGCCGGGGCGCCCCTGCCCGACCGTGAGATCGGCGAGATAGAGGTGTCAGGACCCAGCGTGATCGACGGCTGCCTCGCGGCTCCGGACGGCGCGGAGGCGGGCGCGTCCGGTGACCGGCTCGAGCGGACGGACGGCTGCCTGCGCACGGGCGACCTCGGCTATCAGGTCGACGGAGAGCTGTATGTCACCGGCCGCCGCAAGGACATCGTGATCATCGCGGGCCGCAACTACATCCCCGACCAGCTGGAGATGTTCGTGGAGGCCGTCACGGAGAGCCCGCGGACCCCGGCGGTCGTCGCGGTCGGCGTCCCCGACCCGGCGCTGCGGACCGAGCAGCTCCACCTCCTGCTCGACGAGCGACTCGCCGACGGCCGCGACCGACGGGACATCACCGGCCGGGTGAGCGACGCGCTCGCGGAGGCGTTCGGCATCGGCGGCGTCACCTTCCACTGGGTCAGCCGGGCCGCGCTCCCTCGCACCACCAGCGGCAAGATCCAGCGCCATCTGTGCCGAAAGATGATCGAAGAACGGTCCACCGCGAGCACGAGCGATTGAGAGGTAGATGCGATGCAGGACGAGAAGAGGGATCAGGAGCTGTTCGAGAAGATCGTCGGGCACATCGGCGAGTTCGTGGAAGCCGATGTCTCCCATCTCGCTCCGGATTCGCATCTCGCCACGTCCATCGAGGGGATGAGCTCGCTCAAGATGGTGGAGCTTCTCCTCTATATGGAGGACTGTTTCGGGTTGGAATTCGACGGGTCCGTCATGGACAAGTTCGGGACGATGCAGGATCTCGTGACCTACATACGGGATCTGCAGGACACTCCCCAGCAGCTGGCGTGACGCGGTCCCGACAGTGCCGCGACGCAGCGTAGTGGTGACCGGGATCGGGGTGGTCTGCCCGCTCGGCCCGACGGTCGACGACCTGTGGCAGGGCCTCCTCGGCGGGCGCTCGGGGATCGTCCCGCTGACGCGCTTCGACCCCGGCCGTTTCCGCAGCCGGTGTGCGGGCCAGATCGACGACGCCGTCGTGACGTTCCCGCCGGGCCCGTTCCAGTTCGAGATCAAGCGCATGAGCGCCTTCGTGCGCTACGCGCTGTTCGCCGCGGACCGGGCACTGGAGGACAGCGCCTTCCCTCCGGCGGCGGACGGCGACCGCAACGCCGAGGAGGCGCGGCCGAGTTGTCCGCCAGGTGGGGCCGTCTTCCTCGGCGTGGCGATGGGCGGCCTGCCCAGCATCGAGGCCGGCGTGCTCAAGCAGGAGCAGCAGGGCGTGCGGAAGACCAGCCCCTTTCTGATCCCCTCCCTCATCCCGAACATGGCGGCGAGCGCGATCGCGCTGCGCCACGGGATCGAGGAGGAGCAGATGACGATCGCCGGCGCCTGCGCGAGCGGCGCCCAGGCACTGGGCCAGGCGATGCGCGCGATCCGGTCCGGCGCCCGCACATGGGCACTCGCCGGCGGGGTCGAGGCGGTGACCACCCCGATCACCTACTCCGGCTTCGAGGCGATGAAGGCCCTCAGCCGGCGCGACGATCCGGCGAGCACACCCCGCCCGTTCGACCGCGAGCGGGACGGCATGGTCGTCGGCGAGGCGGCCGCCGTCTTCGTGCTGGAGGACCGCGCCCACGCCGAAGCGCGCGGCGCCGTGGTCCATGGCGAACTGACCGGCTTCGCCACGAACGGTGGTTGCGACGGCATCACCGCCATCTCGCCCCGCCACGTCGCGCGTTGCATGACCGGCGCCCTCGCCGACGCCGCGGTCTCCCCGGACGCGATCGACTGCGTCTTCGCGCACGCCTCCGGCATGGTCCAGGGCGATGCCGCCGAGCTCGAGGCACTGCGGTCCGTGACGGCGGAGGCCCGCCGGAAGCCGATCGTCACCTCGATCAAGGGGCATACGGGGCATACGTTCGCCGCGAGCGGCCCGATGAACCTCGTCGGCGCGCTCATGGCGCTGCGCCACCAGACCGTGCCCCCTACCCTGAAGCTCGAAAACCCCGATCCCGCGTTCGCCGACATGGACATCGCCCGCGAAGCCCACGCGACCGAGGTGCGCCGCTGCCTGGTCAACGCGTCCGGCTTCGGCGGGATCAACGCCGGCCTGGTCGTGTCGCGCGCGTAGTCATGCCATCGCCTTCACAAGGAGCACCGCCATGGGTTCTTCGTCGACGCATTTCGAGAAGCTCACCCGCTGTTGCATGAACTGCAAGATCTCCCGATTCCTGAACAAGACGATCACGATCGAGAAGGCCGGAGTCGCCCGCGTGGCCATTCCGTTCCACGGCGATCTCACGCAGAACTCGGACTTCCTGCACGCCGCCGTGCTCTTCGAGGTCGGGGACACCGCCGGGTTCATGGCGGCCAACTCGATGGAGGAGACCTACAGCGTCCTCACGGTCGACTACCACATCAACCTGATCCGACCGGTGCGGAAAGAGGGAATTCACGCCATCGGCGAGGTGGTCTCCGCGGGGAGGACCGTGTACGTCGCGCGCAGTGACATCTACTCCGACAGCGGCAAACTCGTGGCGGCCGGGCAGGGCACGTACACGGTGTCGAAGATCCTGCTCACCGACCTCGACGGCTACGACGACTGAAGGACTGCCGGATGATCGAGACGGCCGACCACGACGGCATCGCCGTCCTGACCCTGAACCACGGACCGGTGAACGCACTGGATCTGGAGCTGCTCACCGCCGTTCCCGACACCTTGGCCGCCGTCGCCGACGCCCGCGCCGTCGTGCTGACCGGCAGCGGGCGGTCCTTCTCGGCGGGTGTGGATCTGAAGCGGATCGTCGACGGCGGCCCGCCGTACGTCGAGAAGTTCCTCCCGGCGCTGAGCCTCGCGATGCTCGGCCTGTTCGGGCATCCGAAGCCGGTCGTCGCAGCGGTGAACGGGCACGCCCTGGCCGGCGGATGCGTGCTGGCGGCCGCGTGCGACATCCGGCTCATGTCGCACGGCACCATCGGGCTCGCCGAGCTCGCCGCGGGCGTGCCGTTCCCCACGGTGCCCCTGGAGATCATGCGCCACGCCGTCGGCCCGGTGCTGGACGCGATGGTGCTCGGGGCCGGCCGGCTCTCGCCGCACCAGGCCGCGTCCATCGGCCTGGTGCACGAGATCGTCGAGCCCGATGCCCTGTTCACCGCTGCGCTGCGCCGGGCGGACGGGCTCTGCGCCGCTCCGCCGGACGTCTACGCCTTCTCCAAGCACCAGCTCCACCGGCCCGCCCGCGAGCACATCGCCGCCGCCCGGCCGTCGGAGGACCCCCAGGTGCTCGAACTCTGGAGTGCCGGGCGCACCGCCCGGATCCTGCGCGACTACCTCGCGTCCCTGCGCGGGGACTGAGGAGGGGTCGGCTAGGACCGGTTCTCACAGAGCGCGCTGTCCAGCAGTTTGTACATCTGCGCGGTGGGCGGGTTGGTCGTGAGATGGGCGTTGGTCACCACGGCCGCGTGGCGTCCGTCCGCGGTCACCAGCGTCTCCGTGTAGTAGCCCGGAATCGCGCCGTCGTGCCCCCAGGCCACGCCGCCGCAGGACAGGTCGTACCGGATGAGACCGAGGCCGTAGGCGAGGGGGCCGCCGACGGGGACGGTCTTCTCCATCTCGCCCAGGGTCGCCTGCGAGACGACCTTGCCTGCTGCCAGCGCCTGGTAGAAGGAAGTGAGGTCCTCCTGGGTCGAGATGACCGCTCCGGCGCTGTTGAAGACGGACGGGTCATAGCTGATCACGTCGGTCCAGAAGAACAACGGGCCGACCCGTACGCCGTGGTATCCGCGCACGGCCGGGGCCGGCAGGGAGCGGTCGCCCGGACGCGGGAAGGTGGTCCCGGTCAGGCCGAGCGGCGCGATGATCCGGCTTGTGACGGCCTTGTACACCGGCATTCCGGTCGTCTTCTCGACGAGCATGCCGAGGATCAGATAGTTGGCGTTGGAGTACGTGAAGGGGCCGCCGGGCGCGGAGACCGGAGCCTTCTTCAGCGCTTCCCGCACCAGTGCCTCGATCGGGTACGAGCCGTCCGGGTTGGCGGGCGCAGAGGTGAACAGCGGCTCGTACGTGGCGACTCCGCTGGTGTGCTGGAGGAGCTGCCGCACGGTGATGGTGTTGCCGTCGTAGCCGTTGCCGTCGACGACACCGGGCAGATAGCGCTCGATCGGCGCGTCGAGCGCCACCTTGCCCTCGTCGACGAGCTGGAGCACCACGGCCGCGGTGAAGCTCTTGGTCTGGCTGCCTATGCGGTAGTGGTCGGTCGACCGAAGAGGCGTATTCGTGTTGATGGTGCCCGTGCCGGTGGAGAGCGTCCAGGAACCCGCTCTGTCACCGGCGTGGATGCCCGCCCCCGGACCCCCGGCCGACTGGAACGCCTTCAGCGCCGCCAGCGTCCCGGCGTGATCGCCGTCGGCCGTCCCGGCCTGCGCCGGGGCCGCCAGCGCCAGCACCGCCGCACACACCGTGCCGACGACGAACGGCAGCTTCGTCCTGCGCCATTGCATCTTCATCCCGTGTCCTGACTCTCGCGTACGATCCGATGCCGTCGGCAGGGCGATCCGCCCTGCCGCGCCGGACCCGCCGCGAGCCGGACGGACCTCCTGACGACCGCGTTGCCCCCGAAGAATGGCGTGATCGGATCAGAAGGTCCATAACGTTTCCCGTCACAAACCCGGAGGGGCCCTTCCCCGGCCCGCTCGGATCAGGCCGTGCGGTCCGTGAAGGGGCCGTCGGCGGTGAAGGCACGCTCGGCGAAGCGCTCGCCGATGAGCCGGTGGGTGGCGGCGTCGGGGTGGAGCCGGTCGGGCAGCGGCAGCTCCGTGGCGTCGGCGTGGCCGTAGAGGTCACGGCCGTCGAGGTAGTGCAGATACGGGTCCTCGGCCGCCCGCTGCTCCACGATCCGGGCCAGCTCGTCCCGGATGACACCCAGGGTCAGCTTCCCGCTCGCGCGCTCCGCCGGATCGCCCGTGGCCCGGAACCGCAGTTGTCCGGTGCCGAGAGCGCCGAGGTCCACGGCGCTGGGGCCGGGTGTGTCCTCGTGGATGGGGCACAGGATGGGCGAGACGACCAGCAGCGGTGTGGCGGGGTGGCCTTCACGGACGGTGTCGAGGAAGCCGTGGACGGCGGGGGTGAAGGCGCGCAGGCGCATCAGATCGGCGTTGACCAGGTTGATGCCGATCTTGATGCTGATCAGGTCGGCGGGGGTGTCCCGCAGGGCGCGGGCGGTGAACGGGTCGAGCAGGGCGCTGCCGCCCAGGCCCAGGTTGATCAGTTCCACGCCGCCGAGGGAGGCGGCGAGCGCGGGCCAGGTGGTGGTGGGGCTCGCGGCGTCGGAGCCCTGGCTGATCGAACTGCCGTGGTGCAGCCACACCTTGCGGCCCCGGTCCGGCGCGGGCTCGACGGGGGCGTCGGTGCGCAGGGCGACGAGTTCGGTGGTCTCGTTGTGCGGAAGCCAGATCTCGACGTTCTTGACGCCGTCGGGCAGGCCGGTGAAGCGGAGGGTGCCGACCGGGCCGGGCCGGTGCTCGGCGGTCCCGGTGGCCATGTCGACGGTCAGGGTATTGCCGCCGGTCACGCCGGCCCGGCCGACCGGGTGGCCGTCGACGAGCAGCTCGTACACGCCGTCCGGGCGGGGCGGCGCGCCGACGTAGACGCGCTTGGTGGGCAGAGTGTCCAGCTCGACGGCGGTGGCCCGGGTCCGGAAGACCAGCCGTACGCCGGAGGGTTGGGATTCCGCCATGGCGAGCTGCCCGTCGGCGCACTGGGCGCGGGCCCGGGCGGGCAGCCGGTGCGGCAGCAGCCCCCGCGCGGTGTGTTCCAGCTCGAGGGCGCCGCGCAGGATGTCCGCGGTGATGGGCGTGGTGAACCAGTCGGGCTTGTCGGTGTGCATCGTTTCAGCCTGTTGATCGGAGAGGCGGGGGCAGAGGCAGAGGCAGGGCTTCGGCGCGCTTGTCAGTAGCGGACGGCGTCGGCGACACCGGACTGCCAGTAGGTCACCCGGACCGTGTTGTCGACCCAGGTGTCGGGCAGGGCAGACAGGACGTGGCCGCCCCGCTGCTCCCCGCCGTCCCTGTCCGACAGCGCCACCCGGATGTTCGCGGCGCGGTGCCCGCCGGAGCCTTCGGCGGAGGACAGCAGAATCCCGGCGTACGCGGACTGCCCGGGGTCGAGGACGACAGTGGACTGCGGCTGGGAGTCCTCGACGACCCCGGCCGGGTCCTGACGGGCGCCGAACGTCGTCCACGGAGCGCCGTAGGCGATGCAGCGACTGTCGCCGGTGTTGGTGAGCGTCAACAGGTGGTGGTTGATGGGCGTCGGCAGATCCTGCATCGTGGCCTCGGTGTCCTGGAACGAGCAGGCCGCAATGGCAGTTGAGTCCCCGGCCGGAGCCGCCTGGGCCTGGACGGCGCTGCCGGCCAGTGCCGCGGCCGTCAGCGCGCCGGCCGCGAGGGCTGTGCCGATGTTCTTCTTCACGATTGCTCCCTGTGGCCTGACGAGATCACTGCCATGCGGTACGGCCAGTCAAGAATCAGCCGGGGGAAGATCCGGAGGGAGTGCAGACCCTGCCCTGTTCCGCCGAGCCCACCGTCGCTTGCATAGTGGTTTTGACCCGCCTCGGCCGAATGCCAGAATTCCCGGGTGGACTCCAAGATCGCGCTACGTGACTTCCTGCTCTTTTGCCGTTCGCGACTGAGGCCCGAAGACGTGGGACTGCCTGTCCACGGTCCCCGCCGGGTCCCCGGCCTCCGCCGGGACGAGGTGGCCGCGCTCGCCTCCGTCAGTGTCGACCAGTACATCCGCCTCGAACGGGGCCACGTTTCCCTGATATCCGACGCCGTACTCGACGCGGTCGCGGACGCCCTGCGCCTCACCCCCGGCGAGCGGAGCTACCTGCGCGCCCTCGCACGCCGCGACGCCGCCGGCCGCAAGCGGTCGCAGGCCGCCGGGCAGGGCGTACGCGACAGCGTGCAGCGCATCCTCGATTCCCTGCACGGCACCCCCGCCTACCTCGTCGGCCGCAACGGTGCCATCCTGGCGTGGAATCGGCTCGCCACACTCGTCTTCTTCGACTTCGCCCGGATTCCCCCGCGCGACCGGTCCCTCGGCCGGCTGGTCTTCACACATCCGGGCGCCCGCTCGCTGTTTCTCAACTGGGACGGCCTGACACGTGAAATCGTGGCCTACCTGCGCACGGAAAACGCCAGACGCCCGCACGATGCCGAGCTCTCGGCGTACCTGCGTCAACTGATGGCCGACAGCCCCGACTTCCGGCGCCTGTGGACCGAGCAATTCGCCTTCGCCGGTACCCAGACCCCGTCCAGGCTGGCCTGCCCCGCGCTCGGAACCACCCTCCACCTCGCCTGGGAGCTGCTCCAACTCACGGACTCCCCCGAGGAGAAGATCGTCGCCTACACCGCGGCCGAGGGGTCGCCGTCCTCTGACGCGCTGCGCAGACTTGAGGGCTGCGCGCTTGCGTGAGAGCGGCTGACGCGGCACGACACACGCGTGGCCGCGGACAACGGAGCCCCTCTCCCGGCGACAGGAGAGGGGCGCGAGATCACTTCTTCCGGCGCTTGCGGGGCGCGGGCACGGTCGGTGCCTCGGTCTCGCGGGCGGCGGCGAGGAAGGGCACCATCACTTCCTCGTACTGCTTCAGGGATTCGGGCCCCAGGTCGACCTCGAGCCACTTGGGCACCTGGATCTCCTTGATCTCCGTCACCGGGGAACCGTCCTCGTCCACCTCCCCCGTGAGGTCCTCCATCTCCTCGGCCACCGTCACGGCGAACTTGACCGTGATGAGATTATCGGTCACCTCGGGGGCGAGGTCGTCGAAGTCGATCCGCTGCACGAAAATCGACGTCGTGATCGTCTGACCGCCGACCTCGATCGTCTTTACCCCTTCTTCCACGCCGGGCTGACCCTTGTGGGATTCGTCTACCTCAATGAATTTGGTGCCCATGGACGACGCCCTTTCTTTCTGCCGGTACGTGCGCAAATCCTAGTGGAGCAGGGGCTGTTGACGCCAATTCAGAGAAGCGCCGCTCTGTCATATCCGCCCTTTGGTGAAATTTGCGCGTCCATGGAAAGACGTGTCCCCGGAAAGACCGGTCCGGACGCGGATCGTCGGGACCGGTCGGCGGGAAGGCTGCCGGAAGCCCCTAGAAGAAGCCCAGCTTCTTCGGCGAGTAGCTCACCAACAAGTTCTTCGTCTGCTGATAGTGATCCAGCATCATCCTGTGCGTCTCCCTGCCGATTCCCGACTGCTTGTAGCCGCCGAAGGCGGCGTGGGCCGGGTAGGCGTGGTAGCAGTTGGTCCAGACGCGGCCCGCCTGGATCGTGCGGCCCGCGCGGTAGGCCGTGGTGCCGTTGCGGGTCCAGACGCCCGCGCCGAGGCCGTAGAGGGTGTCGTTGGCGAGCGTCATCGCGTCGTCGAAGTCGGTGAAGGACGTCACCGCCACGACCGGGCCGAAGATCTCCTCCTGGAAGACGCGCATGCGGTTGTCGCCCTCGAAGATGGTGGGGCGGACGTAGTAGCCGCCTTCGAGTTCGCCGCCGAGTTCGGCGCGGGTGCCGCCGGTGAGGATGCGGGCGCCCTCCTGGCGGCCGATGTCGAGGTAGGAGAGGATCTTCTCCAGCTGGTCGTTGGACGCCTGGGCGCCGATCATGGTGGTGGTGTCCAGCGGGTGGCCCGCCACGATGCGTTCGGTGCGGGCGACGGCCGCCTCCATGAAGGCGGCGTAATGGCCCCGCTGGATCAGGGCGCGGGAGGGACAGGTGCAGACCTCGCCCTGGTTGAGGGCGAACATCGTGAAGCCTTCGAGCGCCTTGTCGAGGAAGTCGTCGTCGGCCGCGGAGACGTCGTCGAAGAAGATATTCGGGCTCTTGCCGCCGAGTTCGAGGGTCACCGGCTTCAGGTTCTCGGAGGCGTACTGCATGATCAGGCGGCCCGTCGTCGTCTCGCCGGTGAAGGCGATCTTCGCGACGCGCGGGCTGGACGCCAGTGGCTTGCCGGCCTCCACACCGAAGCCGTTGACGATGTTGACGACGCCGGGCGGCAGCAGGTCGGCGACGAGGTCCAGCCAGACATGGATCGACGCGGGGGTCTGCTCGGCCGGTTTGAGGACGACCGTGTTGCCCGCCGCCAGCGCCGGGGCGAGCTTCCACGTGGCCATGAGGATGGGGAAGTTCCAGGGGATGATCTGGGCGACCACGCCGAGGGGCTCGTGGAAGTGGTAGGCGACGGTGTCGTCGTCGATCTCGGAGAGACCGCCCTCCTGCGCCCGGATCGCGCCCGCGAAATAGCGGAAGTGGTCGATGGCGAGCGGGATGTCGGCGGCCAGGGTCTCGCGGACGGGCTTGCCGTTCTCCCAGGACTCGGCGACCGCGAGCTCCTCCAGGTGCTGCTCCATGCGGTCGGCGATGCGGTGGAGTACCAGCGCGCGGTCGGCCGGCGAGGTGCGGCCCCAGGCCGGGGCGGCGGCGTGGGCGGCGTCCAGCGCGCGCTCGACGTCTTCGGCGGTGCCGCGGGCGATCTCGGTGAAGGGCCGGCCGTTCACGGGGGTGGGGTTCTCGAAGTACAGGCCCTGCTTGGGCGGTACGTACTCGCCGCCTATCCAGTGGTCGTACCGCGGGCGGTAGGAGACGATCGCGTCGGGGGAGCCGGGGTCGGCGTAGCGGGTCATGGGGACGGCCTTCCGTCGGGAGTGCGGAGGTGCGGCTGGGGCGGTACGGCGGGGTGCCGTGCGGCCGGGAGGAAGCTAGTCCCGCGCAGGTTGCGCGAACGTTGCCCCGCGCGGCGCCCGGCGAGCCGCCCCGCCCCGCGCCCCGTACGACGCCACACCAGCCGTCACACCAGCCCCCGCGCCCGCCGCCCCGCCAGTCGGCGCGTACGCCTCGCGCAGCCTCCGCGCCTCGGCCGCCACCGACCGCCGCTGCGGCGCGCTCATCGGCAGCGCGGCCAGCAGCCGCTCCCACACCTCCAGGTCCTCCTCGCCCCACGGGGTGTCGGCCCACAGCTGGAGCGCCGCGCTGTCGCCGCCGCTCAGCACCGCTCTGCGCAGCCGCGTCTCCAGGAGGCGTCGCATCCGGCACACGCCGGGCGCCTCCGACATCGGGAGCAGGGGACCGTCGTAGGCGCGGAGGGCGGCCCGCAGACCGCCCGCGGCCAGTTCCTGTTCCAGGCGGCCGAAGTCCGTCTCGACGCCTCCGCGCAGCCGGTACGGGCGCGACGCGAGCAGCGGGCCGACCAGCCGCCGCAGCCGGGACAGCTCGGCGCGCAGGGTCACGGACGGCACCGGGCGGTCGCCGTACAGCGCCGTCGCGAGCTGCTCGCCCGTCAGCCCGTCGGGGTGGCCGGCCAGCAGGGCGAGGATCTCGCTGTGCCGCCGGCCCAGGCGTAACCGCCGCCCGTCCACGACCAGCAGCGCCTCGTCCCGGCCGAGCACCGACAGAACGCAGCCGGGCGCGGGCTCCGGCGCGGCCAGCTGCGCCTCGGCCGCGCGCGCCGTCGCCTGGACCAGCGCCAGGCTCTGGGGCGTCGCCAGCTGGTCGCCGCCGGTGATGTCCACCGCGCCCAGCAGCCGCCCGGTGCGCGGGTCGTGGACGGGGGCGGCGGCGCAGCTCCACGGCTGGACCAGGCGGTTGTAGTGCTCGGTGGCGAAGATCTGGACGGCGTGGTCCAGGGCCAGGGCGGTGCCGGGCGCGTTGGTGCCCGCGTGGCTCTCGTCCCAGCGGGCGCCGGGGACGAAGTTCATGCGCTCCGCCCCGCGCCGTACGCCCGCGTGGCCCTCCACCCACAGCAGCCGGCCCGCCGCGTCGCAGACCGAGAACAGGTGCGCGCCGTCGGCGGCGACGGAGCCGAGCAGCTCGCGGAAGAGGGGGAGCGCGGCGGCCAGCGGGTGCGTCCGGCGGTGGTCCTCCAGCTCGGCGCCGGCCAGCTCGACCGGCGCGAGGAACTCGGGCGCGGGCAGGGCCGTCGCCGAGCGCCGCCAGGAGTCGGCGACCACGGCGCGTACGTGGGGACCGGCCGGGCCCCCGGCCACGAAGGCCGCGTGGGCGCCGCGGACCGTGCGGCACCGCTCCACGGGGTCGTCGCCGGACACCAGTGCCAGCCATGGGTTGACCATGCGGACCCTCCCAAGCCCTTGGCGCCCCCGCAAAGTGGGCAGCATCCCACAGGGGGCGGCGCCCGGACAGGGCTCCGCAGGCCGCGTTCCGAGGCCCGTCCCGGGGGACGTTCCGTACATACACCCCCGTCGGCGCCTCACGGACCGTCAGGCCTTGCGGTACGGGCCGCCCACCCACCACGCTGCTTCCCGAGCCATCCGACGCGAACGGAAGAGACACGAGAAGGCCATGACTGCCCTGTCCAAAAAAGTCCTCATCGACATCCTCGAGCGCACCCTCGCCGCCTACGTCACCACCTTCCTCGGTCTCCTCATCGCCGACGGCTTCGATCTCACCAGCGTCTCCGCGCTCAAGGCGGCCGCCATCGCCGCCCTGCCCGCCGCGCTCTCCGTGATCAAGGGGGCGATAGGCAGCCGCTTCGGGGACTCCTCCAGCGCCGCCTGGCTGCCCGGCCGGGGCGGCGGGGGCAAGGACGCCTCGCCCGCGGGGCGGCAGCCGAGCGGAGGCTGACGATTCACACGGGGTGTGCGCGGCGCACCCGTGCCCGGCCCCCGCACACGGTTCCCGGCGCCGCCGCCGCACGGTTGACTCGAAGTCGCGAGTCCCACTGGAGCGACGGGACCCGGGCCGTCGGCCCTTCCCCCGAGTCGACGGCCCACCGCCTCGCACCGCCGGGCGGACGGTGCGGGGCGGACCCATGCACCCGAGCGGGGGGTCGTGCGGGCGTCAAGGCGCCCCCCGCCGTCGGGCCGCGCGGTGCGGGTGCAACGATGTGCACGTCATGAGAGCAGGGCAGGCGCACCAGGGACCGCGAGCGCTGCGAGCCGCGGTGTTCGCAGCGGTCTGTGTGCTGCTCGCTGCCCTGGGACACGCGGTCATGTCCGGGACGACCGTCCCGTGGTGGGCCGTCGCCGTCGCGCTGTGCACGACGGGCAGCGGCGCCTGGTTCATGGCGGGGCGCGAACGCGGACCGCTGCTGATCACGCTCGCCACCGTCGGGGCGCAGACCGGACTGCACTTCTTCTTCGCCCTCTCCCAGAACGTCGTGGTCAACGCGGCCCGTGCGGCCGCGGCCGCACGCGCCGGTCTGCCGACGGGCATGCCGGGGACGGACCCCGGCATGCCCATGGGGCACGACATGGCCGGATCCATGAGCGACATGGGCGGCATGGCCGGCATGGGTGGTGTGCCCATGGGCCATGACATGACCGGCATGGGTGGCGGCATGGATGCCATGTCCGGTCACTCCATGGCCATGCACGCCGGTCACGGCGCCCTCGGCATGTGGTCCGCGCACGTCCTGGTCGCGGTCGTCTGCGGGATCTGGCTCTCCGGCGGCGAACAGGCCGCCTTCCGGCTCGCCCGCACCCTGCGCACCCGGCTCTTCGCCCCGCTGCTCGTCCTCTTCCGGGACGCGCCCACGCCCTTCGTCCCGCCGCGCATCCGCGCCGACCGGACGCGCGCCGCGCAGCGGCTGCGGCAGCTGCTCTACGCCCATGTCCTGGCCACACGTGGTCCACCGGCCCGCGTCGCCGTCGCCTTCGGCTGACGGCGACACCTCGCGCCGAACCACGTCACCGGGCGGTCCCGCACTCACGGGCGCCCGGATTCCAGGAAGGACCCAGGGCGATGACCCCTGCCCGTACATGGGGCGTGCCGCGACAGCACGTCCCCCCTGCCGCCGGCGCACGCCGCACGGCCGTCCGTAGCGCGTCAGATTCCGGTCCCGTTCCCGAGGCCCGCCGAGAGAAGCTTCAGCAGGCGGGCCCGCTCACCCCAGTGCCGGCACCCGGCACACTCCCGCAGATGCGCGTCGAGCGCCGGGCCGGAGACCTCCGGTGGCAGCTCCTCGCCGTCGACGCGGGCGGACATGGCGGTACGGAAGTCGACGCAGTGCACCCCGCCATCGTCCCCGGCGCCGCCGGAGCCCCGCGCACCACCCCCCGCGCGGGGGGCCGCCGTGCGTGACGACCAGGCGGTGACCACCTGGGCGCTCGCGGCCCGCGGCGGCGACGCCGACGCCGTGGAGCGCTTCATCCGCGCCACCCAGAGCGACGTACGGCGGTACGTCGCGCGGCTCAGCAACGACCCGCAGGGCGCGGACGACCTCGTCCAGGAGACGTATCTGCGGGCCCTGCGCTCGCTGCCGCGCTTCGAGGGGCGCTCCTCGGCGCGCACCTGGCTGCTGACCATCGCCCGCCGCACGGTCGTGGACCGGCTCCGCTTCAACGCGGCCCGGCCCCGGCTGTCGGACACGGACGACTGGCAGTCGGCCGCCGAGCGGACCCAGTGCGCGGAGCTGCCCGGCTTCGACGAGGGCGTCGCCCTCTCGCAGCTCCTCGACCGCCTGCCCTACGAGCGGCGCGAGGCGTTCGTCCTGACCCAGCTGCTGGGTCTGCCGTACGCCGAGGCCGCGGTCGTCGCGGGCTGCCCGGTCGGCACGGTGCGCTCCCGCGTGGCGCGCGCCCGTGAAGCGCTGATCTGCCAGCTGGAGACGGCCGAGCGGGAAGCCGTACGGGTACCGGTCGCGGCATAGCCGGACAACACGACGGGCCCTGTTCCTCCCGCGCCCGAGGGTGCGGGAGGAACAGGGCCCTTTCTTTATGGCCCTACGGTCGGCTTCCCGGGCGGACCACGACGGCCTCGACCTTCACCGGGCCGCTCTCGCGGAAGTGGAGGGTGAGGGGGAGCCGGTCGCCGAGGCGCAGCCGGGGCGGGGACGACACCATGACGTCCAGGCCGTGCGGCGACATCTCCAGGGTGCCGCCCGCGGGGACGGGCGCGGACGGGACCATCCGCATGGAGCCCGCCCCGTTCTCGACCACGGTGCGGCTGAGCATCGCGCGGCCCGCGGTCGGGGCCTCGACCCCGACGAGTTCGTCGTCGACGTCGCCGTCGTTGCGGAGCCGGAAGAACGCGGCGGTGTCGTCCGTGCCGAAGGGGAGCAGGACGCGGGGGTCCTCGACCTCGATGGCCGCGGGTCGGCCCGCGGCGCCGGAGGCGGTCCACGCGCACAGCCCGCCGAGCGCCACCGCGCAGGCGAGCACGGGCACGAGAGCCGCACGGGCTGTGGCAACGACCGGCCTGGCGGCCCGGCCGGGAAGCTGCGTCTTCACGCGTCACCTCGTGTCTCGACGGTGTTGTTCCCGGTCGCCGGACGGGCCGGGGCCCGGTGGTGTCGCGGGACGGGGGAGTGCGTACGGTTCCGGCCCGCCGCCCGCGCGGGCACCGGCTGCCAGCCGCGCAGGCGGAGGCTGTTCGCCACCACCAGCACCGAGCTGACCGACATCGCCGCCGCCGCGAACATCGGGCTCAGCAGGCCGACCGCGGCGAGCGGGACGGTGACCAGGTTGTAGCCGAACGCCCAGGCGAGGTTCGCGCGGACCGTCGCGGAGGTGCGGCGGGCCAGGCGGACCGCGTCCGCCAGCACGCCCATGTCCTCGCGGACCAGCGTCACGTCCGCCGCGCCGATCGCCGCGTCCGTACCGCTGCCCATCGCGATGCCCAGGTCCGCGCCGGCCAGCGCCGCGGTGTCGTTGACGCCGTCACCGATGACCGCGACCCGGCGCCCCTGGGCGCGCAGTTCGCGGACGAGCTCGGCCTTGTCCTCGGGCGTGGCGCGCGCGTGGACCTCGGTGATGCCGAGCTCCTCGGCGACCGCCCGCGCGGCGCCCTCGCTGTCCCCCGTGGCCAGCACCGGCCGCAGGCCGAGCCGCTTGAGGTGGTCGACCGCGCGGTACGAACCGGAGCGCACGGAGTCGCCGAGGGCGACGACCGCCTCGGGCGTGCCGTCCACCCGCACCAGCACCACGGTCCGGCCGTCCCGCTCCGCCGCGCGCACGGCCGTGGCCAGCGACTCCGGCAGCCCGCCCTTGCGCGGCTTCTGCCCCTTCCGCGGCGGGGCACCGTCCTCCGGGCGCACGACCTCCACGAGCCGGCCCCCGACCCGCCCCGAGACGCCCCGGCCCGGCGTCGCGGTGAACTCCGTGACGTCCGGCAGGGGAGCGGCGTCCGTCACGTACGCGCACACCGCCCGGCCCACCGGGTGCTCCGAGCCCCGCTCGACCGCCGCGGCCAGCCGCAGCGCCTCGTCCGCGCCGAGCCCGTCCGCACGGGCCGTCACCCCGGTCACCGTCATCGAACCGGTCGTCAGCGTGCCCGTCTTGTCGAGCACGACGGTGTCCACCCGGCGCAGCCCCTCCAGCGCCTGCGGCCCCGCCACCAGGATGCCGAGACCCGCGCCCCGGCCCGTGGCGGCCAGCAGGGCCGTCGGAGTGGCCAGGCCGAGCGCACACGGGCAGGCCACCACGAGCACCGCGACGGCGGCCGTGACCGCCGACTGCGGCGGCGCGCCCGCGCCCAGCCAGAAGCCGAGCACGGTGACGGCGACGGCCAGCACCGCCGGGACGAAGACACCCGCCACCGCGTCGGCGACGCGCTGCACCCGGGCCTTGCCCGCCTGCGCGTCCTCCACCAGGCGGGAGATCCGGGCCAGTTGGGTGTCCGCGCCGACCGCCCCGGCCCGCACCTCCAGCAGGCCGCCGGAGTTGACGGCGCCGCCGACCACGGCCGTGCCCGGACCGGCCTCGACCGGGGCGCTCTCGCCCGTCACCAGCGACAGGTCCAGCGCGGAGCTGCCCGCGACGACCACGCCGTCGGTGGCCACGCGCTCACCGGGGCGTACGACGAAGTGGTCGCCGACCCGCAGCTCCTCGATCGGCACCCGGAGCTCGGAGCCGTCGGCGGCGCGCACGACGACGTCCTTCGCCGCGAGCGAGGCCAGCGCCCGCAGCGCCGACCCCGTGCCGTGCCGGGCCCGCGCCTCCAGCAGTCGGCCGACCAGCACGAACAGCGGTACGCCGACGACCGCTTCGAGATAGACGTCCGCCGTGCCACCGCCCATGGACGGCACCAGCGTGAACGGCATCCGCATGTCCGGATCGCCCGCGCCGCCGAGGAACAGCGCGTACGCCGACCAGGAATAGGAGGCCAGCACGCCGAGCGAGACGAGGGTGTCCATGGTCGCGGTGGCGTGCCGCAGGCCGCGCAGCGCCTTCTCGTGGAACGGCCACGCGCCCCACACGGCGACCGGGGTCGCCAGCGCGAAGCACAGCCACTGCCAGTTGCGGAACTGCAGCCCAGGGGCCATGGACAGCACCAGGACGGGCACGGACAGCAGGGCCGTGACGACCAGCCGGGTCATCGCGGAAGCCGCGGCCGCGCCGTCGGCGGCGGGCTTCTCGGGGAGCTCGGGCTCCGGCAGCGACGCCGTGAAGCCCGCGCCCTCCACCACGGCCATCAGCTCCGCCGCGGTCACCGCGGCGGGGTGGCTGACCCGGGCCCGGCCGGTGGCCAGATTGACGGTGGCACTCACGCCGTCGAGCCGCCCGAGCTTCTTCTCCACCCGCGCCACGCACGCCGCGCAGGTCATCCCGCCGACGACGATCTCCGTGGCGGCCTCGGCGGTCGCGGCGCTCGTGGTGTCCGCGGCGCTCATCGGACCACCACCGGGCCCACAGGGGCACCCATGTTGTGCATGCCGTCCATCCCGCCCATGCCGCCACCGCCGCCGGAACCCGAGCCGCCGCCGGAGCCACCGCCGGTGCGGTGTATGCCGGGGGCCGCGGGTCCGGCGGCCGATCCGACGGCGTACGCGACACCGAAGAGGGCGGCCAGCAGCAGGACGAAGCCGGTCAGGGATCCGTACGGACTGAGAAGTCGACGAGCGGTCATCGCCGCATCGTGGCACGCCGCGCGCCGCGTTCGGCCGCCCGCGACGGGCTCACGGCGCGTGAGGATTGTCCCTTTCGCGAACGGGAACCAGCGGGCCTTCCCGGCCGACTACCCAGGAATCGCCCGCCACGGTCCGCCGGCCGCCTTCGAACGGACGGGAACTCACCGCGCGGCCCGTCCGACTTCCTTGGGGTCCACGACTTCGCGAGGAGACCTCCACCGTGTCGCTGCCCGACCCGATTCGCCTCTACGGCCCCGGATACAAGCGGGACCCGTACCCGCTGTACGAGCGCATGCGCGCGGCCGGGCCCATCCACCGGGTGAGCTTCCCCAGCGGGGTCACCGCCTGGCTGGTCACCGGCCACGCCGCCGCCCAGCGGACCCTCGCCGATCCCCGGCTCGGCAAGAACCACGCGCTCGGCAACGACCGCTGGCGCGAAAACGCCTCGATCATGCCCGAGCCGCAGCACTCCCAGCTCCAGGTGCACCTCCTCCACCAGGACGCGCCCAAACACACCGCGATGCGCCGCCTGATCACCGACGCCTTCGCACCGCGCCGCGTCGAGGAGCTGCGCCCCCGCTTCCAGGAGATGGCCGACGCGCTCGTCGACGCGATGCCCGCCGACGCGGGGTCGGTGGACCTCGTCCGCTGCTTCGCCGCGCGGTTCCCCTTCCAGGTGCTCGCCGAGGTCATCGGCCTGCCGCCGCACCTCGCCGACCGCTTCCGGCGCGACTGGGGCAAGGTCGTCGCCCCCGTCGGCCCCACCGACCCGGGCCGCCCCGCCTACGAGACACGGCTGCACGAACTCCAGGGCTACATCGCCGAGGTGGTCGCCGACCGGCGCGCCGCACCCGGCGACGGGCTGCTCTCCCGCCTGGTCACCGCCCGCGACGCGGGCGAGCTGACCCAGGAGGAGCTGGACTCCATGATCTTCCAGCTGCTGGTGGCCGGCCAGGAGCCCGTCACCAACCAGATCACCACCGCCGTCGTGGCACTGCTGCGGCAGCCCGAGGCACTGGAACGGCTGCGCGCCGAGCCCGCGCTGCTGCCCGCCGCCGTGGAGGAACTCCTGCGCCTCGACAGCGCCTTCGAGCTGACGACCTGGCGCTTCCTCGCCGAGGACGCCGACCTGCACGGCACGCGCGTACCGGCCGGTGACTCCGTCATCGTCTCCCTCTGCGCCGCCAACCGCGACCCCGAGCGCTTCCCCGACCCCGACACCCTCGACCTCGACCGGGCACAGGGCTCGCACATGGCCTTCGGACACGGCAGCCACTTCTGCCCCGGCGCGACCCTGGCCCGCATCGAACTCCAGGTAGCCCTCGGCACCTTGACCGCCCGCCTGCCGGGCCTGCGCCTCGCCGTCCCCGACGAGGAGCTCCCCTGGATCCCCGCCGTCCTCGGCCGGGGCGTGGGCGAACTGCCCGTCGCCTTCGACCGGCCCGCCTGCCCCTATCGTGGATGACCGACGCATGTCCTACGCAGCGACCCTGACGCAGACTTCCATTGAGGCCCGCGTGCTGAGCCTCCTCCTGCCGCACCACCGCACCACGCGGGCGGCCCCGTCGGAACCCGATGACCACCCGGAACAGCTCGGACAGATACGGCAGTTCACGGATGCGGGCGAACCGATCGTCTTCACCCTCCCCGGCTTCCCCTGCAAGTCCCCGAACCCGGCCAAGGTCCTCGGCCACCTCCCCGACGAGGGCGAGCGGCTCTCACTGCGCTTCCTCGACCGGCTGTGCGCCCGCATCGGTGAGATATACGCGCCCGGGGCCCGCATCGTCATCTGCTCCGACGGCCACATCTTCGGCGACCTCATCAAGGTCCCCGACCCCCACATCGACGCCTACAGCGACGAACTGCGCGCCCTGATCGGCCGGGAGCGGCTGCGCCACCTCGACACCTTCGACCTCCGCGACGTGCACGGGGACCTGGACCACGACACCAAGCGCGAGCTGGTCACCACCGCCTACGCCCCCTCGCCCGACGAGCTGCGCGCGCAGATCCGGGCCGGCGACGAGGAGACCGTCCGCCTCTACCGCGGCATCACCCGCTTCCTCTTCGAGGACACGCCGGACTTCGCCGGCACCAACTCCGCGCTCCAGCGCGAGTGCAAGCGGCGGGCGTACGGGGTCATCGCGCGGAGCCGGGCGTGGGGCGACCTCGTCGCCGACTGCCATCCGCGGGCGGTGCGGCTGTCCATCCACCCGCGGCCCGCGGGCGCGGAGAAGTTCGGCATCCGGCTGCTCGACTCCGCGGACGCGTGGGCCACGCCGTGGCATACGGCGGTGCTTCGGGGGGTGGGCGGGGAGGCTCGGCTGATGCATCGGGCGGATGCGGAGCGGTTGGGGCGGCTGGTGTTGCGGGACGGTCGGCCGAGTCACTTCGAAGTGGCGGCCTGATCGGGCGGGGTGGGGTGTCCTCAAACGCCGGACGGGCTGGAATATCCAGCCCGTCCGGCGTTTGAGGACATGCGGCGCAGCCGCTCGTCACATGGACCGGTGGTCGAAGGCGATCAGCGGGTCGCCCGTCAGCGGGTGGTCGACCACCGCAGCCCGTACGCCGAACACCTCCGCCAGCAACTCCGGTGTCAGGACCTCGCGCGGTGCCCCCGACGCCACCAGCATCCCCTCGTGCAGCACATGCAACCGGTCGCACAAAGACGCCGCCGCATTGAGATCGTGCAGGGACAGCAGCGTCGTACGGCGCTGCGCGCGCAGCAGGGCCAGCAGTTCCACCTGGTGCTGCACGTCGAGGTGGTTGGTCGGCTCGTCGAGGACGAGCACCTTCGGGTCCTGCGCGAGCGCCCGTGCCAGCAGCACCCGCTGGCGCTCGCCCCCGGACAGGGCCGAGAAGCGGCGGCCGCCCGCACCGGCCATGCCCACCTGCTCCAGGGCCGCCGCGACCAGGTCCGCGTCGGCGCGGTCCTCGCCCGCGAACGCCCGCTTGTACGGGGTGCGGCCCATCGCCACGACCGCGCGGACCGACAGTTCGAAGTCGCTGCCGCGCTCCTGCGGCAGGGCGGCCACCAGCCGGGCGGACTCCGCAGAGGTCAGCGACCGGATGTCCGTACCGCCGAGCAGCACCTGCCCGGCGTGCGGCCGCAGATAGCGGTAGACGGTCCGCAGCAGGGTCGACTTGCCGCTGCCGTTCGGGCCGATCAGCCCGGCGATCTCGCCGTCCTCGGCGAGCAGGTCCACCCTGGAGACCACCGTCCGCCCGGACAGGGCCACTTCGAGTCCCTCGATGGCGACACGCATGCCGCTACCCCCTCTCCAGCCGTCGGTCCAGCAGATACAGCAGCGTCGGCGCGCCGATGAGCGCGGTGACCACGCCCACCGGCAGCTCCTGGTCCGGCAGGGCCGTACGCGCCACGAGGTCGACCACCACCAGGAGCACGGCGCCGAACAGCCCGGCCACCGGCAGCAGCCGGCGGTGGGCGCCGCCCACCACCATCCGGCAGACGTGCGGCACCATCAGCCCCACGAAGCCGATCGCCCCGGACACCGACACCAGCACACCGGTGAGCACGCTCGTGACCACGAACAGCTCACGCCGCAGCCGGACCACGTCCACGCCCAGCCCGGCCGCCGTCTCGTCGCCCATCAGCATCGCGTCGAGCGCCCGGGCCCTGGCCAGCAGCACCACCAGGCCCAGCAGCACCGCCACCACGGGCAGCGCCAGCGTGGACCACTGGGCCCCGCCGAGCGAGCCCATCAGCCAGAACAGCACCCCGTGCGTCTGCTGGTCGTCCCCGGCCTGCAACACCAGATAGTGGGTGAACCCCGACAGGAACTGCCCGATGCCCACCCCCGAGAGCACCAGGCGCAGCGGCGAGAACCCGCCGCCGCGCCGCGCCATCGCCCACACCAGCGTGAAGGACGCCAGGGCCCCGACGAACGCCGCCGAGGACAGCCCGAGTCCGAGCACCCCGCCCGCACCCGCGCCCAGCACGATCGCCGCGACCGCGCCCAGCGACGCCCCGCTGGAGATGCCCAGCAGATAGGGGTCCGCGAGCGGGTTGCGGACCAGCGCCTGGACGGCCGTGCCGACCAGCCCCAGGCCCGCGCCCACCACGGCCGCCAGCAGCGCGCGCGGCACCCGCAGCTGCCACACGATCAGGTCCCGGGTGCCCGGCACCGGCTCCTCGCCGCTGATGCCGCGCGCCACCGAGGACCACACCTCGCCGAGCGGCACGTCGGACGAGCCCAGGCACACGGACGCGATCAGCGCGGCCACCAGGGCCACGCCCAGCAGCGCGCCGACCCACCCGGCCCGCGCGCCCGGCTCACGCTCCGCCTCCGCCCCGGCTTCCGCGGCCGCGGTGGGCGCCGCCATCTACTTCACCAGGTCCGGGTGGAGGGTGTGCGCGATCTCCTGCACGGTGTCGGCGCTGCGCACCCCGCCGATCGTGGTCCGCTCCGAGCCGATGCGCACGAAGTGGCCCTCCTTGACCGCGGTGAGGTCCTTGGTCGCGGGGAAGGAGCGCAGGAAGTCGGCGGCCTCGTCGAACGCCTTCTTGTTCGCCTCGTCACTGCCGCGGTTGCGGACGCCGAGCTGGATCCAGTCCGGGTTCTTGGCGACGACGTCCTCCCAGCCCACCGGCTTGAAGTCGCCGTCGCAGTCGGCGAAGACGTTCCGGCCGCCGGCCTGGGTGATCACCGCGTTGGCGACCTGCCGGTTGCACACCGCCATCGGCTGCTTGGTGCCGGCGTCGAAGTCGAAGAAGAAATACGTCGGCCGCTTCGCCTCGGGCACGCCCTTGAGCGCGTCGCGGACGGCGTCCGTCTTCTTGCGCATCCCGTCGACCAGTTCACCGGCGCGCTGCGAGGTGCCGGTGATCCTGCCCAGCTCTTGGATGTCGGCCTCCACACCGGAGAGGTCCGTGCGCGGGGACTTGCTCATCGCCGCGCACGCCGTCGACTTCAGGAAGACGTGCTTGATGCCCGCGGTCTCGAACTCCTTGGCCGTCGGGGCGTCGCCCATCTTGCCCATGTTCTTCATGGAGGAGAACGCGTCGACGTACAGATCGGCGCCCGAGCTCAGCAGCTTCTCCTTGGGGATGCCCATCTTGCCCAGCACCGGCACCTGCGCCGCCCGGTCGGCGAACTGCCCCGGCAGCGCGCCCTTGCCCGGGGGGAAGCCCGTGCCGGCCAGCTTGTCGCCCGCGCCCAGCCACATCAGCAGCTCCAGGCTCGCGGCGTTGCTGGTGACGATCTTCTTCGGCGCCGACTCGAACGTCGTCTTCGCCCCCATGCAGTCGGAGACGGTCACCGGGAAGCCCGCGCGCGCCGAGGACCCCGAGGGCGCCGCCCCCGCGTCATCGGACTTCGCCGCTCCGCCGCCACCGCCGCAAGCCGTCGCCGACAGGGCCACAGCGGCCAGCACACCGCACCACGCACGAGGGCGCATCACAAACACTCCAGAACTCGACATCCGCGCGGACCCGCCCGTGCGGGCCCGGATCAGGTAGTCGGACCGTCGGCCCGCCCGGTTCCCGCGCGTAGCGAAGAATCACGACGTACGCTGCCCGGACACCGTGCCGAAGAGCGAAGGAGACCGCTGTGGCGGACCGGCTCAAGGAGATGCCCACCGACTGGCGGCGCGCGCTGGCCGTCGTCGCCCATCCCGACGACCTGGAGTACGGCGCCTCCGCGGCCGTCGCGAGCTGGCTCGACGGTGGCCGCGAGTGCGTCTATGTGCTGGCCAGTGCCGGTGAGGCGGGCATCGACACGCTCGCGCCCGCCGAGGCCGGACCGCTGCGGGAGGCCGAACAGCGCGCCTCAGCGGCCGCCGTGGGCGTCGGGGTCGTGGAGTTCCTCGGCCACCGCGACGGCGTCATCGAGTACGGGCCCCGGCTGCGCCGCGACTTCGCCGCCGCCATCCGCCGCCACCGCCCCGAACTCGTCCTGACCCTCAACCACCACGACACCTGGGGCGGCGTCTACTGGAACACCCCCGACCACCGGGCCGTCGGCCGGGCCGTCCTCGACGCCGTCGGCGACGCGGGCAACCGCTGGATCTTCCCCGAGCTCGCCGACGAGGGCCTGCTGCCCTGGGACGGCGTCCGCTACGTCGCCGTCGCGGGCTCCCCGCAGCCCACCCACGCCGTCGACGCGAGCGCCGGGTTCGAGCGGGCCGTCGCGTCCCTGCTCTGTCACCGCACCTATATCGAGGCGCTGACGAAGGACGACCCGGAGGCGTACAGCCGCGGCTTCCTGGAGGGCAACATGAAGGCCGTCGCGGAGCGGTTCGGCGGGCGGCCGGGCGTGGCCTTCGAGCTGTTCAGTCGCTGACCGACCCCGGGGCCGCGCGCTCCATCACCAACACCGCCACGTCGTCCTGCAGCCGCCCGCCCGTGTGGGCGTCGAGGTCCGCGCGCAGCCGCCCCAGCAGCTCGGGCGTCGGCAGCGTGGCCCACGCGTCCAGCCGTTCGGCCAGCGGGTAGAAGCCGCCGTCCGGGGCGCGCGCCTCCGTCACCCCGTCGGTGCAGGCCAGCACCCGGCTGCCCGCGGGCAGCTCGACCCGCTGGGCGGTGCGCGTCGCCGTGGACAGATCGCCCAGCCCCAACGGCAGCCCGGGGTCCGGCGCCTCCAGCTCCCGCACCCGGCCCTCCGGCCCGATCAAGAACGGCGCCAGGTGACCGCAGTCGACGAAGACCACGGGCACCGCGCCGTCGCCCTCCCCTTCCTCCCGGCCCTCCTGCCCGGGGCTCTCCTCGGTCCCGAACACCAGCGCCGTCACGAACTCCTCCGACGCGCGCAGCACCACGTCCTCCACGCCCGCCCCCGGCCGCCCGCCGTCCGCCGCCTCGTACGCCGCCGACCGGTGGTAGCGGTAGAGCCCCTGCTCCATCGCCTCCACCCCGCTCTCCAGGTCGCGCCGGTGGTACGCCGCCTCCCGGAACGCCGTCAGCACCGCGGCCCCCGCGCCCAGCGTGCCCAGGCCCTTGCCCCGCACGTCACCGATCAGCACCCGCGTCCCGTACGGGGTGTCGACGACCTCGTAGAGGTCCCCGCCGATCAGCGCCTCCCGCTGCGAGGACACATAGAAGCCGTCCACGACCACGCTGTGCGTACGCAGCGGCAGGGGCCGCAACAGCGCCCGCTGCGCGGCCTCCCCGGTGGCCCGCACCCGCTCCAGCAGGTCGTCCCCGTCGCGCCGCAGCCGGGCCACCGCGATGCTCGCGCCCACCATCAGGGCGTTGCCCACGAAGGACCCGACGCGGTTGACCGCCACGTCGCTCGTCAGCACCCCGTGGTGCGCCACCATCACACAGAAGTCGAGGAGGCCGACGAAGACCGTCTGCCGGTAGGTGCACAGCGCGGCCGCCGTCATCGGCGCGAGCGCCGCGAAGACATCCAGTCGCAGTTCGGACGGGGTCATCAGATCGACGGCCACGATGACCATGAGATAGACGAGGACGAGCGCGAAAGGCATGCTGCGCGACGACACCGTGGCGGGACCTCCACGCCGGAAATGGGCTGCATAGGGTATTTCGCCAGTTCCAGCCTTCCATGGCCGCCGCGCCTCGGCCACCCGGTGCGATCTTGACTTCGGGTTGCCTCAGAGTTTGCGGTAGGTCCGCGCGTCGTCCGTCGCCGCGAGCACCGCGGCCAGGTCGCCACCGGCCGACGCCGTCACCAGGGCGGTGACCGCGCCCTCCACGAAGGGGGCGTCCGCGATGCGCGTGTCGGCGGTGCCCAGCGAGCCGTCCGCCAGCAGCGCCTTGACCGTCAGCACCGCGCTGCCCATGTCGCACAGCACCACCACGCCCGCGCCCTCGTCGGCCTTCGCGACCGCCGCGCGGACCAGCTCCGCGCTGGTGCCGACGGAGCCGTCCGGCAGGCCGCCCGCCGCCGCGACCGGCGCGGGGGAGCCCGTGCCGGTCAGCGCCCGCGCGAGCGCGGCGGTGGCGGCGGCCACGTCACGGCTGTGCGAGACCAGCACCATGCCGACCCGGCCAGGGGCGCGCTCGGGCTCCGGCGCGGAGACCTCCGTGGCCTCGACGGGTGCCGCGCACAGCTCCGGGTCGGTGGCCTCGTACAGCGCCGTCACAAGCAGCGCCGACGACGTGGCGCCCGGGTCCTGGTGGCCGATGCTGCGGTCGCCCAGATAGCTGGCCCGGCCGCGCCGCGCCCGCATCGGAATGGTCGCCTCCGCACCCGCGCGGGCCGCCCGCGCCGCCGCGTCCAGCGCCGCCGTCACCCCGCCGCGCGCCAGGGCCTCGGCGTACGCGTCCGCGGCCGGCTGCAACGCGTCGACCATCGTCTTGTCACCGGGCGCCGCGTCACCGAGCCGCCGCACGCTCGCCACGGCCGCGGCCAGCGCCCGCCCCAGAGCCTCCGGCTCGACGACGGGCTCGTCGCCGAGGATCTTGCCCATCCGGCGCAGGACCGTTCCGTAGAGCGGGCCGGACGCGCCGCCGACGGTATTGGTGAGGTGCACGCCGACGGCGGTGAGCAGGGCGCCCGGAGTCGCGGGCGGTTCGGCGGCGAGGGCGTCCGTGGCGGAGGTGAAGCCGCGCTTGAGGTTCGCGCCGTGGTCGGCGTCGCCGATGGCGGCGTCGAGGTCGGTCAGATACGGGGCCTCCGCGACGATCACGCGCGTGGCGCGGTCGAGGAACCGGCGGAAGAAGGCCAGGTCGAGGGCTGTCATGGGGGCGGTTCTCCTCGTCGCTGCGGCATGATCTCTGGGCTCGGCCCAGCGTACGGTGCGGGCCTTTTCGGGTGCGGGTCCGTTTCCGCCTGCGGCGACCGGGGCTCCGCCCCGGACCCCGGACCGCGCTTCGCGCGGTGTCCTCAAACGCCGGACGGGCTGG
>NZ_BAAABW010000032.1:0-14506 GCF_039521185.1 Streptomyces blastmyceticus | reverse complement strand
CCGCGCAGCAGACCGGCGACTCCGTCGCCGGTGCGGCCAACTCCGTTGGCCGCGGCACGAATTGCTCCGCAATTCGGCCTGCCGGAATTCGCTCCGCGAATTCCGGGTGAAATCCGCTCCGCGGTTTTCACTAAAAGGCGCAGTGAGGGGGTGGGGGTGCCTCGGCCGGTTGGTAAGTGCTCGTCAGTTCTGGGATTTCTTAAAGAATTGACGAGCACTTACCTCTATGCGGCGAATCCGACGGCTGACACGTATTCGCATTGCCCCCATTGGGAGCCGAGGTCCGTGATGGCGTCCACCCAGGCATCATCGAGAGCGCTCATGTCCTCTGCCGTCCAGGCCCGGACGGGGGTGTCCCATTGGCGGATGTTGAGACTGCGGTACTCCAGCACCCGCTGGAACCTGCGGTCGACCTGGGACTGGTTGAACGGGTGGATCTCCACCCGGGTCCCTCCCCCGCCATTGAGCCGGCGCAGCAGGTAGCGGGCTACATTCTGCCGACGCACCGTGCGGTAGGCCGTTTCGATCTGCTGGAGGCTGACCTGGGAGGGGCGGCGTTTGCCCTCCAGCCAGGCTTCGATGGTGCGGTCGGTGACGGTCAGGCCAGCTTCGCGTGCAGCCTGGCGGGCGTGATCGGACTTTGTCAGGTAGTGCAGGCGGGCGAGGAGGCCGCGCTTGGCGGTGATCGGGGTGGCGACGTAGCCGGTGAGCTGGTCGAGTTGGCGAGCGACGGCTTCGCTACCCTTGATGCCACGGGCCCCGTAGTGGCCGAAATCGTGTGTCCTCTCCGGCATCGACGGGGCCTTTCTTTGACGGGTTTGCGTTCCCTCAGAATACCGTAACTCTGTTGATTTCACGGACGTTTATGCCGGTGGCAGGCGGCTGGTTTAAGGACTCCGCTGCGCAGCTCCCTGGAGGTGCGGCTACGTGCGGGCGAGTGGCTCAGCTCTGGGGTGCGGTGATGTTTGGCGGGAGGGGCTGGCGGAAGCGACTGCGTCAGGAGGTCGGGGTCCGGTAGCCTTGTCAGGAAATTAAGAACTTGGAGATCGGTCAAGAACGCCACCCACCCCCGCAGAGGGCTCGATCCCACGGTGGTCGAAGTGGCCTGATCCTGTGGAGGTCGTCGTGGCGCACGGCGAGGTGGTGCTGGAGGGCAGTCATGGGGTGGTAGCCCTGGCCGCGAGGGAGCCGGCTTCGGATGAGTGGGCGTGGCTGTTCGATCACCAGCCGGATGTGGTGGAGGCGGTGGCCGAGGTGTTCACGGCGCAGCCGGGGTCGCGGCGGAAGTGGTTTCGGGCGCAGGTGCATCTTGCGCCGGGGTTGGGCAAGACGCGGATCGGGTTCATGGTGCGCGAGCGGGTGGCGGCACAGGGCGGGATGCTGTTCGCGGTGCCCACGCGCAGTCTTCTGGAGCAGACGTACAAGGCGTTGCGGGAGTACGGGTGGCGGGGGCCGGTGGTGGCGGTCTACTCGCCTCGGGATGCCGCGTTGGCGGGGCGGGAGGGCGAGGGTGTGCGGGTGACGACCAGCCCTCGTGAGCTGGCCGTGCTGGTGCACCGGTTTCGGGCGGCCGGGGTGCCGTACACGGTGCTGACGACCTACGCGAGCGTAGAGGCGGTCATCGCGGCGCACCGGCTGCAGGCCGAGCGGGACGGGGTGGAGTCGCTTCCGGCTTGGGATTTGCTGGTGAAGGACGAGGCGCACCATACGGAGTCCTCGGCGGTGTGGGGGCGGATTAATTCGCAGCGGTTGGTGCCGGCGGTGCGCAGGCTGGCGATGACGGCGACGCCGCGGCTGATGGGGCTGGTGAAGCGGGACAAGCGGGGCCGGATCGTGGTGACTCCGGGGGTGCGGATGTCGGAGAAGATGCACGGCCCGGTGGTGTACCGGATGGGGCTCAGTGAGGCGCAGCGGCGGGGGAAGCTGGCCAGGTCCCGGGTGGTGGTCGCAGAGGTGGGCGAGGAGCGGCTGCGGGTCATGGTGGACCGGCTGGGGCGGGGGGATGCGGGGGTTCAGGCGGAGTTGATGACGTCGGCGTCGGGGGCGGTGCTGCGGGCGGCGGGGCGGTACGGGTGCCGGCGGGTGCTGGCGTATCACCGCACGGTGGCGGGGGCGGTGGCGGCCGCGGGGTCGATGGCGGAGCAGTCCCGGCTGCTGCATGAGCAGGGCACGAGTGCGCCTGCGCGGGTGTTCGCGGTCGCTTTGCATGAGGAGACCCCGGCCAGGGAACGGGAGGCGGCCCTTGATGCTCTGCGGGCGGGGACCGACCTGGACCAAAACGAGGTCGACCTGGTCGTCGTGTGCTCGGTCCGTGTGCTGAACGAGGGGATCGACGTCCCCCGCGTGGACGGTGTTGCCCTGGTCGAGCCGCGGACTCAGCCGCACGAACTGCTGCAGATCGCCGGGCGGGCGCTGCGGTTCGACCGGGACAATCCCGAGAAGATCGCGAACATCATCGTGCCGGTGATTCACCTCGAAGGACCCGTAGCCGGGGCCGAGGACGATGACGCGGAGATCGGGGAGTCGTCGGACTGGGATCCGGTGACCAACATGCTGCGGGCGGTGGAGTCGTATGAGCCCGACGGCGGCCCCCCGTCGTTCTTGGAGGGGTCCACCAGCCGTACCCGGCCGGTGATCGGGGTTGAGGAGCAGCGGGAGCGCCAGGAGCGGCGCGCACGGGAGCTTGCGGACATGCTGGTGCTCACCCGGGAGCGGTCGTCGCGGGCGGTGGTGGACTGGCTGCGGTTCACCGTGGTCAACGATCCAGTGGCCGGGGACCTGTTGAAGGTCATGGAGGCCGCTGCCGCGTTCCGGCAGGAGCATCTGCATCTGCGGGTACCTGCCGACTGGGAGGAGGACGGACTGCTGCTTGCCGTCGAGCTCGACAAGCTGCGGCGCCGTGCGCGGCGGGACCGGGAGGACCTGGCCCGCCTTGTCGAACAGAAGAGCGGCGATGCCTCGGCGGCACGGGAGGAATGGCTGCGGCGCGGGCCGCGGATCCACCCCGACGACCTCGACCGCCTCGCCGGCATGGGCTTCGAGTGGGGCCCGAGGGCGGACGGACGGGCCCTGCTGCTGGCCGCCGCCCGCGCCTACACCGCCGCCCACGGGCACCTGCTGCCCGGCAGGAACGAGACCATCGACCTCGGCGGCGAGGAGGTCCCGATCGGAGCGATGCTCACCGAGCTCCGCCGTCCCGGCGTCACGGATACCGAGCTGGACGCGATCGGTGAGTGGCGGCTGCCGCCCGAAGCGGTATGGACCGCGGTCTGGCACCGCCAGCTCGTACGGCTCCGCCTCTTCCGGGCCGAGGGCGGCCGACGGGCCGAACTCCTTGCCGGGCCAAGGGAGTTTCGCGGTAGTGACCTCGGAAAATGGCTGCAAACGCAGCATGTGCGGTGGAAGGACCTGGCCGAGGCACAGCGAGCGGCGCTCAAGGACCTACGGATGGGACCTGCCGCCGGCGACGCACGCGTCCACGCAGCGGGGGTGCCCCAGGCGCGGCGCAGCCGCACGGAGCGGGCCATGGAACTCGTCCTCGCCGCCCGGCAGTACCTGGAGGAGGTAGGGCCTCTCGTTGATGAGGCGGGGAGGATCATCGTCGCCGACTCCTACCGGCCTGTCGTAGCCGGACGGGAAGTCCAGCTCCGCAAGCGCCTCTACCCGGTCCGGGACGGCTACGACAGCTACCCGCCCGAGCTGCAGGACCTCTTCCATGGGCTTGGGCTGCCTTGGGTAGGCGAGGCACACCAGCCGGAAGGCTGAGGCGGACACGTCATACGCTCCGGGCGGCGGGCAGCATCTGGCGGGGGCCGGTCACTGGTAGAGGAAGTCCGTCCACCACACCTGCAGCCCATCGACCAAGGCGACCGCGTTGTCCGCCGCTTCCCGGCGTTGAGCGGCACCGCACGCATCGTACACAACGTCGAAGGACGGCCCCTGGTTGTGGTATTCCGCAGCGAGTCGGCGGAAGGTGGTCGAGGGGCAGAAAACGGTGTCCGCCGCCGCGGCCTCGTCCACGAGCTCCTCGGGAAGCCCGCCGTACACCTCGGACGTGATCCAGCATGCCCAGTTCACCAGCTTGCGCGTCGCCCTCACGTCGCCTGCGACCCGGTCGAGCAGCACCGGTCGGCACTTGGGGTCGGGGCATTCGTCCACCGTCGCGTAGAACAGCTGGTCCAGCAGGGCGTCGCCCGCCGGGTCCTGAACGCCGGGCAGGTACGACTCGGACGGCGGGACGAACGTCCGTTGCCGTTGCCGGGCCGTCTCCGCAGTGTGTACGTGGTCAGTGCTGGTCACGGTTGTCTCCGCTGCTCCCCGGCAGGCTCTTTGCCTGGCATTACCAGCTCATCGTCTCCCGCTCCTGTGCGCGGCGGCCGAGGAGCGGGCGAATATGTGGGTCTGGCGGTAGGTCTTCTGGTAGGGAGAGGCGTCTTGGGAGGCACCGGATCCCCCGTGCGGCTTGGCAGCTTGTACCGGGAGGAACGCGGGGGTGTCCGGGAGGTCCTGTGAGTTCGTGATGCGCTGCTGGTGTGCAGGGTTACTTGGTGGTCTTCAGTCGGGCGGCGAGGTCTGCGGAGAATCCTGCCTTTCGGAGCGGGGCGGTGGCCTTGATGATGTCGCTGAGCGCGGTGTGCACGACCTGCAGCTGAGCGGTCGTCTGTTTGGCGGCGAGCAGCGGCTCGATGGCGCTGGTGTGCAGGCGCACCGCTTTGTGGTGGACGAGGCCGAGCTCTCGCGCGACGGCCAGGACCGATAGGTCCGGGTTGGTGGAGACGAAGTAGCGGCCCAGGGCGTAGAGGAAACACCTGCCCTTGAGCGGGCACATGGTGTCGCGGTCCCATACCTTGGCGATCTCGAACTGGTGGGCGCTCATGTGGGCGAGGGCCGCCTCACGGAGCATGCCGGCATCGCCGGTCCGCTCGACCAGGTCCCACAGCTGCAGCCCCACATCAGCCGGTGAGCGGCGCGGGAAGCTCATGACAGCCCGCTCCCCTCGTCGCCGAGCAGACGGGCAAGTGCCTCGTCCATGCCGGCCTGTCCGGTGGTGACCGCGTGCTCGCACCAGTCGCACACCGCGCGGACCTTCTTCAGGCTGTCCAGGACCGCCTCGTGGTGCTCGGTGGTCAGTAACTCCTCCTGAACCGCGACCACCGCGTTCTGCATGCCGACGCAGAAGCTCGTGCACTGCCCCAGGATGCGCAGCACCGCCGTCGGCGTCTGCTGGAACTCCATTGTGGGACCCGGGTGCGGGTCCTGCGAGCGGGGTGCGAGGGCCGCCGGGGCGTCTTGCCTGCGGTTTTCTGCTTCCAGGCGTTCACCTAGGTGGTAGTGGGCGTCGCGCACCGCGCGGCGGAAGGTCGGCGATTCCATGGCCTTGTCGATGACCTCGGTGCGCTCTGCGAGTTGCTTGACCGCTTCGACGGCCTCGTCCGTGGCGCGCAGCAGCCGCTTGGCCTGCCCAATCCGCTCCTCGGGAGTCCGGGGCGTAGTGGGCAGGGAGTCCCGGGCCCGTAGCGCCGCATCGTTGCTCCACTGACCGCGGCCTCCTGGATCAAGGTCGTCGGAGGGCTCTTCGCGGATCAGGTCGAACCGGTTGGGCACGGCGGCAAGGTCGCGATGGACGCTCCAGGGAACATCGTCGCGGCGCATCTCGATGGGCCATGCCTTCGCCACGTACCGGTACGTTCGCAGACTCTTGAGAGTGGAGCGGATCTGCGCGGCATACAGGGTGAGGGTGGCGGTGACTTCGCCGTGGCCGCGGGGGTTGGCGTCGATGAGCTCGTTGAGGAGATCGCCGAGCTCGAAGTTGCTGGCACTCTTGGCGCGCATGATGCGCCGGCCTTGTTTGACGTACTCCCACCACTGCTCGCGGGTGTAGCCCTGGGGGACTTCCAGCTTGCTCATGTCGGGCTCCGAAATGGTGCGGTCCCGGTTCCGCCCTCACGCCCCAGGCGGCCGTCGGCCACGCGGGGGCAGTCCCGGCAGTCTCTGTTCCTGGGCGCAGCATCCTGCTGTCCGGGCAAGAGCACCAGGCACCCGGCACAATGACCCCAGGAACAGGCGGGGCTCCGGCCGCTGGCCGGGTCACCTGTGCGTCAGGCGGGCCTGGTGGTGCCAGGCAGGTCCTGGATGCAGGTGGCTGAGTGCGGGGATCAGGTGGCCTGCGTCCTTCACGAGGGCTTCGAGTCGGTAGCCGAAGGATTTGCTGAACAGGTGGAAGTGTCCTGGCACCTGCTCCAGCTGACGGAACATACGGGCTGCGCGCAGGAACGGGCGCGCGCTGGGCGGTACCGCGTACCAGGCGGGCGGGGGCGGGTTGTGGTGATCGAATTCGGCGGACTCGGGCTGGGGCAGGGCCAGGAATCTGCCGTCGGGGTCGATATCGTCCACGCGGGCTTGGACGAGGCGGTCCAGGTGGGCTCCTGTGAATAACAGTGAGGCCAGTGCGGCCAGTTGCGGCGGGCCTGGAACCGCGCGGCTGATGTGGTGCGCGGTACGGGCGGTGAAGGGCAGGGTGGACAGGCCCGGTCCCTGGGCCGTAGCGAGAGCATGGGGGACGGACAGGCGCAGGCCCTCGGCGGTGAAGCCGCCCTGGGCGCCGCGGATGCGGGCCAGGGTGGTGGCTGGGTCGGGGCTGAGGCAGGTCAGCCGGGACAGGAACAGCTCCAGGTCCCGCTGCGCGGGGACCTGGCCGGTGGCGCGGCGGTGGCGGGCGAGCCAGGTGCAGGCGGCGAGCTGTCCGGCGCGGTACTGGCTCCGGGCTGCGCCCGGCTGAGAAGAAACCGGTGCGGCAGACAGAGGGAACGTGGGGCACAAGGGTGTGGTGGTGGGCAGGGAGCGGGTGAAGAAGGCACGGGCGTCATCGGCGGTGAGGCGGAGGAGTCCGTCGGTCAGGCCCGTCTCGGCGAGGCAGGTGCCGAGACGGGCAGCCTGGGTGGCACTGGACGGTGCGGCGAGCAGGATCAACCGGATGCCGGTCAGTTCACGCAGGACCGACAGCTGCTCGGCGCGTTCCGGAGTGAGAAGGTGTGCGCGCAGCACGGTCAGTTCCCGGATGCCGTCGACGATGAACCAGCAGGCGACCGCCCGCCATGCGGGGGCCGCGGTGATGACAGGGGCGCGGGTGGGGGCGTAGGCGGTGCGGCCGAGGGCGGCCAGGATGTCGCGGGCCAGGAACGCGGAGGTGAGCGTGGCGGGGGTCGGGTCGACGGCAATCCGGCCGCGGGCGGGGTTGGCAGAGCGGTGAGCGGCACGGGCCAGTTCTACGTCATCGGTCTCGTCGGTGATCAGTGTGACGGGCGGCATGTCCGCGGGGTGGAAGGGGTGGGGGGTGAAGGTCAGCGGCACGGGACGAGGCCGATCCGGTGCGTGGCCTTCTGAAGAAGCTCGGGGGTGACGGAGCGCGCGCCGGCCCGGGTCAGGACGTGGTGGGTGTGATGGGTCAGCAGCGCCCAGTGGCGTAGTCGGCCGCGGGCGAAGCGTGCGTCGACGCGGCGCAGCAGTTCGGGGTCGGTGTGCTGCCAGAGGGGATGGAGACGGGAGATCGCGCCGGGCACGTGGTGGGGGTGGAGGGGGTGGAGGGGGACCAGGTGCAGCCAGGCGGCGGTCCGGGAGGCCAGCATCCGCTGGGCGCGCAGCACGGGTTCTCCGTCCTGGCCGGCGATCAGCACGATGCACAGGCCGCCGGGCAGCGTGTCGTAGAGGTAGCGCAGGTACTCGAAGGAGACGTCGGAGAGCTGGTGAGCCTCGTCGACCGCCACGATCCGTGGTATGCGGGCCAGGGCCTTGAGGATGAGCGCGTCCGCGACGCCTGGGTCGGCCGGTGGGAGGCCGGGCAGGGCGAGAACGTCGTGGAGAGCGGCACGCAGATCGGCTGGAGCCGGCCGTGCGGGAAGCATCAGCGGGGCACGGCGGCACGGCGGGTGAGAGGCCAGGACGGTGCGGACGGCGAACGTCTTTCCGATGCCGGAAAGCCCCGTGAGGCACACCATGGACCGGCTCGCGAAGCCGTCGGCGACGGCGTGCGCCGTGTCACGCAGGCCGTCGGTGAACAGCGTGCGGGTCCGCAGCAGGGGAAGGAAGTGCACGGGAGGGCCGGGCTGATGGGACGAGTGAGGCGCGGAAGGCGGCAGCCCGCAGGCGAAGGAGGCAGGGCGGGTGGGACTCAGCACTGCTTCAGGGCCCAGTCGACGACCTGCTGATCGACGTGGTCGGTTCCGAAGTGGGCGAGGCCCTTGAGAGCGTAGTGAGTGACCTTGGCCCACTCACGCATCGAGCCGTCGGCGTGACGCACGTCGATGTGCTCGAGGAGTTCAGGACCGGCAGTGGCCCAGATGGCGTGGGTCAGCGGGATGACCTGCAGCATCTCTTCGGTGGACATGGCCTTCACCTCGCGTCGGGCGCACAGGCGGGAGGCCAGAGACGGGTCGCTCTGCAGGGTGTCGTAGGCCTCGTGACCGCCGATGAACAGCACGGCCGGCCGCTGCTTTCGACAGTTGTCCCAGAGGTTACGGATCAGCTCGAAGCAGGCGCGGTTGTACTGCTGGGCCTCGTCGCACACGATCACGTACGGGCGCCGCGGCAGCGCGGTCATGAGCTGCCGGTACAAGGGGGTGGCAGTGCCCGGCATCTTCCCGGGCAGACGCAGCTGGTGGAAGAGTTCCTCACGCAGGTCCTTCGGCCCGGGCCTCGAGCGGGCGAACTGCAGGGACAGCAGCAAATCGGGCGCGATGCGCTTGAGCGCGGCGCGGGTGGCGAAAGTCTTGCCCAGACCGGACTCGCCGTAGATCAGCGACATCGCCCTCGCCTCGATCGTCTCGGCGATCGTGTCCTGGACCTGGAGCAGCACATCGGTCGTCACCAGCTGCGCGCCGGGGACGTCGAGGAAGAACTCCGGCTCCATGTCCCCCGGCTCGGGCGGTACTTCACTCGTCACGGTCTCTCCTCGTTGGGGGAATCTTTGTCAGGTGTGGGAGGCAGGGGGACGGCCCAGTCCGGGGCGGGGCCCAGGCGCGGGGTGTAGCGCTCGGTAGCCCGCTGACGCTGACGAGGGACGGCAGGGATCTGGGCACGGTCGGCGGCGTTGAGTTCTCTTGCTGCCTGGGCGGATGTCATACGAGGCAGCCGCCGGGGCGGGCCGGGCTGGGTGGACGCGGCGAACCGCTCCCGGCGGCCGGCCGCCGAACGCTTGATGACCCGGCGCAACTCGCGGTCCCTGGCCGCGCGGGCCTTGAGGACTTGGCGGCGCTCGTCCTCGGTGGCCTCGTCCGCGAGGACCGCTCTGCCGAGGTAGCGGTTGCCCGCAGTGGTGTAGAGATCGATCTCATGGGCGTGGTGCGGCATGAACCGCACCCGTACCCGGGTACCGGTGCGGCCCACGCCGTCCTCGGGCATGTAGTACCGGCCGTGGAACTGGACCCCATGGCTGGTGATCTTCCTTGGGCGGTCGTCGGAGCTGAGCATGTAGGCCCGCAGATCGGGCGCGCTGACCTCGCGCAGCAGGGTCGTATCGGCCTGCCATGCCTCAAGCGGCGTCATCCCCGTACGGTGAAGGACATCCACGGTGTTGTGCCGCTCGACCCAGTCACGCAGCAGGCCGACGAACGCCTCGAAGGTGAGCGGCGGGTCATCCTCGCCGGCCCGACGGCGGTGATCAAGGAGCGGGGCCCCGGCGTAACGGGGCAGATCGGCGAAGAACCGGGTCACCGCGGTCCGGTTCAGGCGTTCCACCCCACCCTTGTGACGAGGGCTGAACACCCGGTGAAGAGACACACCGAGAGCGCCGAAGGCATCCTTGACCGCTTTGGACACGAAGTCCGCGCCGCCGTCGATCCGTACCAGAGAGGGCAGGCCACCGGCCGGCCCGTAGTCCTCGCCGGTCAAGACCGCCGAGCGCAGCGCGGCCAGTACCGAGTCCCGGTGCGCGCTGGACGCGGTGACCGCCCAGCCCATCACCATCGAGGTGGCCCGGTCCTCGTACCAGGTCACCCACACCCGGCTCAGCGAGCCGTCGGGCAGCACGACACGCAGCGGGGCGTGCTGGTGATCGGCCTCCCACACCTCGTTCCGGTGAACCGCCGGCCGCTTGAAAGCGGGATCGAAACCACGGGCGGCCGGAACACCCTGGCGCAGCCCGGCCATGAACCCCGGGGTGAGGTCCCGACGGATCGCATCGTGCAGCGTGCTCAGCCCCGGCGGCCGCTCCCCCACCGCAAGGGCCCGGCGGGCCAGTTCCTCGTGCGCCCGCTTCACATTCCCCAGGCAGTCCGCGAGGACCTCGATGATCTCGTCGGTGATCTCAAGACGCGGACGCGGGGAAGGCTCAGGCGAACCGGATTCCTGAGCGGCGGCCAGCCACCGCCACACCGTCCGGATGCGCACGTCGAGCGACTGGGCGACCAGACGTACATGCCCCGTGGTCAGCTCCCCTGCCGTCCGTAGCGCGAGAAGACGGCGTACCGCTGCTGTGCGCAGCAGCGCCCGGTCCTCACCCCACCCCGCACCATCAGTCATGCGCATGACACTAAACATCGGACAGGCCAGCGACCACAGCGAAACAGGCGCCCCACCCAACCGGATGAAACACCACCGAACACCACCCCACAGCAGGCTCCACCTGCTACAGCACCCCGTGAACGCCTATGGACATCCGGCCCCGCCGACACCGAACGACACGGCACGATGACACCGACCGACACGGCATCAAGACACCGACATCAGAAACAAAAAGAAGGGCCCTACCAGGCCCTTTCACCAACCCGACATGATGCCGTACCTATCAGTGACACCCCCACCACACATCACAACGGGATCCCGGAGCACTCCTTCTGGAACATGGTGCGGTGGGCGGCGAACCTGGAGGGCGCCGGGCTGCACGACACCGCATCGGCCGTCTTCCACGAGCTCCCTGAGGAGACCCGGCGCGAGGCAGCCGAACAGCACACCGCTCTGGCGCTACTCACCTGGGAGTTGGTTCACTTCTCCCGGATGCGGGAGACCGTCGGTGTCGGGGACGGGGCGAGTGCTGAGGCCGCCCGGCGAGAGGCCCTGAGTGTCCTGGAGGAGCTCGCGGCCACGGGCGAGCCGAAGAACTGGAGTTGCATCCTCGGGTGGTGGAGGACGTTCTTCGTCCTGTCGGGGCGGGCAGCCGAACCCGCCGCGAGCCCCGAGTCCCCGATGCCACCGTTCGGCACGGAGCTCGGATGGTCGCGCGACGTGCGGGACGGTTTTCTCGGCATGCCGCCAGGCCTCGAAGCGGAGGCGGCGAGACTGCGCGAGGCCGACCGGCTGCCCGAGCTGGTCGACGTCCAACGCAGGATCGGCATCCGCGCGGCCGTCCGCGAAGGCGAGTGCCCCTACCTGTTCGAGGGGCGGTTCACGCCATACTTCGACGAGGGTGTGACGCTCGCCCGCCGCCTGCCCGACAACCCCGCACGCCTCGCCCGCGCCCTCACCGACCGGTCGGTTTTCCTCGTCGCGGCACGATCCTTCGAACCCGCGCATGCCGACTTCGCCGAAGCGGTCGCCCTTCTCCACGATCGCTGATCGCACCGCACGGTCGCCGCGTCCCCGTGCCGGGCACGAGGACGTGGGCCAGGCCGTCGCGGTGCCACCGGTACCGGGCCCCGGGCGAAGCAGCCGATCCCAGCCCTGTTGAAGGCCAGGATCGGCTGCCTGACCTCCGAGTCCGTGTGCCCCGGGAAGACTGAGACGCCTGCCCAGTTGCCCCGAGATGATCGAGACTGCCCTGACTTATGTGAGGCAGAACAGTCGGCGTCGCCCGGGGAATCCTCTTGGGGGTCCGTCATAACCGTGGACGCTGTCACACGCGATTCTCAGAAGTACCCGGAACCCACCTTTGAGCGAGAACGGGTTCTGCGAACCGAGTCGGCACTTCGTGATCTCCGTGCGGCTCTCTTTGATCCTGCCCGGGCAAAGGGCTGTTTGTGAGGAATTGCGGTTGCGGCAGTCGCCCGGCTGAGTGTTACTTTGATCTGCTTTGCTCCGACCGGAAGGAAAGCAGATGGACATCCCCACCGTGCACAGCCAGTTCCTCAGTGAGGCGCTGCCTCGGATCCAGCAGGATGCGCGTGTGGCCGGCGTGGCGATCACCGGGTCGCTCGTGGGCGGCCGCCCCGATGTCTACTCGGATGTGGACCTGATCCTGGCCATCGACGACGAGGCGTACGACGCGGTCATGCGGGAGCGGCTCGCGCTGATCGGTTCCTGGACTTCCCTGGTAGCCGGGTTCACCGGGGAGCATGTCGGCGAGCCGCGCGTGATCATTACGCTGGTCGGGCCGCCTCTCCTGCACGTGGACTTCAAGTTCGTGCGGGCTTCCGATTTCGCCGAGCGGATCGAGGACCCGGAGATCCTGTGGGACCGCGACGGCCTGCTGACGGGCACCCTCGCCCAGCAGCCGCCGGCCCATCCGTCGTTCGACCTCCAGTGGATCGAGGACCGGTTCTGGATCTGGGTGCACTACGGCGCGACGAAGCTCGGCCGCGGGGAACTGTTCGAGACCATCGGCTTCCTCGCCTACCTGCGTGACAGCGTGCTCGGCCCACTGGCCGCCCGCCGGGTGGGTGCACCCTCCCGCGGTGTCCGCCATCTGGAGACCATCGCGCCCGACGAGGCGCGTGCCCTTCAGGCGACGCTGTGCGGCTACGACCGTCACCAGGCCGGCCGGGCACTCCTTGCGACCGTCGACCTCTACCGCCGATGGTCCAATCCCGAGGGAGCGATCGTTGAACGGCGCCACCATGCCGAGGAGCTCGCCGTCCAGTACCTCCATGAGGTCATCGGCAGGTCTGCTGACTGACGTACGTACGAGAACGGGGGCCAGGCGCCGGAGAGGGCGGGCCCGTCAGGCGGTCGGCCCGGGCGCCCTCCCCCGTGGGACGGCGCCGGGGCCGACCTGGCTTCCGGGGCCGTCCACCGGTCCCCGTCGTCGTCATCGCCGAGCTCGACCGCGTCCGGGTCACGCACCGGGCGCAGGCCCTGGGGCGGGGTGGAGGGAGTGTAGAGGGGGTGAAGCTGCAGGCAGCGATCCCGTCCCAGCAGCGCACGTTCACCGTCCGGTGCCCCACCACCCGCTGCAGCGGCCGCGGCACCTGCGACCGGCCGAGGGGGTGGACGACCTCCACCCGGGTCCCGTGGCCCTCCCGGTTCAGGCGCCCCACCCGCCTCGGCTGCAACCTCACCGCATGAGGACGGAGCCGCTCCCCGGCCTGCCCGGCCTGAAGCCGAAGGTGCCCGCACCCATTGATGGATGGTCTTATCTTTCGCTAAGAACGTTCCCCTAGCGTCTCGTTCATGATGACGCAACGCGGTGCAGTCGGATCTGTTGTCCTCACGGCCGTCGCCCTGACGGCCGGCGCCGGGGTCGCCGCCGCGGCTCCCGCCCCCGCCAGGGCCGCCGCCGTGTCCCACGGCAAGGTGACGGACAATCTGTACATGTCGCTCGGTGATTTCGAGGATGCCACGTCCGGCGAGAACCCGAAGGTCAAGGCCATGATTGACCGTTCGGACATCGGCGGCGTGCAGGTGGTGGCGCCCTGGAAGGCCCTTGAGGGGAAGAAGGGGGAGTACAAGTGGGCGCGACTGGACAATGCCCTGAAGTATCTCCAGGAACGTCACAAGAAGCTGTTCGTCCAGGTTCAGGACCGGTTCTTCGACGTAGCCATGAAGGACGCCAATGTCCCCCAGTACGTGAAGGACGAGGGCGGCATCGCGCCGACGATCGATGAGAACCCCGACAATCCCACCACCCACGGGGCCATGGCCGCGCAGTGGAACAAGGATGTGCGGGCGGACTTCCAGGCCATGCTGAAGGCGATGGCGGGGAAGTTCGACGGCAAGCTCGCCGGGGTGAACCTTCCGGAGACCGCGGTCGAGGTGGACACCAAGACGGATCAGACCAAATACACCTCGAAGTCCTACATCGATGCCGAGATCGACAACATGCGCTACGGCAAGAAGGTCTTCACCAAGACGCAGTTCATCCAGTACATCAACTTCCTGCCGGATGACGACGACCACAAGCGCATGAAGGAGATGTTCGACCTCGCCAGGGACAAGAAGATCGGCATCGGAGGACCGGACACCCTGCCGGACCGGAAGTACCAGATGGAGAACTCCTACAAGTTCCTCCACGAATACAAAGATGCCCTTCCCCTCGTCGCGATGGCCGTCCAGGAACCCGACATCAACGCCAAGGACCCCCAGACCGGCAAGCCGTACACCCGCGAACGGTTCACGGACTTCGCCCACGACCACCTCGGCGCACGCCACATGTTCTGGACCACCGAAGCCGACTGGCTCCAGAAGCCCGCAGCATGACACACACCCGAGTACGGCCCCTCAACCCCGCGTGAGCGACCGAACGCTCCCGGGGTGGCACAGCCTCACGATGTGATCACCACATGGCCAACGGGAATTGCGCAGCACAGTCGCTCCCGGACTCACAGCAGGCTCCGGCCGCCCTCCTTCGCGGAGGGCGGCC
>NZ_BAAABW010000031.1:92509-139533 GCF_039521185.1 Streptomyces blastmyceticus | reverse complement strand
TTTCCAGCCCGTCCGGCGTTTGAGGACAGCGCGCGAAGCGTGCTTCGGGGTCCGGGGCGGAGCCCCGGAGCAGGGGCTAACCTTCCGCGCTCACATTCAGCTGTCGAAGCAAGCGCGCCAGTTCCGCGATCTCCAGCGGATCCCAGTCCGCGAGCTTGCGTACGTACTGCGCCCGCCGAGCATCCCGCACCCGCGTGAAGCGCGCGCGGCCCTCCTCGGTGATGCGGACCAGGGACGCGCGGCCGTCCGCCGGGTCGGGGGTGCGGGTGACGAGGCCGAGGTCGCCGAGGGCGCGCAGCTGCCGGCTCATGGTCGCCTTGCCGACGCCGAAGTACGCGGCGAGGTCCGTCGCGCGCTGCTCCCCCGCGTCCTCCAGCCGGACGAGGAGGCCGTAGGCGGCCGCCTCCAGTTCGGGGTGGACGGCGCGGGCCATCTCGCCGGAAGAGGCGCGGGCGCGGCGGAGGAAGACGGCCAGCTCCCGCTCCAGCGCGAGGTACGCCTGGTCCACACCGCTGCTGTCCTCGGGACGCGGGGGAGTCGTCTGGTGCACGTCAGGGCCCTCTCCGGCTTTTCCGGCTGCTGAAAATCAACGTCGGCCACGGCACATAGCCGCAGCTCCACCAGTATTTCGCAGGATCGGACCAACAACAGCACCGCGTCCCCCCATACCCGACGCGTCCGTGCTCGATATTTTGGGTATGACATGGTCACACCAATGTCGCGTCTCCCCCCACCCTGTCTCCCCCGGAGTCCGCCATGCCCGCGCTCAGACCAGCTGCGGCCCGCCGCGAGCCCCCCACGGCCGTCGGCGCCCGCGTGCCCCTCCTGTCCTTACTTGTCGCCTTGTTGGCCCTGATCGTCGCCCTGCCCGGCACCGCGCACGCCTCCCCCACGGCGAGCGGCAAGCGGCCCACCCACCCCGAGCGGGACTGGCTCGGCTCCACCGTCCGCGGCCACGAGCACCCCACGGGCGTCATGCCGCCCCCCTCGCTCACCGCCTCCGTCGAGGGCGTCGACGTCAGCAGCCACAACGGCAACGTCTCCTGGTCCACCCTCTGGAACAGCGGCAACCGCTTCGCGTACGTCAAGGCCACCGAGGGCACGAGCTACACCAACCCGTACTTCGCCCAGCAGTACAACGGCTCCTACGGCGCCGGAATGATCCGCGGCGCGTACCACTTCGCCCTGCCCGACAACTCCAGCGGCGCCGACCAGGCGACATACTTCGCCACGCACGGCGGCGGCTGGTCCGGTGACGGCAGGACGCTGCCGGGGGTGCTCGACATCGAGTACAACCCCTACGGCTCGGTCTGTTACGGCATGGGCGCGGGCGCGCTGACCGACTGGATCGCGGACTTCCTCCGTACGTACCGGGCGCGCACCGGCCGGGACGCGGTGATCTACACCGCGACGGGCTGGTGGAAGCAGTGCACCGGCAACTACGGCGGCTTCGGCTCCGCCAACCCGCTCTGGGCACCGCGCTACGGCTCCTCCGTCGGCGAGCTCCCGGCGGGGTGGGGCTTCCACACCTTCTGGCAGTACACCGACACGGGCCCGACCGTCGGTGACCACAACCGCTTCAACGGCGCCTACAGCCGCCTCCAGGCGCTCGCCGACGGCTGAGGCACACCGGAAAAGACGCCGGGCCCCCCGCACATCGGCGCCGGGGGCCCGGTTCATTGCCTCAACTCACAGGTCAGCCGCAGGAGCCCGCCGGGCGGGTGCGGGTGACCAGGTCGGCGTAGCCGGTGGTGCCGTCGAGCCACACCACCTGCCTGCCCCCGGCCGCCGCGGCCGACGACTGCTCACCGCGGTTGCAGGAGACCCGGGCCCGCGTGGGGTCGGTCGAACCGTCCGTCGCGAACTGGAAGAGCTTCGGCAGCGCCTCGTTCTTCACGGCGCTCTCCGGCGGCAGGGAGGTGACCGTCACGGCGCTCTCCGAGGCCGTCAGGTCGAGGGGGAAGTACGTCTGGTCCCCCTTCGACTTGTTGATGTCGGTCACGCCCGTCCCGTCGAAGTTCGCGCGGCGCACCGCGGACGAGCCCTTGCCCTGGGCGTCGAAGTCGTACGCCAGCCAGAAGACGTTCTTGCCGTTGATGCCGGTCTGCCCGATGGCCGACGGCGTGTCGACCTGGCCCATCACCGTCTTCCTGCCGGTCTTCAGGTCAAGCACCTCGGTGGTGGAGCGGAAGCCGCCGCCTTCGGGAGCGATCCTCGCGTAGGCGATCCGGCCGCCGCTGATCGACGCCGTGGCCGTGTCGGTCCCGGCGCGCCGGTCGTCCACCCAGGTCGGGGTCTTGTCACCGGTCCGCAGATAGCCGACGTGGCGGTCACCGAGGGCGATCTGCTCCTCGACGACCACGGTGTCGCCCTCGACGCGCACCGCGTTGATCCCGGCGCTGGTGTAGAGCTTCTTGACCGGGCCGCCCGCGAGCGGCCGGGACAGCACGTCCATGCCGTTCTTGCCGACCGCCACCCAGGCCACCGTTTTGCCGTCCGTGGCCGGGTAGGCGTGGTAGCGCCCGTCGTTGGGGCTGATCAGCTTCTTCTCGCCGGTGCCGTCGGTGCGGCCCGCCCAGACCGAGTACGGCTCGGAGCCGTCGTCGTTGGAGCGCGACGCGGCCCACCAGCCGCCGCCCGCGCCCACCCCGGTGCCCGCGGTGTTGACCTTGCCGGAGAGCAGGTCGGTGTCGACGCCGAGGGCCTGCTCCCAGTTGGGGACGATGCCGTGGGCGTTGAACGAGCGCGTGACGGTGCCCAGTTCCTTCGCTGAGACGCCGAGCGCCTTCGCGGCGGCGATCACCGCGTCGCGGCCCTCGGTGAAGCCGTCGAGCGGGGTCATGTACTCGGTGAGCGCCTTGTAGGCGATCTTGTCGGCCAGGGTGCGGCCGAGGTCCTGGCGGATGTTCCACAGCGCGCCCGAGAAGATGGTGGAGTTCAGGTGCACTCCGCCGTTGTCGGTGCCGAAGCCGACGCCCAGGAAGTTCTTGGAGGTCGTCTTGCCGTCGTTGAGGTCGCGGAACGCGCACTCGCGCGGCGACTTCTTGCGACAGAGGTTCCCGCCGAGCAGGCCCGCGTCGGGGTCGTCCATGGAGATGCCGGCGGCGTCCACGGCGATGGCGTTGCCGAAGTAGTCGGCGAGCGCCTCGTTGAGGGCGCCGGACTGGCCCGCGTAGACGAGGTTGGCGGAGTTCTCGACGACGCCGTGCGTCATCTCGTGGCCGACCACGTCGAGGTCGGCGGAGAGGGTCTTGTACTCGTCGTCGCCCCCGCCGTACACCATCTTGGTGCCGTCCCAGAAGGCGTTGATGTACGCCTTGCCCCTGTCGGTGACGCCGACCAGGGAGTTGATGGCCATGCCGCGGCCGTCCAGGCTGTTCCGGCCGTGGACCTTCTTGTAGTAGTCGTAGACCTTGCCCGCCGCCCAGTGGGCGTCGACGGCGCCGGCCTCGGTGGCGTCCTTGCCGAAGTTCGGGCCGGGCGAGCCGAACTCCTTGATGCCGGAGGGCCAGCCGCCGGACGTCTCGCTGACGTCCTTGCCGCGCGCGTCCCAGGTGGAGATCAGGTTCTGGGTGGAGTCCCACATCCGGGAGTAGTCGGTCATGACGTACTCGTTGCGGGCGGTGTCCTTGAACAGGCCGAGTTCGACGGTGGTGCCGTCGTACTTCACGCCGGAGCCCGCGATGCCGGGGCTGACGCCGTCGGCCTTGCCGGGGCTCCTGCCCACGGCGGACTTCGCGGAGGCCTCGGCGAGGGCCTTGCCCTTGATGTCGGCTCCGAACGTCTTGATGCCGCTGTACTGCAGCACCGGGAAGCCGGACTTGGCGTCGATGTAGACCTCGCGCAGCACGGGCTTGCCGTCGGCCGGGTCGGTGCCGCGCACGGTGATGTGGTGCGTGAGGACGCCGGGGCCCTTGGGCACGACCACCAGGCCGTGCGCGGCGCCGGTCAGCGAGGGCGCCGCCCCGGGCTTGCCGACCCGCTTGCCGCCGAGGTCGCGCAGGGTCGCCTCGACGGCCCTGCGCACCGCGAGCTCCTCGCCGACCTCGGCCTTGGTGTCGGCCTTCAGGCCGGTGAAGTACTTCCCGGAGGTGCCGGTGACGACGCGCTTGCCGTCCTTCTTCTCCATCCGTACGACGTACTGCCCGCCGAGGACGTCCACCCCTTGGTACTTCTGCTGGAGCCGGACGATCTCGTCCCGCCCCGATCCCACGGTCTGCACGGGCCGCAGATCGCGCCCCGGGGCGGCGATGTGATAGCGGTCCTGCTTGTCGGCGAGGTGCTCGCGCGCGGCGTCGGCCGCGCTGCCGCTCGCCCGCACGCCTTCGCGGATGCCGTCGACCAGGGAGGGGGTGGAGGTTCCCTTCCCCGGAATCACCTCGGCGGCCGCCGCGCCACCCGCGGCGACGGCCTGCCCCGGCACCACGGACACGACAAGGGCGGCAGCACCCATCAGCGCCGCCGCCCCAGCTATGCCGCTCTTCGCGGCAGGTCTTCCTGAACGCGCTCTGGATTTGGGCAAGGTTGTTCCCCCTCATACCTTCCGGAACATGTGCGGTCGTGGCACATGCAACCGGTGGGGTGGGGGTTGATCAATGATGCGCGAAATTTGACGGTCGGCTTTCGGCCTTGCCCCGTTACGACCGGATCGCGGTCACCCCATCTTCTCCGCCGCGCTCCGGATCGCCTCGCGGATGCGGAAGTACGTGCCGCAGCGGCAGACGTTGGCGATCTCGTCGAGGTCGGCGTCCGTGGGGTTCTTGGTGCGCTTCAGCAGGGCGACCGCCGCCATGATCTGGCCGGGCTGGCAGTAGCCGCACTGGGCGACGTCCTGCTCCAGCCACGCCTCCTGGACCGGGTGCAGGCGCTCGCCGTCGGCCAGGCCCTCGATGGTGGTGACCTCGCGGCCCTCGACGGTGGAGACGGGCACGACGCAGGGCCGTACGGCCTCGCCGTCCAGGTGGCTGGTGCACGCCTTGCAGACGTCGATGCCGCAGCCGTACTTGGGCCCGCGGATCCCCAGGTGATCGCGCAGCGCCCAGAGGAGGGGCAGGTCGTCGGGGGCGTCCACGGTGACGGCCTGGCCGTTGACGGTGAAACGGTGGGTGGGCATGGGGGCTCCTGTGGGGGCTCAGCGGGGGAAGGGGGTGAAGTCCACGTCGAAGTTGACCGGAAAGCGCCGCGGGCGCGTACCCGTGGCACGGGCGTACGCGTTCGCGATCGCCCCCACCGCCGCGGGCACCCCCAACTCCCCCGCCCCGCCCGGCTCTCCGGACGCCGGCATCACGAACACCCGCACATCCGTCGGCACGTCCCGCTGCCGCGCGTAGTGGAACTGCGAGTAGCTGCCCTCCAGCGGCAGCCCCTTGTCGAGGTGCAGCCCCGCCCGCAGGGTCGTCGAGATCGCGTCCGTCAGCCCGCCCAGCAGCTGCGCCTCCAGCCCCCGCGGGTTGACCGCCCTCCCGACGTCGGCCACGATCACCGCCTTGGTGACCCGGGGGCGCCGGGGGTCGGTCGCGTCGATCTCGACCAGGCAAGCCGTACGGGACTTGTACTCCTCGTGGAAGCCGATCCCCTGCGCGTGCCCGGCGGGCATCGGCCGCCCCCAGTCGCCCTCGCGCGCCGCCCTGTCGAGGACGGCCCGCTGGGCGGGGCTCTTGAGGGACGCGCGCCGGAAGGCGACCGGGTCCTGCCCGAGCCGCTCCGCGAGTTCGTCGACGACGATCTCCTCGGCGCCGCGGGTGTTCGCCGAGTACACGGACCGCCAGGAGGCGGTGGGCATCCGCAGCGGCACCTCCGTCAGGTGCTGGGTGGTGAGGCCGAAGCCGTACGGCGACTTCACCGTCGTATGGAAGAGCGTCTGCGCGAACGTCGCGTTGCCGATGCTCCCGGGCAGCCGCGCCGCGGTCGCGGTGAGGATCTCGCCGAGCCCGTGCCGGAAGTCGGTCTCCACCGCGGCCACCCGGTGCTCGAAGCTCAGCACCCTGCCGAGCGCGTACGTGGCCCGCAGCCGGTGGTGGGTGGCGGGCCGCATCCGGCCGTGCCGCATGTCGTCGATGCGGGACCACATCAGCCGTACGGGCCGCCCGGCCGCCTTCGACACCTGCGCCGCCTCCAGCGCCGCGTCGAAGAACAGCCGCCGCCCGAACGAGCCGCCCGCCTGCACCACATGGACGGTGACCTTGTCGACGGGCAGGCCGAGTTCCTTGGCGATGGTCTGCTGGGCGATGATCGGCGCCTTCAGTCCGGACCAGATCGTGGCCCGGTCCGGCCGGACGTCCGCGACCGCGGAGTTAGTCTCCATCGGCGCGTGGCTGACGAACGCGAAGTCGAACTCCGCGTCCAGGTGCGCGGTCAGCGGCGGCAGTTCGACCAGCGGGGCCGCCGCGTCGCGGAGCCGGGCGCGCACGTCGTCGTCGGAGAGGCCGTCGACGGTGCCCGGCCCCCAGCTCACGTCGAGCACGTTCTTCGCGTCGAGCGCCTGCCCGAACGTCTCGGCGACGACGGCCACGCCCGTGGGGATCACGTAGGTGCCGAGGACCCCGGGCATGGCCCGTACGGCGGCCTCGTTCCGTACGGCCTTCACCGTGCCGCCCACGGTCGGCGGACGGCGCACCATGCACGGCTTCGCGCCGGGGATGTCCAGGTCCAGGGTGTACTGCTGCTTGCCCGTGACCATCGCGCGGGCGTCGATGCGCGAGGCCGGCGTGCCGACGAGCGTGTGCGCGGACTCCGGCTTGGGCGTGGCGGTCAGCGCCCCGAGGTCGCGCGCGGCGGCCGCGACCGCGAGCGTGCCGTACGGCGCGGTACGGCCGTCCGGCGCGTGCACGGCCCCGTCCCGGGTCGTGAGCGCCCCCGCCGCGAGGCCCCACTGGCGGGCGGCGGCCCGTACGAGCCGCGAGCGTGCGGCGGCCGCGGTCTGCCGGACGGGGTCGTAGAGCGAGCGGACGGAGTTGGAACTGCCCGTGAACTGACTGAACATCAACTCAGGCCGCGCATCCTCCAGTTGGACCCGCACCCGCCCGAGCGGCATGTCCAGCTCCTCGGCCACCAGCATCGCAACCGCCGTCGTCAGCCCCTGCCCGACCTCTTCCCTCGGCAGCCGGAAGGTCACGCCCCCGTCCTCGCCGACGGTCAGCACGAGCATGTGCGCGGTGGGCGCCCCGGCCAGGATCAGGATGTCGCCGAGGTCGACGATGTCGGCAATGGCCGCCTGGGCAGGCGCCTGAGCAGTGGCCACGGCGAGCGTCGGGGCGGCGATGAGGTAGGTGAGGAAGCGGCGTCTGCTGGGCGCGGTGGGCGCAGCCGGCTCCGTCATGGGGACTCCTGTCGTGGGGGCGGCCGCTTGATCATTTACCGACGGGTAGCACGGGAGCAAGGGCGGGGTCCGCGCAGCGGCGGTTTTTCCCCGTTGGCCGAGGGGTGCCCTGACAGGAGGACGCACGTAGCCTCGCAGACATGGACGATTTACTGCCGCCCCTGGCAATCTTCGGCGGCCTGGCCGCGGTCCTGTGCGGCTTTGCGTGGCTGGCGCTCCACGTGCGGCGCCGGGGCACGGCGGGCACGGGCGTCACGGCGGCGCTGGCGGCTTGGGAGGAGGCGTATCGGGCGACCTCCCATGAGTCCTACTTGGAGATCCAGGCGCAGGCGGAGCGGCGGTCCCCCGTGGTGTCGCCGGATGGCCACTGGCGACCGGGCGTGCGCGATGCGAGTCGGAAGAGCGCTCCTACTGGGCGCGTGCGCGTGCGCCTTCGGCGCATGGGGCGGCGGCGGTGGTGGCGAGGCTGATCGGGGCGCGGCGCGTATGGCCACGCCCCGGAGGGTTCATCGATGGCAGGTCAGACTTCCGTCACGCATGCGCCTCCCAGATGTGGACGCCCATGGCCTCGGTCATTCTCGCCGCCGCCGGACGGTCGCCGTCCGCAAGCGCTTGCGCCCTCTTGCGCTTGATGTCCCGGCACTCCTGACACCGACGAGGGGGCGGGATCTCGGTTCGGGGTTCGACGCTCGCCTCGCTCATGCCATGCCCCGCTCTCGCCTGCTCCGGTCGTTGACCTCGGTCACCTTCGCCCGCAGCTCGTCACTGGCGATGGCCGGACGGACGTCGCAGGGGAACGCCTCCCACTCCCGCCCACCGGCGGGTGGCCGCAACGCCAACCGCCCACCGGTGGTGGCCATCACTTCACCGATGCGGTTCCGTCGGACGTCGACGACCAACGAGCCGATTTTCGGTGCGCGTTCGGTTCCCTCGGCGGCCGTCATCGACTCACGTCCGCGCGGCGCGGCTGCCGGGGGCGGAAGTCGATTCCGTGGGCAGTGATCCAGATGAAATGGGGGTTGTCGTCGATGCCGGTAGGTGTATCAGCGAGGGGCGGCTCGGGCGCGTTCGCCACATGGACGGCACGGCAGGCGCAGGTGCCGCGGCCAGGGGTGCGCGGCGCAAACCACACCCTCACCCGTTCGAGCAAGTAGGAGATAAAGTTCGCCATGTTGACCTGTCCCTTCAGGTTGGCCACGCCCCGGGGCCGGTCGCACGGCTGCCGGGGTCTCTTGCTCCTGCATACGGCAGGAATTTGGGCACAGGGGTGCCCAGTGGCAAGCCCGCCAAGATCACCGAAAGCGATCGAGCGGACCACTCTCCGTAGCATCTACCGCATGCAGCGCGTCGCGCAACCCAATCGCACGGAACATGTTCCAAGGTCTTTTGCCCCCTGTAGCCTGTCTGGACTTCCGTGCAGGTGAAGGGGGTTGAGACGTGTCCGAACCACGCCCGACTGTGCGTCGTCGCCGTCTGGCCACAGTGCTCGTCAAACTGAGAGAAGAGGCGGGCAAGTCACCGGAGGATGCCGCCGAGCGCATCGGGTGCCATCGTTCGAAGATCAGCCGGGTCGAGAACGCGCGACTCGGCATCTCCCTCGGCGAAGTGCGGGATCTGCTCCGCTTCTACGGCGTCGACGATCCGGAGTACGCGGAAGAAGTGGTCAATCTCGCCCGACGGAGCAACGAACGAGGCTGGACGAAGCAGCTCGGCCTCAGGCTCCCGTCATACGTGGACTACATCGACTACGAAGAGACCGCCGACTACATCCGCTCGTTCGAACCGATGGTTGTCTCCGGTCTCCTGCAGACCTCCGACTACGCGCGGGCTCTTCTCAAGGCAGCGCCAAGCATGCTCTCAAATGAACGCATCACTGAGCTGGTTCAAGTACGCATGCGCCGACAGAGAATCCTCGACCGTGACGCCCCACCGCGCGTGTGCGTGATCCAAGGGGAGGCGGCTCTACGAGCCCAGGTGGGTGGCCGGAGCATTATGGCGGCGCAGCTCCAGCACCTGGAAGAAGTCTCGGAGCGCCCCAACATCGACGTACAGGTGCTGCCGTTCAGCGCCGGCGCTCACGCCGGAGTCCTGGGCACCTTCGTGCTGTTCAGCTTCCCCACCCCGGCGTTCTCCGACATCGTGTGCCTGGAGCACAGGACGGGAACTCTCTACATGGAGACCCCGGAGGACACGAGCGCGTACACGCTCACATTCGACTCGTTGCGATCAACCGCCTTGAGTCCTGCCGACAGCCTCGACCTGATCAACCGGGTCAAGCAAGAGCTGTAACGCAAACAACACTTGAGAGGTAGCAAGAATGCTGGCCCACGACCTTCGCGACGCCCGCTGGCGGAAGAGTACGTACAGCGGCAACTCGGGCGAATGCATCGAGATAGCCGACGGTCACACCAGCCTCGTCCCTGTCCGCGACTCCAAGACACCGCACGGTCCCGCCCTACTGGTCCACGCCAGAGCATGGGCCGAGTTCATAGCAGGCATAAAGGCCGGAGCCTTCCGGCCGTACGCGGATCCCCGGCAGCACCACGTCAGCCCCGGCTCGGGCACCCGGCCGGGGCTGACGCTTGCCAGTCTCGCCGAGCCCATAGTCACGCAATCGAGCGCAAGCAGCTGGACGCCGGTCCCCTCCTGACCGCTAGAGATACTGAGGAAGGCGAGCAATGCCGCAGAACGTGCCGGACTTCCCGACGCTGCTCAGGAGCGCGCACAGGACGGCAGTCCATCTGGAGATGCGTGACAGCTACGGCGTCGCCGGCGAGGCCGAGGAGTTCGAGCAGTGGAAGCGCACCGGCGAGGTGGATCTCGACCCGGAGTCCGAGGGCTGGTCCGGCTGGGTACCGCTGGTACGCGAGACCATCGCCCGGGGTGTGGTCATGCGCCGGGCGCGCATCGTCTCGGAGCCGGTGAGCGAGTACATCAGGTACGAACACGCCACAACCTCGGTGAACCTCGCCGCAGGTGAGCAGGTCCGGTGGCTGCCCCGACGGAAGGCGCTCGACGTAGCGCTCCCCGGAGCCGACTTCTGGCTGTTCGACGACCGTCTCGTTCGGTTCAACATCTTCACTGGTGACGGGGACTGGGCCGATCCCCGGTTCGAGATCACCGACAACCCAGCTGTGGTTCAACTCTGTTCCTCGGCATTCGAGTCAGTGTGGGAACGTGGCGTCCCGCACGAGAAGTACGCCGTCTGAACGCACCGCGGCGGCCGCGACCACGTTCGCGAGCAACTCCCGTCTCCGGGCCGAATCCTGGCCGTCCTCCCGAGTCATATCCGTAGTGCTTACGACCTCGCGCGTGGCTGGGCGTTGCCCGCAGCATGCGCGGAGGACAGGCAACCGTCGGCATCTCCCATCTGGTACCGGCTCGGTCTCAGACCCGCTCTTTCTCGCCACCGAACGCTCCCAGGCGGACCCAAGGACGGCCGCAGCGCGCGGACCGCCCGCCAGAGATCGGTGACCCAGGTGAGCAACAAGTGCGCAAGGTGGCAGTTTTTGACACATCGATGGCCAGATTACTGCTGTGCAGATCGCGGTCACATGTGTGCAACTCGCAAAAGTGACGCCGGGAGACTGGCCAGCAAATAGTCCGCTGCAATGCCACATTCGGCCTTTTCCTTGATCAATTACTGTAGGTAAATACTTGACCATCACCAGCCTGTGACGTTAATTTTGCGCAGCTTGTTCGATCATCGGCTCTAGGGGTGGGGCATGAGGGCTCGGGGTGCAGCGTGGGCTGCGGTATGCGTTGCATTCGCATTCGGTGCACTGAGCGGATGCACATCCTCATCAGAGGCCTCGAAGCCGACCGCACCCTCCAAGGCCGGAGCATCCGGCGACCTCTGGGGCGACAGGTCAGGAACCGCCGACGGGCAAGAGGCTCTCGGCGGGAAGGGATCTCCGTGTCAACTCCCAGTGACGTTCCGTCTTGCTCAGTCCTGGAAGCCGAACTCGGTGGACTCCAGTCCAGCGTCAGGCGGACCGGTGCGGCAAGGGCCGGTCCAGCTCGTGTGTGAGATCGACGCAAAGCCGGCCGGGAGCGTCGGGTTCATGCGCGTATGGAGCGACACCTCTTCCGCGATGGACGCCCGTAAGGCCCTGGAATCCTTCGTGGCTGCAGAGCCACGAGCCAAGGAACCCGAGTACAGGGAAACCAAAGCCGGCACTCTCCCCGCCACCGAAGTTACCTACCTCAACGACGCTCCAGGCCTGACCGAAGCCAAGCGAGAACGAGCCCTTGCCGTGAAAACACCACAAGGAGTGGTCGTTCTGTATCTCGGGGGCCTTGATACCGCCGAGCACGAGCGCATGCTGCCCGCTTACCAACTCGCCAAGAAGAGCATGGCTCCGGCGAACTGAGCAGTCATGCAGATCGCAAAAAAGCTCAAGTGGTCAACGTTTCGCAACATTCCCCCCACAGAGACTTCCGGAATCCCCGGCGAACAGCCCTGCACCCAAGCGGCGCGTATCGCCGAAACACTGGAACAGGCCGCCACCTGACTCTAATTAGACCTTCAGGTGGGTCTGAAATCACTCCGCAAACGTCTTGGAGGGACACTCATGCGTGAACTACGGAAGAGACGAAAGAAACGCTCAGCCAGCATGGTGAGACCGAGGAGAGCCCTGTCTTCTTCCTTACAGTGGCTGACGCTCGCAACAGTAGCGTCACTGACGCTGACAGTCACTGCCCAAGCCGCCCCTGCTGCCCTGGTAAGCGCCCAAAGCCCCCGTCATGACGGAAACAATGACGATGCGTGGTTTGGAAGATCGCTCCTGGGAACCCAAGCGCGAGAGGACCGGTGCCTGCTCGGGATCGTTTCGAACGCCAGAGGCCCCGAAGCCAAGCTGGCGGCCCAAAAGGTTTGGGACGGTCCCGACGATGACCTGCACGATGCGGTGCATAAGAGTCATTTTGGCCTTGGCCCAGTAGGCGAGGCAGCTCAGCGGGATAGCGACTCTCAGGCTGCTCTGACGCGCAGTTGGCGCGACAGGCGTGACGCGTGGGAGCGGAGCATCCATCCCTTCGCAATGGATTATTGGGGAGAGGAGGATCTCTTCCACCCGCCGGAGTTTGGCGAGGCGATAGCCCGCTACCTCAACGACCCCATAGGCATTCAAGTTCCTGCGTACAATCCGACGCCGCAGCCGACTCGGGAGGCAAAGAAACTCGTCGGGGATATCATCAAGTCGTTCGATAGCGACGGGCAGCAGAAGGCGCAGTGGTTCGCTCCTGAGAGCGCAGACGACCACCGCCGGTTCATCGAATATGGCGGGTACCTCAAATCGCCGCCCGCGGAAGGGTCGGTGGAATTTCGCACCGAGGTTGAATCTCTCAAAGCCCGCTGGGCACAGTGTGACCACAAAAACCCGCTGGACCCGGACAAGACAACCTTCGATTCGGTGATCGAAAGAGCCCTGGGAGAATGGAAAGCCGAACTCTCAGCGCAGGCCCCATATCGGGCCAGTATCGTATCAGCAGAAGCCGAAGCAACCAAGAGCCTGCAAACCGCTACTGACGAGATGGTCACGCTAGTCGGCGACGCGTGGATGATGGACGCGCTTCTCACTTGGAAGAAATTCTGGCTAGAGAGAAAGAAGAGCGATCCCAGCACAGGGCCTAAGGATAAAAATCTTTGGGCCTCGGTCGATGCGCGGATGTCGGCCATGCAGGTCGCCGCTTCCATCCGTGTTGCGAACGCTGAGAAAGCCGCCGGAGCGGCAAAAGCAGCGGTCGGCAGGGTGAACGACGCGCAGGCGGAGGCCGGAAAGATAGCCGACGCCGCTGGTGCCCCGCAGGGGCGCGGCCTCGCCTACGCCCAGCAGTCTGCTCAGGTCGCCAAAGCGACCGCGGCTGCGACGGAAGCAGCTGCAAAAGCAGCCAAGACCGCCTCGAATGCCTTGAGCGCAACGGGCGGCGACACCAGGACGCTCGCCGCACTGGCCGAGACCCAGACTCACGCACTCCAAGCCGAGTATCACCGCGCGGCCGCCGTTGAAGCAGCCGCTCAAGCCAAGGCCGCCGCCAAGGGTGCTGCCAAGCAAGCCGAGGACGCGCACTCCCAGGCTGGTAGGGCCACGGCGGCCAAGGCCAGGGCAGAGGCTGCAGAGGAGACGGCGCGCAAGGCAGCCGATGACGCGCGGGAGAAGCGGGTCACCGCAGAGCAGGAACAGAAGAACGCTGCCAAGTACCGCTCGGAGGCGGACGCCCAGCGGGCGAAGGCCGCTGAGGCCGACAAGCGGGCACAGGAACAGAAGGAGCGTGCAGCGTCCGCACTCAACGGTGCCCAAGCCGCGGGAAAGACCGCGTCCGAGAAGTCCGACGCCGCCGAGGAGGCCGAGAACAGGGCTGCTCTGGCGCGTGACGCGGCGGTCGCGGCAGAACGGAGGAAGGACAGTACCGCGTCGCGGGCCAAGGCCTTGGAAGCCATCGCTGCAGCCGCTGACGGAACAGCAGATGCGAAGGATGCCAGAAGCGCTGCCGACGACGCCAAGTCCGAGGCTGCACAGGCCGCCGATGCATCCGCCAAGGCGCGTTCGGCGGCTGATGATGCCTCCGCGGCCGCGATCGGGGCACGCGAAGCCGCGACCAAGGCCGGAGGTTCGGCGAAGCGGGCCCGTGCGGCGGCTGACGGGGCGGCAGCGGATGCCGCTGTGACCGGCGCAGCCGTACTCACCGCCCACGCTGCGGCCGCCGAAGCCATCGAAGCTTCCGAACACGCGGCGGGCAACGTCCGAGAAGCTGAGAAGCTGGCCAAGAAAGCAGCGGAAGCCGCCGGCACCGCCCGTAAGGAAGCCACCGCCTCACGCGCCGAGGCAGGCAAAGCCCAGGCATCCAGCGCCGAAGCGACTGGCCATGCCTATGCGACCGCGTCAGCCGCAGCGGCCGCCCGCGACTCCGCCGCCGAAGTGATCAAGCCGGCCAACATAGCCATCGGTCTCGGCAGTCCGTACCGGGAATTCGACAGTTCGGCAGGTCTGGCCGTTCTCATCGGACAGACCTCCAAAACCCTCTCCCAGCAGCAAGCCGCAGCAGCCAAGGCCAAGGCGGACGAGGCGGCACGCGCCGCCAAGGAAGCGAGAGAGCTCGCCGCCAAGGCCGACAAAGACGCCAAGGTCGCGGCCGAGGCAATAGCGAACGCGGCTGAGGACGCCGGGAAGGCAGCACAGTCCCTCACAGATGCCCGGACCTACGCCGCCCAGGCCGCCGACGCCGCAACAGCGGCACAGAAAGCCGACACCAACACCCAGAACTACGACGTGCAGGCCAGAACAGACGCTCTGACCGCTGACGCAGCCGCAGGTGGCGCAGAAGCCGATGCCGCCGCAGCACGCCGCAGCGCCACCGACGCCGAGAAGGACGCCGGCAGCGCCAGGAAGGCTGCGGACAGCGCGGACAAGGACGCCATCTCAGCAGGTGAGGTGGCCGGCCGTGCGGACCGCAATGCCACGGCAGCGGAGACAGCAGCCGCGAACGCTCGTAACGATGCGAAGGAGGCTGATGAAGCGGCCTCCCGTGCAGAGGCAGAGGAGCGTGCCCGGGAAGAAGCTGCACGTAAAGCCGCGATGGATGCCGGGAACCGCGGCACCACTGGGGACTCGGGTGCGCCACCGACTGCTGACGACGAGGCAATTCTGCTCAAGGCCTGTGGCCAAACTTGCGTAGACGACTTCCGCGCAGCCCGCGCCGCCATGGATGCCGACATCATCGACTGGATCAAGGCCAACGGAGCCAACGTCCTGCTTGAGGTAGTTGGCGTAAATGATGTCAGGCGCTGTCTTGCGAAGGGCGACTTCGAGAGCTGCATCTGGGCCGTGATCAGCGTCGCCGGCTGGGCAGCCGTCATCATGAAGATTGGCCCCGTGAGCAAGGCTGTTGTGATAATCGGCAGCCGTATCGGGCAGTTCTTCCAGAAGGCCTCTTGGGGCAAACGGACCGTGGAACGGCTCCGTAAGGTCATCGACGCTGCGAAGAAGGAGCCGCAGCCCAAGCCAGACCCCAAGCCTGACACATGCCTGAGGCTGACGAAGTCTCGGTCAGTAACTGCATCTGCTCAATCAGGTGGATGCGACGTGACCTTCACCGACAAGAAGCGACCGTTTCTGGGGTCGGACGGCAAGTACCACTTGAAGGAAGGGGACGGCGAGGTCAATATCGACGTACCCACCGACGTCAGTCGCACCATCACGGACATCGACCGTATCCAGGACGGCGTCCTGTGGGAGGAGAAGACTGCGACCTTCCCCCGCATCGATGATGTCGACAAGTGGGTCGACAAGCAGGTGGAGAAGAAGCTCCGCAGCTACATCGAAGCACGCCAATACATCAAGGGATACGAGGACGCTCCGATCGGGCTCGCCTTCACCGAGTCAGGCGTGAACCCAGCCCTTCGTGGCCCCGTGGAGCAACGGGTACGCGAACTCCGGGCCGAATTCCCGAACATCGAAATCCGTCTAAGGTGGCCGTCATGAGCTACATGTTCGAACTCGGAGATGAAACCATCTGGAGCCCCACAAATCGGGTAGGGCAGCTCTACATTGGGATGCTTCGAGCCACAGCAGATGTACTGGAGCAGCCCACGGGGCTCGACGCGGTGAGCGAGGACCTCTACGACATCGACTTGTCCGCGTTCAGCAGCCTCGTTCGACGGATGCTGAGTGTCCGGACCGAGAGCGTTCACCCTTACATGTGGCGTCTCCTGGACGGCGTTCTTCCCATCTGTGTCGCCATGGTGGAACGGGCTGGAGGCACCGTCATCGCTACGACCGAGGAGGAAGCTGCCTACCTGGCAGAGGTTCACGCGATGGACCTGCCGATGGCGGCCTGATGTCGTAGCTCACCGTCGGGCCACCTCCCTCTGGAAAGTGCCCTCATCTGGCTAGGCTCGCGCACCATGGCTCGGCCCCCTCCGGGGTCGATGCCGTCCACCGGCGTGAGGGGTCGGGACGTGGAGGGATGACGCGGGTCGTAAAGCGAAGCAGCCCCGCGTTACCCCGGAGCGTTCCGGCCCGGCCCATCACATCCAAACAGGACAGGGACCCGGCGCGGTTGGCGTTACTCGTCGCCTCGGCCGCCGAGCAGCTGGGGCGGGGCGGTGACCTGTCCCACGGGTTCTACCTGGGGCAGCCGATATTCCTGTCGCTGGCCCTGGTGACGTGCTCCCCGAATCGAGCGGAGTCTGAGCTGAGCTGCCCTCTCGGTTAGGGCGTGCCCGATGAGACGTGCGGTCGTGAGTGGTCGAACGGCTCGACTGAGAACCGATGCAGCCGGAGCGTGTGGTCAGCAGTACGGCCAGGACGACGGCGGTGGTAGCGGGGTACTGAGGTTCGAAGGGGCATCACATGCCGGCGGTGCTCGTGGCATCTGGAGTGTCTGTACCCCGAACATCGTCTCCTGGCAACAGGCGCAGTTCCGCCAGGACTTGGCCGTCCGCCTCCAAATCGGGCCGATCGGCAGTGAGCAGGCATGCGGCGGGCAGGGCTCCCACGCTTCCGCAGTGCAGCGCTGGACCGACCGGACCGTCAACAGCTTCCCTCGGCGCCGGGCCCGGGTTCCCGACCGTGCGTATGTGCCCCCTATGGCGTCACTCGCGGCGCACTTACATGATCCTGCCTCCCTGATCGCGTGGCGAATTCCCCCTCTTGTGACCCGAAGACGGCTGAGGAGACTTGGGTGGGTTCGCACCGTTCGCGTATCGCGCGGAATTCCACCATTGCACCCGGATGGCATTCCGCCGCGCCCAAAAAGGGGGACCGACATGGCTCGAAAGTACGTATATCTCGCAGTGGGCAGGCAGCAAACACGGCTCTACCGGTTCGACCCGGTCGACTGGGATATCGCCCTGGTCGACAAGGTCCCGGCGTACAAGGGCTATTACGCCGCGATGGGCGAGCGGGACGGCAAGCTGTACGCGATGAGCGGCCAGGATCTCGTGACCGTCAATCCCGAGGGGGGCGCGCCCAGCGCACAGCACGTAGCCGGGTTGAGGGTGACGGGGACCTGGTTCTGCGGAGATGTGAAGCCCGACGGATCGACGCTCATCGTCTGCGCCGGCCCGGCCGACCCCGCGTACGAGATCAACCTGGGCAGCAAAGCGGCGACCGCCCTCAATCCGGCTGGTGCGGGACGCTGGGACGACTGGTCGTACCACCCCAACGACGGCCGCCTGTACGCGGTGGAGGGCGACAACGGCGACCTGCTCCACATGGACTTCTCCCGGTCCCCGGCCAAGGTCGTACTGAAGAGGGCGGTCTTCCCGCCCGCGGAACAGAGCTCCAGCGGTGGCCGGAAGTCGTATTCCGCCGTGTTCTTCGATGAGAGCGGCAATTTCTACGCCATCGACTCCAAGGGCAACGCGAACGTCCTGGACCTCACGGCATCGACCAAGAGCAAGCCGGCCACCAAAGAGTCCATCGGCACATCGCGCAGGCTGAGCGATACACCGCTGCCTGTGGGTGACTTGGAGGTGTTGAATGCGGCGGGAATGGTCGACAAGATCCCGGTTGTCGCCCCACCGGTGATCACGGAACCGCGGGACAAGGCGCCGGGCACGCCGCGTCAGGTCATCCGGGGGACGGTGGCCGAAGGGGTGGACAAGGTCGAGCTGTTCGAGGAGGTCAGCGGATCCCGGATTCCGCTCGGCTCCGCGGTATTGCAAGGAAGCAGCTGGACGTACACCCCGACCAAAAACTGGTCCGTGGGCAACCACACCATCCTCGCGGTGGCCCATAAGGGAAAGAGGGATTCCCTTCCCGCGACCGTGCGCTTCTCGCTCGCCGCGCTCGCACCTCCGGTGATCACGGCGCCGCTGGACGGTGCGACGGTCGACCTGCGGCAGGTCATCCGGGGCACGGTGGCCGAAGGGGTCGACGCAGTCACTCTCTCCGAGGGAGGCAGCGAGCTCGACACCCCCCGGTTGAGCGGGACCGCATGGACGTACACCCCGATCGAGGACTGGGCCGAACGCGCGCACACCGTTCAGGCCGTCGCCCGCCGGGGATCCGAAGTTTCCGCGCCTGCGACGGTGCGCTTCACCGCCACCGACCCGAACCTGAAGGTCGACCAGAAATTCGGGAGCCACTGGAAGAAGGTATGGGACAAGGATCCGCAGATCTATTCCTTCACTCTGACCGTGCGAGCCAAGCGAACCAGGATCACCACATGGACGGTCATGTTCCAGGTGCCGCCGAACACCACGGTGGATCCGGACTGGGCGCGGACATTCGCCTTTGAGGTGGTCGAGCGCGGGGACAAGGGCACGGTGAAACTCCGGAACTCCGACTCGAAAAAGACCATCGACCCGGGCTCACCCCTGCCCCTCGGCATCCAGGTTCTCTTCCCCGGCGAGGACAAGACTCACGAATTCCTGGAGAACCTCTCCGGCCGCGAAGGCACTGGCGGCAAGTAACCGGGCCCGCCCGGTCGGCGCCCCGTGATCGCCCGCCGGAACCGGCGCCGCCGAACAGCGGGCCGGTTCCGGTGGCGGGCCGTAACTCGCCCCATGCCCAGGCCACTTCGGGGAGACATCGCGGGCCGCTGCGCAGCCGGGCGGCCAGGGCGTGGCCGAGGAGGTCGCCGCGCCGAAGCCGAGCATCACCTTCACCGCGCCGTCGGGCACCAGCCTTGCCCTGCTGCCCGGACAGGGTCGCCCCTGAAATTATCTCGCCCGTTCCCGTCTCGTCCGGTACGGTCACGGCAGTTCCCAGGCTGAGAGCAGGTTTCGTCATGGCATATCGTATCAGTGAACTCGTACTCGGTTGTCGCGACCCCGAGGTGCTGGCGCGGTTCTGGTGCGAGGTTCTGGACTTCGTCGTGCTCGACCGCGAGGGCGCCGAGATGGTGGAGATCGGGCCGCGCGAAGGGTTCGGTGGTCCGCAGCCGACGATCATCCTCAGTCGCAGGGATGAGCCGGAGCCGGGGAAAACCCGGCTGCACATCGATGTCAACGCCACCGACCGCGATCAGGACGCCGAGCTCGAACGCCTTCTGGGGCTCGGTGCGCGCCCGGCCGACATCGGCCAGACGGGGGAAGAGCAGTGGCATGTCCTGGCCGACCCCGAAGGCAATGAGTTCTGCCTGCTCAAGGCCCGCCTCAACCCGCTCTGATGCGACTGGTCCCGGAGCGTGTCCGATTCGTTCAAGAAGCCGCGCACCGGCCCCGCCTACGTTTCCGGCATGGGTATTCGCATCGAAGTTTTCGAGCTGGTCGTCGCCGACATGGCGCGCTCACTGGCCTTCTACCGTGACCTCGGCCTCGGCATTCTCCTGGACCCCGACGGGAATCCGGTCGATCTGTTCAGCGCGCCGGTCTGAACTCGCTCAACGGCACGCCTGCCAGCGCCTTCACCTCCCTGCTGAGGTGGGCCTGGTCGGCGTAGCCCACCGCGAACGCGATCTCGGAGAAAGGCTTGCCACGGCGGGCCAGTTCGACGGCCGGTTCATCCGCAGCACGCGCGAGAGCGTCCTCAGCACGATCGGGTCGGGCTCGCCTGCCCTGCCCCTGGCCAGTCCGCTGAGGAACAGGCCGGGTGCCGCGGTCTCCTCGACGGATCGCCCGGCCGGGCTGGGGGTGGCGGGAGGGGGCGGGACGCGCAGGGGGAGTGCGGGACGTAAAGCGAAGCAGTCCCTCCCCCAGCTACCGCTGGGAGGTGCCCCCACCCCCGGAGCGGCACGGCCCCGCACCCGACAACGAAGGCCAGCCAAAACCAGCCCGGCCGGCGCTTGAGGACGCCCGCCGCAGGCGTCGACAAGCCGCACCCGGCAACGAACCCGCACCCAGCAGAAGGCACACCCCTCAGCGCGCCAGCAAAATGCTCGTGACCTGCTCCGGAAGAAAGTCCAGCGGATCATCCGGCGTCCCCGACGCGCGGCCGTCGTGAAAACGACCCGGCGTGCAGCCGATCATCGTGCCGAACGTATGCGAGAAGTGGGCCTGGTCATGGAAGCCCGCCCCCGTCGCCGCCCGCGTCCAGGACATGCCCGACCGCTTCAACCGCAGAGCCGCCTGGAGGCGCAGCACCTGTGCGGCGCCCTTGGGCGTGGGGCCGAGCTGTTCGCGGAAGCGGCGTTCGAGGTGGCGGCGGCTCCAGCCCGTACCGGCGGCGAGGTCGTCGATGCGGATCCGGCCGTCCGTGCGCCGTAACTCGCGCCAGGCCCAGGCCACTTCGGGGAGGCATTGCGGGCCGGTGCGCAGCCGGGTGGCCAGGGCGTGGTCGAGCAGGGCGAAGCGGGTGGGCCAGTCGGGGCATTCGGCGAGCCGTTCGGTGAGGTGTCCGAGGCCGTGACCGAGGAGGTCGCCGGGGTCGAGCGTGAGGTGGGCCCACTCGGCCATGGGGACGGCGAAGAGGCGGTAGGCCGCCGGAGGGGACAGCAGGACCGTGACGCCGTGCAGCAGTCCGCGGTGCACACCGATGGTCGCGGTGGTGCGCAGGCCGTTGACGAGGGAGGTGGCCGTGGTCACGGCGCGCGGTTCGACCGCGTCGACCATGTCGAGCGGGGCGCCGAAGCCGAGCATCACCTTCACCACGCCGTCGGGCACCACGAGCCGGCGGCGCGGGCCGCGGACCCCGAAGTGGAAGCCGCGGTAGCCCAGGACGGATCCGCGCAGCTCGGCGGCGGCCGGTGCGCTGCGGACCAGTTGCTGTATCGCGGCCACGGCTCCCCCACCCGGCGCGTGCCTATGACATCCGCTTCACCGTACGTCCGTACGGGCCGGAACCGAGGCGGGAAATCGGTCGCTTTCCTACAATCCACGCCGCCGCCCGGCCGCCAGACTCGGGCTCGCGGGCATGGACATGCCCGCGACTTACGAGGGGGAGGAAACACCGTGACCACCCACCACATCAGAACGAAAAGCCTGCTCGCCGTACCCGCGTGCATGGCGCTCGCGCTCACCGCGGGGCTCGGGGCGGCGCACGCCACCGCGGCCGAGGGCGGCCGCTACGCGGCGCAGGCGGAGCACGCCGGGCTGACCGGCGCGCAGTCCGTCGCGCTCCAGAAGGACGTGGACCGCTACGTCGCCCAGACGGGCGGCAAGCAGGTCTCGGCCAACAGGGTCGATGTGCGGGGCGGCTTCGTGCTCGTCGCCGTACCGGGCGAGAAATACGCCCGCGACCTGCGCACCACCACGCATCCGACGAGCGCGGCCGACTGCAATTACCTCAACTTCTGCGGCTGGCCGAAGGCGAACTACGAGGGCACGGTGTGGCAGCACTCCAGCTGCAACATCTACTGGGAGATCCCGAACGGCTGGAACAGCGGCGGCTCGTGGTGGAACAACCAGTCCGAGGGCACCGTGGCCAGGATGTACAACAAGAGCAAACACCTCGTCTACTCGACGCCACCGGCCCAGGTGGGCAACGGCTCGTACGACGCGCACGGCAACTGGCACCCGGTCTGGTACGTGAAGGTCTGCTGACCCCGGCATGAGGAGAGGCTCCCGCACGGGGGCAGGAGCCTCTCCTCGTGTTGCCGGTGGGCGCTACGCCGCCATCGCCACCTGTGACGACGCCGGCTGGAGGGCCAGTTCCAGGACCTGGCGGACGTCGGCCACCGGGTGGACTTCGAGCTTGGAGAGGATCTCCTGCGGGACGTCGTCCAGGTCGGGTTCGTTGCGCTTGGGGATGACGACCGTGGTGACCCCGGCGCGGTGGGCCGCCAGCAGTTTCTGCTTCACGCCGCCTACGGGGAGCACGCGGCCGGTCAGTGAGACCTCGCCGGTCATCGCCACGTCGGGGCGGACCTGGCGGCCGGACAGCAGGGAGGCCAGCGCGGTCGTCATCGTCACGCCCGCGCTCGGGCCGTCCTTGGGGACCGCGCCCGCGGGGACGTGGAGGTGGACGCCGCGCTCCTTGAAGTCGCCGACCGGGAGCTCCAGTTCGGCGCCGTGGGAGCGGAGGAAGGAGAGCGCGATCTGCGCGGACTCCTTCATCACGTCGCCCAGTTGGCCGGTCAGGGTCAGGCCCGCGCCGCCGGTCTCCGGGTCGGCCAGCGACGCCTCGACGAAGAGCACGTCGCCGCCCGCCCCGGTCACCGCGAGGCCGGTCGCCACGCCGGGCACGGCCGTGCGCCGCTCGGCCGGGTCCTGCGCGGACTCCGGCGTGTGGTGCGGGCGGCCGATCAGGGCGCGCAGGTCGTCCGCGCCGAGGGTCACCGGCAGCTCGCGCTCGCCGAGTTCGTGCTGGGCGGCCACCTTGCGCAGCAGCCGGGCGAGGGCGCGCTCCAGGGTGCGTACGCCCGCCTCGCGGGTGTACTCGCCGGCCAGCGTGCGCAGCGCCCCGTCCTCCAGGGTCACCTCGTCGGCCGCCAGGCCCGCGCGCTCCAGCTGCCGGGGCAGCAGGTGGTCGCGGGCGATGACGACCTTCTCGTCCTCGGTGTAGCCGTCGAGGCGGACGAGCTCCATGCGGTCCAGGAGGGCCTCCGGGATGGAGTCAAGGACATTGGCCGTGGCGAGGAAGACGACGTCCGAGAGGTCGAGTTCGACCTCCAGGTAGTGATCGCGGAAGGTGTGGTTCTGCGCCGGGTCCAGGACCTCCAGGAGGGCCGCCGCCGGGTCGCCGCGGAAGTCCGAGCCGACCTTGTCGATCTCGTCCAGGAGGACGACCGGGTTCATCGAGCCCGCTTCCTTGACCGCCCGCACGATCCGGCCGGGCAGCGCGCCTACGTACGTGCGCCGGTGGCCGCGGATCTCCGCCTCGTCGCGCACGCCGCCCAGGGCGACGCGGACGAACTTGCGGCCCATCGCGCGGGCGACGCTCTCCCCCAGCGAGGTCTTCCCGACGCCGGGCGGACCGACGAGCGCGAGCACCGCGCCCCCGCGCCGCCCGCCGATCACGCCCAGCCCCCGGTCGGCGCGCCGCTTGCGCACCGCCAGGTATTCGGTGATCCGCTCCTTCACGTCCTCCAGGCCCGCGTGGTCCGCGTCGAGGACGGCCTTGGCGCCGGGGATGTCGTACGCGTCCTCGGTGCGCTCGTTCCAGGGGAGCTCCAGGACCGTGTCGAGCCAGGTGCGGATCCAGCCGCCCTCGGGGCTCTGGTCGGAGGCCCGCTCCAGCTTCTCGACCTCCTTGAGCGCGGCCTCGCGGACCTTTTCCGGCAGGTCGGCGGCCTCGACGCGGGCGCGGTAGTCGTCCGGCTCGCTCTCGGGGTCGCCATTGAGCTCGGCGAGCTCCTTGCGGACGGCCTCCAGCTGGCGGCGGAGCAGGAACTCGCGCTGCTGCTTGTCGACGCCCTCCTGCACGTCCTTGGCGATCGACTCGGCGACGTCCTGCTCGGCGAGGTGCTCACCGAGCCAGCCCACGGCGAGCTTCAGCCGGGCCACCGGGTCGGCGGTCTCCAGCAGCTCGACGCGCTGGGCGACGGTGAGGAACGGGGAGTAGCCGGAGTTGTCGGCGAGCTGGGCCACGTCGTCGATCTGCTGGACGCGGTCCACGACCTGCCAGGCGCCGCGCTTGCGCAGCCAGCTGGTGGCGAGCGCCTTGTACTCCTTCATCAGCTCGGTGACCGCGCCGGGCAGGGGGTCGGGGGTGATCTCCTCGATCCGGGTGCCCTCGACCCACAGCGCGGCGCCGGGCCCCGTCGTACCGGCCCCGATCCGGACGCGCCCCAGCCCTCGGATGAGCGCGCCGGGGTCGCCGTCGGAGAGCCGGCCGACCTGCTCCACGCGGCCGAGCGTGCCGGTGCCCGCGTACGAACCCTCGACGCGCGGCACGAGCAGCACCTGCGGCTTGCCGTCTCCGGCGGCGGCCTGCGCGGCTTCCACGGCGGCGCGCACTTCGCCGTCGGAGAGGTCGAGGGGGACGACCATGCCGGGCAGCACGACCTCGTCTTCCAGGGGCAGGACGGGCAGGGTGAGCGGTGTGGACGTGAAAGCCATGATCTCCCCTTCGGCAGGCAAGTTGAGCTATGTCGACTCAATGCGTGGCGCTCCGCGGGTGTTCCCGGGTACGTGTTCGCTCTGAGCGATCGGCTGGGCGCCGGGCCGTTGCCGCTTGCGGCGGGAGCACGCTTCGCGCGCTGTCCTCAAACTCCCCCAGCTACCGCTGGGAGGTGCCCCCACGGGCTGGAATTGCGCACCCCGGGTCAGGCCTCGGGCGGGCGGCGGGTGTCGCGGATGAAAGGGCCACAGGCCATCCCGGTGAGCAGCGCTATGGGATGGCCCCAGCTCGCCAGGGGGTCCGCGAAGTCGATCAAGTCCTGCGCGCACATGAGCGCCGCGAAGCCGAGCAGCGTCCAGCCCGCCGGCCGGCGCAGCAGGCCGGACAGCGCGCCGATGCAGGCCATCACGCCGAAGCTGATGCCGTAGTCCAGCCGGTGCAGTGACGCCTCCGGGAGGCGGCCGGCCGCCACCGCGCCGGCCACGGGGAGCTCGGTGGCGAGGGTGGCCAGGACGTGGCCGAGGAGGAAGACGCCGGCCGCGCGGGCGGGGCCGATGCGGCGTTCGAGGGCGCTGAGGACGAGGGCGAAGAAGAGCCCGTACAGGGAGTAGAGGCCGCCCGCCACCCACAGGGCGCTGGCGACGAGGACGACGAGGGGCTGATCCGCGAGGTGGGCGGCGTCGGTGCTGGAGTCGCGCAGGAGCTGGTTGACGGTGGCCTCGTCGCCGAGGTCGGCGTAGAGCGCGGTGCCGAGCAGCACGAGTCCGTAGACGAAGGTGAACGGCGTGCCGGTCGGTGTCGGCAGCACGCGCCGCGCCCACGCGAGCGGGGAGATCCGCCGCCGCGTCCGGGGCGGCGGGGCGGGCACGCCCTCGACCGGCTCGCGCTGGGCCGGCAGAGGGCCGGGCATGCCGCCCGGAGCGGCGTCCTCGGTCGTCCGCTCCCCGGGGTCAACCACAGTCACTCGGCCAGGCCCCTTTCCGGCGGCTGCGCGACGGATCGCGGGCGGTCGTGCCCTATGCCTCACGCTCCGCCCTCACTGTGAACATTAAGGTCCCAGTGGCCCGGCAAATCAACCTCTGCCCGTGACTCCCGTCACGGGCCTCAACCGAAGATCCGTCCGCTGCGTCCGCCGGGCTCCCCGACCTACGGAGGCCTCGCCATGACCGACCAGGATGTCCGTTACGAGTCGCCCGTCACCGTGGACCGCCGCGAGGGCCCCCACGGCGAGGTCGTACTGCGCCGGAGGGGTGGGATCTACGAGATCATCGCGAACGGCTGCTTCCTGATGGACACCTCGGACGGGCGCTCGGAGCGCCTCCTGGTCGACGCGGCGCTGGCCGCCCTGCCCGCCGGGCGGCGGGATCCGGCGGTGCTGATCGGCGGCCTGGGCGTCGGCTTCTCGCTGGCGCGGGCGGCCGGGGAGCCGCGCTGGGGGCGGATCGCCGTGGTGGAGCGCGAGGCGGCGGTGATCGGCTGGCACCGGGGCGGACCGCTGGCCGCGTTCTCGGGCCCGGCGCTCGCGGACCCGCGTACGGAGATCGTGCACGCGGACCTGGTCGCGTACGTACAGACGGCGCCGGTCACGTACGACGCGCTGTGTCTGGACATCGACAACGGCCCCGGCTGGACCGTCACCGAGGACAACGGCGGCCTCTACTCCCCCGCCGGGCTGCGGGCCTGCCACGACCGGCTGGCGCCCGGCGGCGTGCTGGCCGTGTGGTCGGCGCGGCCGTCGGAGGCGTTCGAAGAGGCGCTCCGGAATGCCGGGTTCGAAGGGGTAAGAACCGAAGAGATCGCCGTTGCCCGGGGCGTCCCGGACGTAGTCCACCTCGCGCTCCGTGCCGCGTAGCCGTCCCCTGCCACCTGCCCGTACTCTGCTTGCCACAGCCGCAGGACTGTGTGGAGATGCAGGCCAACGGAAGACGCTAGGGGCGGGGCGCATGGAGCAGACACACATCGGCCCGAACGGTGCCGCAGCCTCCGCCGGGGCACAGCGCCGGGTGCTCGTCGTCGAGGACGACCGGACCATCGTCGACGCCATCGCGGCCCGGCTGCGGGCCGAGGGTTTCCAGGTGCGGACCGCGGGCGACGGCCCGGCCGCCGTGGACGCGGCCGAGGCCTGGCAGCCTGACCTGCTGGTCCTGGACGTGATGCTGCCGGGCTTCGACGGCCTGGAGGTCTGCCGCCGGGTGCAGGCGCAGCGGCCGGTGCCCGTGCTGATGCTCACCGCGCGCGACGACGAGACCGACATGCTGGTCGGCCTGGGCGTGGGCGCGGACGACTACATGACCAAGCCGTTCTCGATGCGGGAGCTGGCGGCGCGGGTGCACGTGCTGCTGCGCCGGGTGGAGCGGGCGGCGCTCGCCGCGCACACGCCGCGCACCGGCATCCTGCGCCTGGGCGAGCTGGAGATCGACCACGCGCAGCGGCGGGTGCGGGTGCGCGGCACGGACGTGCACCTGACGCCGACCGAGTTCGACCTGCTGGTCTGTCTGGCGAACACCCCGCGCGCCGTCCTCTCCCGCGAGCAGCTGCTCGCGGAGGTGTGGGACTGGGCGGACGCCTCCGGGACCCGGACCGTGGACAGCCACATCAAGGCGCTCCGCCGGAAGATCGGCGCCGAGCGGATCCGTACGGTCCACGGGGTCGGCTACGCGCTGGAGACCCCGGCGGCATGAGCGGCGGGACCGGCTGCGGGCCGGGCGGCACCGGCGGGGCGGGGGCCGCCGCCCGCGCCGCCGGGATCCGCGGCGCGGACGGCGGCGGTGCCACCGGCGCGCAGGACCGCCCCGTGGCCCCGGCGGGGCTGGGCGGCCGGGTCTGGGAGGCCCTGCGGCCGCTGGACCCCTACCGCTCGGTGAAGGCGGCGCTGGGCGCGCTGGTCATCGGGTCGGTGGTGATAACGACCTTCCTGGTCTTCGTGGCGCTGCACTCGGCGACCGAGCTCCGGGTGATCACCGTCTTCTCGATCATCGCCTCGCTGCTGATAACGCAGTTCGTGGCGCACGGGCTGACCGCGCCGCTGGACGAGATGACCGAGGTCACCCGGGCGATGGCGCAGGGGGACTACACACGGCGGGTGGGGGCCGGGCGGCGGGACGAGTTCGGGGACCTGGCCACGGCCTTCAACCGGATGGCGGCCGACCTGGAGGCGGTGGACACCCACCGCAAGGAGCTGGTCGCCAATGTCTCGCACGAGCTGCGCACCCCCATCGCGGGCCTGCGGGCGGTGCTGGAGAACGTGGTGGACGGGGTCTCGGCCGCCGATCCGGAGACCATGCGCACGGCGCTGCGCCAGACCGAGCGGCTGGGCCGCCTGGTGGAGCAGCTGCTGGATCTCTCCCGGCTGGACAACGGGGTCGTGCCGCTGCACGCGCGGCGCTTCGAGGTGTGGCCGTATCTGGCGGGCGTGCTGAAGGAGGCGGGGATGGCCAGCGGCTCGGGCTCCTCCCCGCACGCGCGCAAGGACGTCCATCTGCACCTGGACGTGTCGCCGCCGGAGCTCACGGCTCACGCCGACGCGGAGCGGCTGCACCAGGTGGTGGCGAATCTGGTGGACAACGCGGTCAAGCACAGCCCCCCGCACGGCCGGGTCACGGTGCGGGCGCGCCGGGGCGAGGGCGCCCAGTCGCTGGACCTGGAGGTGCTGGACGAGGGGCCGGGCATCCCGGAGGCGGAGCGGCACCGCGTCTTCGAGCGTTTCAACCGCGGTGGCTCGGGTCAGCAGGGGCCGGGCAGCGACGGCGGTACGGGCCTGGGTCTGGCGATCGCGCGCTGGGCGGTGGATCTGCACGGGGGAAGCATCGGCGTGGCCGAATCACCTCAGGGGTGCCGCATTCAGGTCACCCTTCCGGGCGGGCCTCGCGATCAAGGTTGACGTAGGGTCGGTGACGGAAGCACACATTCGAGGGAGTGTGGGGCACGCTCAAGCGAACCCTGAATCTCTCCGGAGCTGCGGAACCCCGTGTGTTTCCCGCCAAGTCATGCCTCGAAACCCCTCCGGGAATGTGACTTGCGCGACGACTGGCCCGGGTGGCCTGCATCATCGGTACAGACAGGCGTAGCCTTTATTTCCGCTGTCCATCACCTTGTGAAGCGGAAGAGGGCGGTTGCCGCCGTGTCGCCACAGTCCCCCAACACCTCGAGCGTCTCGACCGACCAGGACGGGCAGGGCAAGAGCCCTGCCGACGTCTTCGGTCCCAATGAGTGGCTCGTCGACGAGATCTACCAGCAGTACCTCCAGGACCCGAACTCGGTCGACCGAGCCTGGTGGGACTTCTTCGCCGACTACAAGCCGGGCCAGACGGCGGCTGCACCGCCGCCAGGTCTGACCGGGAATGCCCCGGCCGCTGCCGCTCCGGCAGCGCCGCCCGCGGCGCCGAAGGCCGCCGCGCCCGCAGCGCCGCAGCCCGCAGTCGCGCCTCCGGCCGCCCCGGTGGCCCAGCCCGCCGTGGCGAAGCCCGTGGCCGCGCCCGCGGCGAAGGCTCCGGCTGCCAAGCCGGCCGCCGCCGCCAAGGCCGCCGAGCCGGCCGAGCCCGCCAAGGGCCCGGAGTACGTGCCGCTGCGCGGCCCCGCCGCCGCTGTGGTCAAGAACATGAACGCCTCGCTGGAGCTGCCGACGGCCACGTCCGTCCGCGCGGTCCCGGTGAAGCTGCTGTTCGACAACCGCATCGTCATCAACAACCACCTGAAGCGCGCCCGCGGCGGCAAGGTCTCCTTCACGCACCTCATCGGCTTCGCCATGGTGCAGGCGCTGAAGCTGATGCCGTCGATGAACTACTCCTACACGGAGAAGGACGGCAAGCCGAACCTCGTCAAGCCCGAGCACGTCAACCTCGGTCTGGCGATCGACCTGGTGAAGCCGAACGGCGACCGCCAGCTCGTGGTCGCGGCCATCAAGAAGGCCGAGACGCTCAACTTCTTCGAGTTCTGGCAGGCGTACGAGGACATCGTCCGCCGCGCCCGCGTCGGCAAGCTGACGATGGACGACTTCACCGGGGTCACCGCCTCGCTGACGAACCCCGGCGGCATCGGCACCGTGCACTCCGTGCCGCGCCTGATGCCCGGCCAGGGCGTCATCATCGGCGTCGGCGCCATGGACTACCCGGCCGAGTTCCAGGGCACCTCGCAGGACGCCCTGAACAAGCTGGGCATCTCCAAGGTCATGACCCTGACCTCGACGTACGACCACCGGGTGATCCAGGGCGCCGCCTCCGGCGAGTTCCTGCGGATCATGAACCAGCTGCTGCTGGGCGAGAACGGCTTCTTCGACGACATCTTCGAGGCGCTGCGCATCCCCTACGAGCCGATCCGCTGGCTCAAGGACATCGACGCCTCGCACGACGACGACGTCACCAAGGCCGCCCGGGTCTTCGAGCTGATCCACTCCTACCGGGTCCGCGGCCACGTCATGGCCGACACCGACCCGCTGGAGTACCGCCAGCGCAAGCACCCCGACCTCGACATCACCGAGCACGGCCTCACCCTGTGGGACCTGGAGCGGGCGTTCGCGGTCGGTGGCTTCGCGGGCAAGTCCCTGATGAAGCTGCGCGACATCCTGGGCGTGCTGCGCGACTCGTACTGCCGCACCACCGGCATCGAGTTCATGCACATCCAGGACCCCAAGCAGCGCAAGTGGATCCAGGACCGGGTCGAGCGCGGGCACTCCAAGCCGGAGCGCGAGGAGCAGCTGCGCATCCTGCGCCGGCTGAACGCCGCCGAGGCGTTCGAGACCTTCCTGCAGACGAAGTACGTCGGCCAGAAGCGGTTCTCCCTGGAGGGCGGCGAGTCCGTCATCCCGCTGCTGGACGCGGTGCTGGACGCGGCCGCCGAGTCGCGCCTGGACGAGGTCGTCATCGGCATGGCCCACCGTGGCCGCCTGAACGTGCTCGCGAACATCGTCGGCAAGTCGTACGCGCAGATCTTCCGCGAGTTCGAGGGCAACCTCGACCCGAAGTCGATGCACGGCTCCGGCGACGTGAAGTACCACCTGGGCGCGGAGGGCACCTTCACGGGCCTGGACGGCGAGCAGATCAAGGTCTCGCTGGCCGCCAACCCCTCGCACCTGGAGACCGTCGACCCGGTCGTCGAGGGCATCGCGCGGGCCAAGCAGGACATCATCGGCAAGGCGGGCACGGACTTCACCGTCCTCCCCGTCCAGCTGCACGGCGACGCGGCCTTCGCGGGCCAGGGCGTCGTCGCGGAGACGCTGAACATGTCGCAGCTGCGCGGCTACCGCACCGGCGGCACCGTGCACATCGTCATCAACAACCAGGTCGGCTTCACCGCGCCGCCGGAGTCCTCGCGCTCGTCGATGTACTGCACCGACGTCGCCCGGATGATCGAGGCGCCGATCTTCCATGTGAACGGTGACGACCCGGAGGCCGTGGTCCGCGTCGCGCGGCTCGCCTTCGAGTTCCGCCAGGCGTTCAACAAGGACGTCGTCATCGACCTGATCTGCTACCGCCGCCGGGGCCACAACGAGTCGGACAACCCCTCGTTCACCCAGCCGCTGATGTACGACCTGATCGACAAGAAGCGCTCGGTGCGCAAGCTCTACACCGAGTCCCTCATCGGTCGCGGCGACATCACCCTCGAAGAGGCCGAGCAGGCCCTGCAGGACTACCAGGGCCAGCTGGAGAAGGTCTTCGTCGAGGTCCGGGACGCCGACGCGGCCCCGGCCGAGGCTCCGGCCCCGGCCCCGCTGGACGGCTTCCCGGTCGCGGTGAACACCGCGATCTCCCAGGAGGTCGTCAAGCGGATCGCCGAGTCCCAGGTCACCACGCCGGAGAACGTCACCGTGCACCCGCGCCTGGTGCCGCAGCTCCAGCGCCGCGCCGCCAGCATCGAGGACGGCACGATCGACTGGGGCATGGGCGAGACCCTCGCCTTCGGCTCGCTGCTGATGGAGGGCACCCCGGTCCGGCTCGCCGGCCAGGACTCCCGCCGCGGCACCTTCGGCCAGCGCCACGCGGTGCTGGTGGACCGGGAGACCGGCGAGGACTACACCCCGCTGCTCTACCTCTCCGAGGACCAGGCCCGCTTCAACATCTACGACTCGCTGCTCAGCGAGTACGCGGCGATGGGCTTCGAGTACGGCTACTCGCTGGCCCGCCCGGACGCGCTGGTGCTGTGGGAGGCCCAGTTCGGTGACTTCGTCAACGGTGCGCAGAGCATCACCGACGAGTTCATCTCCTCCTCGGAGCAGAAGTGGGGCCAGACCTCCGGCGTCACGCTGCTGCTGCCGCACGGCTACGAGGGCCAGGGCCCGGACCACTCCTCGGCCCGGATCGAGCGCTTCCTCCAGCTCTGCGCGCAGAACAACATGACGGTCGCCATGCCGACGCTGCCGTCGAACTACTTCCACCTGCTGCGCTGGCAGGTCCACAACCCGCACCACAAGCCGCTGATCGTCTTCACCCCGAAGTCGATGCTGCGTCTGAAGGCCGCGGCGTCGAAGGTGGAGGAGTTCACCAGCGGTGCGTTCCGTCCGCTGATCGGTGACGACACGGTGCGCACCGAGGACGTCCGCAAGGTCGTTTTCTGCGCCGGCAAGGTCTACTACGACCTGGTCGCCGAGCGGACCAAGCGGGGTGCGAACGACACGGCGATCGTCCGTATCGAGCGGCTCTACCCGCTGCCCGGCGAGGAGCTCCAGGCCGAGTTCGCCAAGTACTCGGCGGCGGAGAAGTTCGTGTGGGCCCAGGAGGAGCCGGCGAACCAGGGTGCGTGGCCGTTCATCGCGCTGAACCTGATCGACCACCTGGACCTGGCCGTCGGTGCCGACATCCCGGCCCGTGAGCGACTGCGCCGGATCTCCCGGCCGCACTCCTCCTCCCCGGCGGTCGGCTCGGCCAAGCGCCACCAGGCGGAGCAGCAGGCACTGGTCGCCGAGGTCTTCGACATCTGATCCCGGCGCGCCCGCGCAATGCATCAAGGACAGGGCCCCCACCGCTGCGGCGGTGGGGGCCCTGTGCCGTCCCCGGCCGGGGCGGCGGTCAGCCCAGGTAGGGCTCGAAGTCCCAGTAGGGGCGGGTGCGCTGGCGGGCGGAGAGGGCGTGCGGGTGCTGGGCGCCCAGGGTGCGGGTGAGCCGCTGGAGGGCGTCCTGCTCGACCTTGGACGCCTCCTCGTGCTCGCGCAGCGCCCTGAGGTCGGCGGCGAGGGCGACCTCGCAGGACAGGGTCAGGGGGTGGTCCTCGCCGAGGACGTGCCGGGCCCGGCGGAGGGTGTCGCGGCTGAGCTCCAGGGCGGCGTCGAGGCGGCCGTTGAAGTTGCGCCCGGCGGCGGCGTTGAGAGCGCAGCCCAGCACCCAGGGGTGCTCGGGGCCGAGGGTCGCGGACAGCCCGGCGTAGGCGGACTCGAACATGGTGAGCGCCTCGGCCCGCTCCCCGGACGCCTGGAGGACGAGCCCGGTGTTGGTGAGCATGCCGGTGGTGACGGGGTGGGCGGGTCCGAGGAGGGCGCGGAAGCCGGCCTCGCCCTCGGCGATGAGGTCGCGGGCGTGGCCGAGGTCGCCGTGCTCGCGGGCGTGGTTGCCGTAGTCGACGACGAGGCCGATGGTGGCGTAGTGGCCGCGCCCGTGCACCTGCTCCATCTGTTCGAGGAGGCTGGCCATGGCGGCGCCCACGTCCTGGAAGCCGCCCGCGCGCCGCTCGCACAGGACGAGGTTGTGGTGGGCGCGCAGGGTCTGCGGGTGCTGGGGGCCGAGGACCTGGAGGTGCATCCGCATGCCGAGCTCCTGGCGAGCCAGCGCGTCGCGATAGCGGCCCATCAGCCGCAGGTCGCGGGCGCAGGAGATGCCGGAGACGAGGGTGGCGGCGTGCCGGGTGCGCAGCAGGGACTCGCGCCTGCGGAGGTTCTCCAGGTCGGTGTCGTACGCCTCGGCGTAGCGGCCCAGCAGTCTGAGGCAGACGCCCAGGTTGTGGTGGGCGTTGAGGGTGAAGTAGTCGTCGGGGCCGAGGAGTTCCCGGGCGGTGTTCAGGACCTCGCGCTGGAGCTGGAGGGCTTCGGTGTACTGGCCGAGGTAGCGCTGGTCGGCGGCGAGGCAGCTGGTCGCGGTCATCAGGACGGTGCCGCCGCCGGGCCGGGGGCCGGCGGGGGTGCTCGCGCGCAGCCGCTCCAGCATGTCCCGGTCGATCTCGTAGGCGGCGCGGAAGACGCCGTACGACCGGAGGATGTTGCCCTGGCGGACGGTGAGGTCGAGCATGCGGGGGTGCTCGGGCGGGAAGAGCTCGGTCCAGCGGGCGCGGACCTGCTCGGCGAGCTCGATGCCGGTGCGGAACTCCCCGCTGCGGTGGCAGTAGTGCAGGCAGTTGAGGACGGTCTCCTGGACCCGCTCGTCGTGGCTGCCGAGGGCGCCGGAGGGCTCCAGGTGCGGGAGGAGCTCGGCGTAGCGCGGCCAGAGCCGGGTGTCCTGCGGGTTGCCGGGGTCGGCGGCGGCGAGCATCCGGCGGACGATGCGGCGGTGTTCGGCCCGCTCCTCGGGTGAGGTGAGGCGGGCGACGATGTCGTGGACGAGCCGGTGCATGCGCACGGACTCCTGCTCGGGGCCCGGCTCGCCGGGGACGGTGCCGCGGATGTCGCGGGTGAAGACCGAGTAGTTGACGAGGGAGTCCAACGCCCGGGTCCAGCTGGGCAGGTCGGTGGCGAGCCAGCTGAGGCTCTCGGGCAGCTCGGCGGGCGGGAGGTGGCGGACGAGGCCGATGGGGATCCGGCCGGGGGCGAAGGAGGTGCACAGGGTGAGGAGTTCGACGGCGTGCGGCTGGGTCTCGCGGAGCCGGTTGATCAGTATCGACCAGGAGGTGAGGGAGGAGCGGGGCACTCCGTCGAAGTCGCCCTGGTCGGCGAGGCCGGAGAGCTCGCCGTCGCGGACCATGCGGAGGTAGTCGGCGACCTCCATGTCGGACTCGCCGAGCCAGGCGGCCGCCTGGACGAGGGCGAGGGGGATGTCGCCGAGCTCGGCGGCGACCTCGGTGGCCTCGTCGGCGGTGATGCGGGGCGCGCGGCGCATCAAGTAGCCGGTGGACTCGTGGCGCTGGAAGCCGGGGACCTCCAGCGGGGTCGCGCCCTGGGTGGTCCAGCTGCGGTTGCGGGAGGTGATCAGCACATGGCCGGGGCCCTCGGGGAGGAGCTCCCCGGCGCCGTCGATGTCGTCCCAGCCGTCGAAGATCAGCAGCCAGCGGCCGTAGGGGTCGCCGCGGCGCAGGGCCTCGCGGACGGCGCGGATGCGCTCGCCGGGCTCGGAGCCGCTGCCGAGGCCCAGCTCGGCGGCGAGTTCGCCGAGGCGCTCGCGCTGGGTGCCGCGCATGTCGGAGTTGACCCACCAGATGACGTCGTAGTCGGAGCTGAAGCGGTGGGCGTACTCGGCGGCGAGCTGGGTCTTGCCGATGCCGGACATGCCGAGCAGCGCGCAGACGGCGGTGCCCTGCTCGGCGTCGGTCAGCTGCTCCTGGAGCTGGTTGAGGAGGTCGTCGCGGCCGGTGAACCGGGCATCGCGGCGCGGCACCTCGCCCCACACGGCCGGCGGGTCGCCCGGGTAGCGGGAGCCGGGGCCGGCGGGAATGCTGCGGCGCGGCGGGCCGGGCGGCAGGCCGAGCCGTCCCAGGAGGCGGCGCTCGGCCTCCTGGGAGCCGATGCCGTAGAGGTCGACGGGCTCCAGCACGGCGGTGGCGGGCAGCAGGGCGCGGTTGGTGAGGCTGACGGCGGCGAACCGCTCGGAGTTGGCGGCGACGATGCCGCGCAGCGCCTCGCTCCACTCGCCGTCGCGGCGCGGGCCCAGCTGGAAGAACCAGTCGCTCAGGACGAGCAGCAGCCGTCCCGAGGCCATCAGCAGGTCGCCGAGGGCGCTCTCCAGGGGGACCTCCCTGCGGGGGTCCCAGCGGTGCAGGGTGACCCGGTGGCCGTGGCTCTCCAGCCGGTGGCCGATCCAGGTGGCCCAGGGCCGGTGGAAGCCGGCGAACACCACGACGAAGTGCTCGCCCGCGGGGCCCGGCCGACTCCGCGCACCACCGGTTGGCTCGCTCATGCGCACGTCCCCTCATTGCTACGCGCCGCGGCGGCCGGGTGGGCCGACACGGCACCAAGATTACCGTATGTCACCGAATGGTGACGGTTCGCCGATGGCCTCGGTTGGCCCGGCGGCCTGCCCCAGGCCCGCGTGGTGCTGTCGCATGCCTGTCGTGAACTCGACGCCCGCGGGGGTGAGTTCATTGGATTCAAGCAGGATGGGCAGGGCTTCCGCGACCTGTCGGCGGTAGGAATCATGACGGGCGCGCGCGGCGGACCGGGCGCCGGGCGGCAGCCCTGCGCGCCCCGCGACGCGACCCCAGAAGTCGGCCAGCGCCAGATGCGCGTAGGTGCCCTGGAGGACACCCGCGAGCGGGCGCGGGTCGGTGCGCCAGGCGACGCGGTGGACGGCGTACGGACCGGCGTGGTGCAGCGGCAACAGGTCGTGGAGGACCGCCAGTTTGCCGTGCTGGGTCTCGTGGACGAGCACGGCTGCGAGGTCGGCGGCGGTGTCCGGCAGCGTGGCGAGGACGGCGCCGGGCGCCGCCCGGAAGGTCGCGCTCACCCCGCGCGCCCCCTGGCCGTACGGGCCGGTGCGGGCGAGCGGGACCAGGCAGCGCAGGAGGGCCGTGGTCTCCGCGGCGCGCTGCGGGTCGATGGCACGCAGCAGGGCGAGGGCGGAGCGCCACCGCCGGAGCCAGGGTTCGGCGCCGGTCGCGGAGCGGGGCGCGGGAGGCAGCGCGGCGCGGCCGATGCCCTCGGGCGGGGCGCGGTAGGGGTCGAGGTCGTCCAGGAGTGCGGTGGTGCCGGGCAGTCGGCGCAGGCCGCGCCAGCCGGGGCCGGTGCCGTGGATCCGGCCGCCGGTGCGCAGCAGGACCGCCCCGGCGCCCCTCCCCCCGGGCCTCAGGTGCACGGTGTGCGCGCGGGCGGTGAGCCGCACGGCGGGGGCGGGGGTCGCGAGGACGCCGATGCCGGGCAGGGCGAGCAGGCCGTCCCGGGGGCCGAGGGTGAGGGTGAAGGGGGTGCCCGCGCGGAGCGCGGCCGCGGCGGCCACGGAGCCGAAGTGGTCCAGGCGACAGGTCAGTTCGATGCCGGTGGGGGCCGCCAGGGTGCGGGCCAGCCAGGTGCCGACGGTGGGGTAGTCCAGGGTGTCGTGGACGGCGGCGGGGTCGTGGCCCTCGGCGCGCTCCAGCAGCCGCCAGTGCTCCTCGAAGCGCGCGCGGACGGCGGCGGGCACGCTCTCCGCGCTCCGGTCCAGCGCGGCCAGCAGGGACTTGAGGAGGATCAGGCGGCGGCTGCGCCGGCCGCGGAGCAGGAGGTCGAGGTCGGCGGGGGCGGAGCGGGTGCGGGCGAGGCGCGCCAGGGCCGCCGGCGCGGGCACCCCGTTCGCTTCGACGTGCCGCACGGTCATCCCGGCTTCCCCACTCCCCCATGTCGTCCGGATCCGGTCCCGCTTCAACGCCTTTCGGGCACCCGCCTTCCGGTCGCGTCCGAGCCGTCCGAGTACCAGGTCCCCTCGAATTCGCCCGGGTCGAGCAGGACTTCCTCGACGGCGATACCGAGGGCGGTGTCTTCGGTGTGGCGCAGGGTCCGCAGGTCGATGCCGGTGAGGTCGGGCACCGTCGGCACCCGTTCCGCGGCGTCCGCCGAGACGGCCGCCGCGGTGCGCTTGAGCTTCGGCACTCTGTGCTCCTCCCTGCCGCCCTCCACCGGCCCGTGGCCCCCGCGGCTGCACGGTTCTTCCCGGGGGCCGTCGGGCGGAAACCCGTTCGGGTGGCGTTCCGGTCACGGTCCTGTCAGGCGCGCCACGCTCTCCCGTGTCTCCTGGACCTCGGCCCAGGGGACCTCGGCGAGCCGGGCGGTGAGGTCGCTCCACTCCCGCGCGGCCTCGCGGTAGGCGGCGAGGGCCGCCCGTGGCTGTCCCATGCGTTCGAGCACCTCGCCGTGGCGGTGGGCGGCGCGTGCGGCGAGCACCGAGCCGGGCACGCCGCCGCCTGCGCGCCGGGCCTCGCCCACCGCCGAGGCGAAGGCGGCGGCCACGCTGTCGAGGGATGCGGGGCCGCTGCGGTCGTGCAGGGTGAGCCGGGTCGTGCCCAGCTCCAGCCAGGCCTCGGCGCGGGTGCGGGCGTCGGGGGCGTGGCGGGCGGCCTGTTCCAGCAGGTGTTCGCTCTCGTAGAGGTCGGGCAGGAAAATCTGCCGGTCGAAGCGGAGGGCGAGCGCGCGCCCGAGGAGCAGTTGGAGGCGGGGCCGCCCCGGGTCCCGGCCGGGGCTGATCGCGAAGGCCTCCCGGAGCACGGGCTCGGCCCGCGCGAGCGCCTCGGAGGCGGGGTCGAGGCGTGCGCGGCGCAGCAGCGACTCGCCCCATTCGGTGAGGAGCGCGCAACGCCAGGGGCTGTAGGGGCCGGTGAGGTCGACGGCCGCGGTGTAGGCGTCGTCGGCCCCGGCCCAGGACTCCGCGGCTGTGCGGGCCCGGGCCAGCTCGGTGAGGCGGCGCAGGCGCAGCGGGTCGTCGGCGGCGAGGTGTCCGGCGCGGTCGAGGACGGCGAGGGTCTCCTCGGTGGGCGCGGCGGAGAGCCGCAGCGCGGTGGCGAGGTCGAGGAGGGCGGCGCACAGCTGGGGTTCGGGGGCGTCCTCGTCTTCCAGGAGGCCGCAGGCGGCCCGGAGTTCGGCGGCTGCCCCGGTGGCGTACGGGCGGGGGTCGGGCGCGGCCTGGGCGAGGGCGAGGAGGACGCGGCCGAGGCGCAGCGTGCGGGTGGGGTCGTCGGCGGGGAGGGCGCGCAGGGCGCGTTCGGCGGCGAGCAGGTGGGCGGTGTCCCCGTCGTCCTGCCAGCGGGCGTGGTGGGCGGAGGCGAGTTCGAGCGCGGAGTCGGTGTGCGGGGTACTGCCGGGCTCGGCGTGGTCGTGGGCCTCGGTGAGCAGGGCGACCGCCTCCGTCAGGGTCGCGGTGCGGGCGGTGGGGTCGCGGCGTACGGCCTCGGTGCCGGCGAGGGCCCGGAGGATGCCGCCGAGCACGAGGCGGCCGCGGATGCCCTCGGGGGCGCCCGCGGGGCGGCGGGCGTAGGGCGTGGCGTGCTCGCGGGCCTCGTGGAGGAGGGTGGGGTCGGCCTGGAGGTGCCAGAGCCGCAGCAGGCGCTCCGCCTCGCCGAGTTCACCCCTCTCGCCGGCGTCGGCGGGCAGGGGCTGGTACCAGCGCACCACGCGGGCGGGGACCTTCGCGAAGAGCTCGGGCTCGGTGCCCGCGCCGTCCTCGTCGGCGTCCGGCCGTTGTCCGTCGAGCGGTTCGGCGGTGCGGTGGGAGAGCTGGGCGACGGCGAGCGCGGAGAAGTTGCGGGCGCCCTTGCCGAAGTGCCGTTCGACGAATTCGGAGCAGTGTTTGAGGACGAGGGCGGCGGCGCCCTGGTCGAGGGAGTGCAGCAGCAGCTCCCGTACGCCGTCGACGAATTCGTAGGAGTGCCCGATGCCGGGCTCCGGGCCGGGCAGTTGCCACAGCAGGCCGCCGAGCAGCACCTCGGCCAGTTCCATGGGGCCGGTGTCGGGCAGCATGGCGCGCTGCACCACCTGCATCACGGGCAGGGCCAGCGGCACGGCGGCGAGGTGCACGGCCAGGCGCAGTGCGCCCGGGGAGGCGCCGGCGCGGAAGGCCCTGAGCAGTTCGTCGGCGGTCGGCTCGGGGCCCGTGCCGGGGGTGGGGCCGGGGAGCGCGGGGTGGTGCGGGAGTACCCAGCCCGCGGCGCCGCGGACAGTGGTGCGGCCGGGCCCGGAGAGCAGCCGGGCCCAGGTGCCGAGTGCCTCGCGGGTGGGCAGCAGCACGGGGACGGGCAGGGCACCGGGCGCGGGCCGGGGGCCGTAGCCCTCGGGGTCGAAGGCGAGCCTGCCGCCGGAGGCGGGGTCGCGGGTCAGCAGCCCGGCGTCGGCGGGCAGGGCGGTGCGCGGCCACAGGCGGGGCGGCAGGGGCTGGACGACGGCGAGCGGCGAGGCGGGCGACCAGTGGTGGAGGAGCCGTTGGGCCCGGCCCTCCTGCCACAGCGGTCCCACGCAGTCGCTGATGACGAGGGTGAGGCGGCGGCCGGTGGGGTCGCGGAACTGGTCGGCGGGGCGCGGGTGGTGGGCGCTGCCGGGCCCCCGGCCGGGGACGGCGGAGGTGCCGATCAGGGGGGTGCCGTCGGCGGCCCGGTGCAGATAGCGCACCTGGACGTCGCTGAAGACGCCCAACTGGGCGCAGGTCTGGCGCAGTTCCTCCAGCATCCGCTCCCAGACGACCATGGAGGGGGAGACGTCCATGAGCAGCTGGATGGCGGCGGCCCGGCGCCCGCCCCTGCGGTAGAGGGGGTCGAGTACCCCGGTGCGGGCCGCCTGGTCGGCGGTGGCGTCCTCGTCGAGGGGGCCGCGCGGGGGCGTCGCGAGCGGGCGGTAGCCGCGCAGGGGCCGCAGGGCCCGCTGGAGGTCGAGGAGGCCGGGCAGCGACGCGGCCATGGGCACCCGTACGGGGAAGGCGTCGGCACCGTCCCGGGCCCGCCGGCCCGGGTGCCGGCCGCTCTCCGCGTACAGCGCCACGGGGCCGGAGCGCTCGGCGTGCCGTACGGGCCGGCGGTCCGTACCGGGCGCCGGGGGCGCGTCGGCCGCGGGTGCGGTGGTCTCCGCGGCCCGCGGCCCGCTGCGGGCCGGCGCGTCGCCGGGCCGCGGCCCGGGTTCACTGCCAGGGGGGCTGGCCGGGGTGACCCACTGGGCCAGCCAGACCGCGTCGGCTATCTCCTCGGGCGTGAGGTCCCAGGGCACGGCCCGCAGGCGGGCGATCAGTTGCCCCAGCCGTGGGTCGGGGGGCGCCGTCATACCTCATCACCTCGGACGGTCCAGTGGCTGCATCAGCATGTCGGCGAGCCGGTCGCGCGTGACCCGTTCGGCACGGGGGGTGTGCTGGGTGAGGAAGAGGGCGTTGAGGAGCTGGTCGGCGGCGATGACCTCGCCGGGCTCCCGGTCGAGGAAGCGCTGGATGAGCTCGCCGCCCTCGCCGACCGCCTCGTCGCCGAGGTGGGCTCTGACCATCGCGGTGAGCTGCTCCTCGCCCGGCGGTTCGAGGTCGAGCTGGATGCAGCGGCGCAACAGGGCGGCGGGGAAGTCGCGTTCGCCGTTGGAGGTCAGCACGATCAGCGGGAAGGTGGTGCAGCGCACCCGGCCGCCGCTGATCACGGCCCGCCCGCCGTCGTCGGTGAGCACCTCCACCTCGGGCTCGCGGTCGGCGATGCGCTCCAGCTCCGGGAGCGTGAACTCGCCCTCCTCCAGGGCATTGAGCAGGTCGTTGGGCAGGTCGAGGTCGCCCTTGTCGAGCTCGTCGACGAGCAGCACCCGCGGCCGGGCGGCGGGCAGCAGGGCGGTGCCGAGGGGGCCGAGGCGGACGTACGACCCGATGGACCGGCGCCCGCCGTCGTCCGCGCCCCCGGCCCGCTCCAGCTGGACGTCCTGGAGGCGGGCGATCGCGTCGTAGCGGTAGAGGCCGTCGTGGAGAGCGGAGCGGCTCACGATGGGCCAGCGGAGCACCCGGCCGAGGCCGAGCTCGTGGGCGACGGCGTGGGCGAGGGTGGACTTGCCGGTGCCGGGGTTGCCGGTGACCAGGAGCGGGCGGCGGAGGTAGAGGGCGGCGTTGACGGCCTCCACCTCGTCGGGGCGCGGGTGGTGGTTCTCCACCAGCCGGCGCAGCACGCCGAGCCTGCGGGCGGCGCTCGGGTCGCTGTCGGCGCCCGTGTCGGGGCCGGAGGAGGCGAAGTCGCGCCAGGGCGGGGGCGGCGGCAGGTGCCGTATCCCGTCGTGCGGCAGGCCCGCTCCCCGGTAGATGCGCCAGTCGTTCACGCCGGTCTCCTCACAGCTGGTGGTGTCACCCTGCGGCCTGCTGTGCCGGGCGCCCCGCCCGGCCCCGGTCCCCGCTCGAAGGTACCGTCACGGCCCCGGGCCGCCGGGGCCCGGCACAGTCTCCTGTCACGTGCTTGACGCCCCGTCATCACGGCGGTCCGGGGCGGGGTGCGGGCGCGTACAGCGGGAGTTCGGGCAGCGGCGGGTGGTCCGGCGAGTCGAAGAGCAGGGCAATCGACCGCGCCCAGAGGACCTCGGGGTCGGGGTACTCGGGGTCGCCGTTGCGGATGCGGAGGCTGCGGATGCGCCGGTGCAGCCCGTCCGCGGTCTTGGCCTCGCACACGAGTTCAGACACATGACGATGAAATTCGGCGCAATCCGTATGTCCGATGGCGCATCTGCGCCAGATCACGACCGCGTGTCCGGCGGCCAGCGCGGCCTCCATCGCGGCGGCCCCCGGCCCGGACGCGACCGGCCCGCAGTAGACGGGCACGGCGCTGTCCTCGGCGCCGGACAGCCGGTCGTAGACGGCGTGGCCGCTCTCCCGCCCGGGCCCGTCGTGCCCCCGCAGCGGTGCCTCGCGGCGCAGCGGCACGGCGGTCAGCGGGCCGCGCGCGGTGCCGCTCCAGCGGCGCCGCCACTCGGGGCTCGCGGGGTGGTCGCGCCGCCGCCGGTCGCGCAGCACGACGACGCGGCGCTGGCCCAGCGGCAGGGTGTCGGGGTCCAGGAAGGTCTCGGGGGCGCCGGGCGGGCAGAGCCGCCAGGCGTCCAGGGGCTCGTCCAGGAGTTCGCGCGGCACGATGGCCTCGACGGCGGCCAGGTGCTCGCCCACGTCGCCCTGGCGCACGGCCGCGGCGATCGGCTCGCGCAGGGCCTCGCACAACTCTGCCCGGATGACGCCCTGTTCGTCCTCGCGCAGCGTGACGAGGTCGTCCTCGCGGAGCAGCCTGACGCGCCAGGTGTACTTGTCGCCGTAGAGGAGGGGGTCTATCTCCACGAGCACGTCGGCGCGGGCGCGGGCGTCCGGCACGTCCGGCTCGACCTTGCGGCGCTCGGGCTTGCGCAGCTCGACGGTGCCGGGCGCCGGGTGCTCGCGGGGCTCCTGCGGGTCGTCGGCGCCGCCGTGCAGGATCTGGCCGATCTCCTCCCGTATGACGGGCTGGATCGGCTCCTCGCGCCCGGTCAGCCAGCCGCTCAGCTCGCGCAGCGGCGCCTCGTCGGCGGGCAGTCCGGCGCGGCTGACGGCGGCGGCGACGCGCGCCGCGTAGAGCAGCACGGCCTCCAGCTCCAGGTCCCGCTCGGGCGCGCGGCCCTCGTCGTCCCGGAGGTCGTAGAGCAGGCCCACGCCCTCCCGCCAGGTGCGCGGGTCGTGCTCGATGCCTGGCTGGTACGGGGCCTGGATCATCCGGCGCTTGACCTCGTCGACGAGCGCCATGACCTCGCCGGGCGTGCCGGGCGGCGACAGCTCGGCGAGCCGCGCGAAGAGGTGCGTGCGCAGGACCGGTGTGAAGCCGCCCGCCCCGGCGGGCCGCAGGGCGTGCTGGAAACCGGTCCAGCTGCCGCCCGTGCCGACCGTGCGGTAGCGGCGCAGGTGGTGCAGGTCGTGGGCGCGGATCAGCGCGTGCAGCCGGTCCCTGCCGGGCCGTTCGTTGGCCATCCGGCGCAGCGCGGTGACGGGGACCGCGAGCCCGGCGGTGTCCTGACCGCGCCCCTTGCACACCCCGACGACGGCGCCGCGCGCCACATCCACGACGGGCCCGCCCGAGCACCCGGCGACGGGTATCTCGCCCCGCAGGAGCATGGCGCTGCCCTCGGGCCCGTCGGTGCCGCTGGCCGTGCCGGTGCCGGAGCGCAGGGCCAGGTCGCCGGTCTCCGTCGACCACCCGTGCAGGCTGATCCGGGCGGGCACGACGGCCGAACGGTCGCTGAGCCACAGGCACTCGGCGTCCTGGCCGCCGTCCACCTCGACCAGGGCCAGGTCGGGCAGCTTCCAGCTGCGGGGCGGGCGGTCGGGGTCGTCGGGCGGTGGCAGCACGAGGGCGACGCGGCCCTCGGTGGTGTGCTCGCGCGAGTCGGTGATGTCGATGGCCGCAGCGCCGCTCAGCACGTCACCACCCCCGTTCGCCACCACATGGGCGCAGGTCAGCACCCAGCCGGGGGCGACGAAGAACCCGCTGCCCCAGAACCGGGCACCGCTCGGGTCATACCCGCCGCCCGGCGCGGAAATGCGCACGACGGACCGGCGTACGGTCCCGTCCAGGGCGCTCAAGGAGCACTGGGGGTAGCGGGCGGCTCCGCGGTCGCGGGCGGTGGCTCCCCGCGCTCCGACCAGGTGAGCGAGACGGTGATCGACGCCTTGCCCTCCCCGTCGGCGAGGAGGCTGATGACGTGGCCCGCCTTCGCGGACAGCTCGATGCCGAACTCGACCGTGACCTCCTGCGGCGCGACGGCCGCGAGCGCCGGGCGCAGGGAGCCGACGACGCCCCGTACGACATCGGTCAGACCGCCCGCGAGCCCCGCGACGCGCCGGGCGGCGCCCCCGGCGCTCGAGTCCTCGTACCCCCCGGCGCGGTCGCCGGGCCGGTCCAGTTCCTGCGCCTCGCTGATCCGCGCCCAGACGACCGTGCCGTCGTCCAGGCGGACCTGAGTGATCCCGTCGGCCACGCGCCGCCCCCGATCCCCGCATCGTGTTGCAGCAGGCTAGCCCTCGGGCGGGACGGGCGCGAGAGGCCGTGGCCAAGGCCCCGCCTATCCTGGGCAGGAATGCAGTTATGCCCCTGGCAGGCGCCGGGCACTCCTGCTGTCGACCTCTTGTTGACCCCGACTATCCCTGACGGAGAGCACGTTGTACTTCACCGACCGCGGCATCGAGGAGCTCGAGAACCGGCGTGGCGAGGAGGAGGTCTCCCTCGGCTGGGTCGCCGAGCGCCTCCGCGAGTTCGTCGACCTCAACCCGGACTTCGAGGTCCCGGTGGAGCGCCTGGCGACGTGGCTGGCCCGCCTGGACGACGAGGACGACGACGACCTGTAGGGCCGTCCCGCCGGTGACCATGAGGCCCCGGGGTCCCGGGGCCTCCTCATGGCTCAGACCCGCTCGCGCCACCAGTCGTACGCGAGCGTGAGCGCCCCGTCCAGCGCCAGCACCCCGCCCGCCGTCGCCCAGCCGCGGCGCCCGGACCGGCGCGCCCAGCAGGCCAGCGACAGCCCCGCCACCACCTCCGTGGCGCCCAGCGCCCGCGCCCGGGGCCCGCGCGTCCACGTCCCGAAGAACCCGCGCTCGGCCGCGTCGAGCCCGGACCGCACCGCCTCCCGCCACCCCGGCCAGTCGACCGCCTCCGCGACGGGGGCCGCGGCCGCGCGCAGCCGGGCGGCGCTCACCCCCGGCGCGAGGCCGGACGGCAGCGTGAGGCCCGTACGGGAGAGCACCGCGATCAGGCCGAGCACCCGCGCGGCGGCGTCCGCGTCGGAGTCGGGCCGGGTGAGCTCGTCGAGCGCGGCCCCGTCGAGCACCGGGTCGAGGCCGACCCGGGCGCGCAGGGAGGCCATGGCGCTCTCCTCGCCGATCGGGGTGCCGTCGGCGGCCCAGGTGTAGCCGACCGTACGGCGGAAGCCCGCCGCCACCACGAAGCCCGCGTCGCCCGCGTCCCACCACAGCCCGACCACCGGCCAGGTCTCGGCCACGGCCAGCGCGTGCGCCCAGCCCGCCGCGGCGGCGGCCGGGTCGGTGTCCTCGGAGCGCCAGGAGTCCTCGCCGGGGATCAGCGCGCTCCAGCCTTCGCCCGCGGGGGCGAGGAGCAGTGGTTCGTTCAGGAGCTGCGCGGAGGGACGGACGCGGTCGGGCTCGGCCCGGCAGAGCAGCAGAACCCCGGCCGCGCGGCTGTGATCAGTTGCGGACATGCGACAACGCTATGCCACGGGGAAGGCACTTGACTTCACGAGACCGCGATATATCGTGTTTGGCAGAGACGCGATAGGTTGCGTTCAGCTCCATGTCGCGACAGTCGCGACGGTCGAGTCATGACATCAAGGAGGCCCGGCATGCCGGCCCAGTCGAAGTGGTCACTGTCCACGCCGCAGAAAGTCACCTTCGAGGAGCCGGTCACGGCTCTCGCCGTCCGGATCATCGGCGGCACGGTCAATGTCGTGGGCGACGCCACCGGGCCCGCCCGGCTGGAGCTCTCCGAGATCGACGGCCGGCCGCTGACCGTCACCCTCGACGAAGGCGCCCTCACCGTCGCCTACGACGACCTCCCCTGGAAGAACCTCACGACGTGGTTCTCCCGCAAGAGCTGGCACCGCACCGCCACCGTCACCCTCACCGTGCCGACCGGCACCGACGTCGAGGTCGGCGTCGCCGGGGCGAGCGCCGTCGTCTCCAATGTCACCGGGCGCACGGCCGTCCGCAGCGTCAGCGGCGACGTCACCCTCGTCGGCATCACCGGACCGGTCCGGGCCGAGACCGTCTCCGGGCTGCTGGAGGCCCAAGGGATCGGCGGCGACCTGCAGTTCAAGTCCGTCTCCGGCGACCTCACCCTCGTCGAGAGCTCGGGCGGCACGGTCAGGGCCGACTCCATCAGCGGCGACGTGGTCGTCGACCTCTCCCCCGCCGTCCCCGGCCCCTCCCTCGTGCTCGGCACCGTCTCCGGCGACGTCGCCATCCGCCTCCCGAACACCGTGGACGCCGAGGTGGACGCCAACACCACCAGCGGCGCGCTCTCCTGCGGCTTCGGGGAGCTGCACGTCAGCAGCCAGTTCGGCGCCAAGAAGATCACCGGCAGGCTCGGCGCGGGCCGCGGCAGCCTCAAGGTCACCAGCGTCTCCGGCGCGGTCGCACTGCTGCGCCGCCCGGAGACCGACGACTGGACCCAGGCCGGCCCCACCGACAGCACCCCCCAGGGAAAGGTCCTCTGATGCCCCCCGTCTTCGCCCACGGCAGGCTGCGGCTCTATCTGCTCAAGCTCCTCGACGAGTCGCCCCGCCACGGCTACGAGATCATCCGGCTGCTGGAGGAGCGCTTCCAGGGGCTGTACGCGCCCTCGGCCGGCACCGTCTACCCGCGCCTCGCCAAGCTGGAGGCCGAGGGCCTGGTCACCCACTCCACCGAGGGCGGCCGCAAGGTCTACTCCCTCACCCCCTCCGGCCGGGCCGAACTCGCCGACCGCCAGGGCGAGCTGGCCGAGCTGGAACTCGACATCCGCGAGTCCGTCTCCACGCTCGCCGCCGACATCCGCGAGGACGTCCGCGGCGCGGCGGGCGACCTGCGGCGCGAGATGCTCGAAGCGGCCCGCCGCAGCCGCACCACCGGCAAGGAACCCGTCGATTTCCTCGGCGGCGCGTTCGGTGACACCGAGGCGTGGCGACAGGCCAAGGAGGAGTTCCGGCACGCGAAGGAGGAGTGGAAGGAGCAGGCCCGCCGGGCGAAGGAGGAGAGCCGCCGCGCCCGCCAGGACGCGCAGCAGGCCCGCCGCCAGGCGAAGCAGGCGCAGGACCACGCGCGCGAGGAGGTCCGCCGCATCTCCCAGCGCGTGCAGGAGGAGGTCCAGGAGCACGTCCGCCACGGCGACTGGCCCAAGGGCATCGCCGAGGGCATCACCGCCCTCACCCAGGAACTGGGCAACCTCACCGGGGGCCGCCCGGCGCCGCCCGCGCCGCCGGAGTGGGCGGCATCCTCAGACGCGCTCTCCAAGGACCCGGCCCGCGACCTGGACCGCCTCCTCGACCGCTTCCGCGACGACATCCGCGACGCGGCGCGCGATCATGGGGTGACGGTGGATCAACTGGCCGCTTCCCGCGAGGCTTTGGCGGAGGCGGCGGCGCGCATCACGTCGGTACTGACGCCACCGCGGCCCTGAGGGGCGTTTTTTGTTCCCCAGCCCCGCCCCTTCCCGAAACTGGGGGCTCCGCCCCCAGACCCCCGGGGGTGCGCAATTCAGCCCGTCCGGCGTTTGAGGACAGCGCGCGAAGCGTG
>NZ_BAAABW010000031.1:0-92433 GCF_039521185.1 Streptomyces blastmyceticus | reverse complement strand
CCGCAGCCGACGCCACCACACGCCGCCAAGACAGCCGCTCCTTGTTGGGCAGGAAACGCCCCGCCTCATCAACCGCGCAGTAGCCACCCCCGTAGCACCACGTATAAGCCGCCCAGCCGGACGCGTAGCGCGCGAGGGACGCGAGGGCGTCGTCGTAGAAGCGGGGCATGTTCGGGAGGGACGAGTCCGGCGGGCCCCACTCGCCGATCACGACGGGGACGCGCTGCTCGCGCGGGTAGCGGGTCACCGCGGACTCGTACGCCTCGATCCAGCGGGCGGCCGGGTCGTAGTCCCGCCCGGCCTCCATGGCGGTGTTGTAGAAGTGCGGGGCGTAGACGACCTTCGGGTCGTGGATGCGGCCGAGGCCGGTGGGGACGGCCTCGCCGACGACCGGGGTCGGTTCCACGAAGAGGTGGTGGCGCCGGTCGACGCGGCGGACCGCCGCCGCGAGGCGGTTGTACATCGGGGTCAGCTGGTCCCGTTCGATGCGGCGGGCCGCGGCCGGCAGGTCCTCGCCGGAACGGAGCCTGCCCATCGGCTCGTTGATCAGGTCGTAGCCGAACACCGCCGGGTGCCGGCCGAGCCTCCCGGCGAGGAGTTCCCACATCCGCGCCTGGGCGGCGCGCAGGTCCGCGTCCTCGTAGAGGTGCTCGAAGGCGGCCTGCACGGCGGGCTCGTAGTATTCGGCGAACCAGTCGCCCGGGTGCGGCACGTAGGCCAGCCCGTCGGTGCGCGTGGCCCATTCGGGGATGCCCCGGTGGCCGCCGAAGGCGGGCCCGAAGACGTCCTGGTGGGCGTCGATCACCACCCGGAAGCGGTAGCGGTGCGCCCAGTCCAGGATGTGTTCGATCCGGCGGAGGTAGCGCTCGCTGTACTGCCCGGGCCGTGGCTCCAGGTCGTCCCAGAAGACCAGCAGCCGCGCCAGGCCGAACCCGGCGCGGGCCATGTCGCGGAAGTGCCGCTCGGTGATGCCGGTGAGGGCGTCGGCGCCGCGGTGGGTCTTGTCCTCGACGTTCCAGCCGCGCAGGTCGAGGACCCGCCCGCGCCCGTCGGTGAGGCGCGGGACGGAGTCGTCCGTACGGGCCAGGGCGCTGCCCGGCGCGAGGAGCGCCGCCACCGTGGCGAACACGGTCACCATCGCCCGCAGCCCGCGCACGGCACTCCCCCATGGCTAGACGGTCAGGACCACCTTGCCGAACAGGTCACCGCCGGCCATCTTCTCGAAGCCCTCCCGCGCCCGGTCAAGGGGCAGGACGGAGTCGATCACCGGCCGTACGCCCGTCGCCGCGCAGAAGCTCAGCAGGCCGGCCAGCTCCTCCTTGCTGCCCATGGTGGAGCCGACGACCTTCAGCTCCAGGAAGAAGATGCGGTTGAGCTCGGCCGACGCGGGGCTCTGGCCGCTGGTGGCGCCGGAGATGACGAGCGTCCCGCCGGGCTTGAGGGACTTGACGGAGTGCGACCAGGTGGCGGCGCCCACCGTCTCGATGACGGCGTCGACGCGGTGCGGCAGCCGGGCCCCCGGCTCGTACGCGCCCTCCGCGCCCAGCTCCACGGCGCGCCGCCGCTTGGTCTCGTCGCGGCTGGTGGCGAAGACCCGCAGCCCGGCCGCGGCCCCGAGCGCGATCGCCGCGGTGGCCACGCCGCCGCCCGCGCCCTGGACGAGGACGCTGTCGCCGGGTCGCACGTCCGCGTTGGTGAAGAGCATGCGGTACGCGGTCAGCCAGGCGGTCGGCAGACAGGCAGCCTCCTCGAAGGAGAGCTCCTTCGGCTTCGGCAGGACGTTCCACGCGGGGACGGCCACGCGCTCGGCGAAGGTGCCCTGGTAGCGCTCGGTGAGGATGGAGCGCGGCTCGCGCGGGCCCACGCCGTGGCCGGTCTGGCCGATGACGGAGTGGACGACGACCTCGTTGCCGTACTCGTCGAGCCCGGCGGCGTCGCAGCCGAGGATCATCGGCAGCGCTTCCTCGCCGAGGCCGACACCGCGCAGCGACCACAGGTCGTGGTGGTTGAGGGACGCGGCCTTGACGTTGACGACGGTCCAGCCGGGCGGAGCCTGGGGTTCCGGGCGTTCGCCCAACTCCAGTCCGTCGAGCGGCTGATCACGGTCGATGCGGGCGGCGTATGCGGCGAACATGATCCGAACCTAGCGCCGGGGGTGGGTCCGGTGGAACCACGCGAGGCTGTGACGCGCGTCGCCGCGCTCCGGGCTCCGCCCGGACCGTACCGGCGCGCGGTGTCCTCAAACGCCGGACGGGCTGAATTCAGCCCGTCCGGCGTCGGGAATCAACGGCGCGCCACACCCTCCGCGCGGGCCGCCGCCGCCACAGCGGCCGTCACCGCGGGAGCGACGCGCTCGTCGAACGGCGACGGGATCACGCACTCGGCGCTCAGCTCGTCGGCGACCACCGCGGCGAGCGCCTCGGCCGCGGCGAGCTTCATGCCCTCGGTGATGCGCGAGGCCCGCACCTGGAGGGCGCCGGCGAAGATGCCGGGGAAGGCGAGGACGTTGTTGATCTGGTTGGGGTAGTCGCTGCGCCCGGTGGCGACGACGGCCGCGTACTTGTGGGCGACGTCCGGGTGGATCTCCGGGGTCGGGTTGGCCATGGCGAAGATCAGCGCGTCGTCGGCCATGGTGGCGACGGCCGACTCCGGAACCGTGCCGCCGGAGACGCCGATGAAGACGTCCGCGCCCTTCAGGGCCGTCTCCAGCGGGCCCGCGAGCCCGGCCTTGTTGGTGAAGCCGGCGAGTTCGCGCTTGACCGGGTTGAGGTCGTCGCGGTCCGCCGAGACGATGCCCTTGCGGTCGCAGACGGCGACGTCGCCGATGCCCGCCTCCACCAGGATCTTGGCGATGGCCACCCCGGCCGCGCCCGCGCCCGAGATGACGGCGCGCAGGCGGCCGAGCGGGCGGCCGGTGAGCTTGGCGGCGTTGCGCAGCGCGGCGAGAGTGACGACGGCGGTGCCGTGCTGGTCGTCGTGGAAGACCGGGATGTCCACGCGCTCCTGGAGCTTGCGCTCGACCTCGAAGCAGCGCGGCGCGGAGATGTCCTCCAGGTTGACGCCGCCGAAGGAGGGCGCGAGGCGGGCGACGGTCTCGACGATCTCGTCGACCTCCCGGCAGTCGAGCGCGATCGGCACCGCGTCCACGCCGCCGAACTGCTTGAAGAGGATCGCCTTGCCCTCCATCACGGGCAGGGACGCCTCCGGCCCGATGTCCCCGAGCCCGAGCACCGCGCTGCCGTCCGTCACGACCGCGACGACCTGGGACTTCCAGGTGTAGTCGTGGACGAGCTCGGGCTGTTCCGCGATGGCGCTGCACACCTTGGCGACGCCTGGCGTGTAGGCGAGGGACAGGTCGTCCCGGTCGCGCACGGGCACGGTCGCCTGGATGGCCATCTTGCCACCCCGGTGCAGCGCGAAGGCCGGATCGAAGAGCTCGTCGCGAGCTTCGTCCGCACCGTGGGCGCCGCGAGGATTCACAATCTCCGCTGCCACTTCATTGACCCCTTTGTCGAATTAGCGTCGAGGGTAGCCGCCCGAGGTTGCGGACCGCCGGGCGCACCTGACGTGCGCCCTGAGCCCCGGGTCCGGGGGATGTAGCAGGTCTTTCTACCGGATGAGCACTACGGCCGCCGAGTGAGTTCCCGGACGCCGCGGGTCATGGCATCGCCACAAGCACGTCGAAAGCGTGTCGACTGGTGCCGGAAGTCCATGGAGTGAGACAAGAGGTGCGTGAGATAGGTCTCGCACCGGAGAGGCACACCGAAGTCCGGTAGTACGAACCGACCTGGTACCGCACGGGGATCGCCCGTTATCCGATTTTGACATAGCTAGCCCCCCGAACGGTGCAGTCCAGATGGCAAGATGCCCAAATCACACGAGGTCGCGAACACCCGATGGTGTGTGCTTGCGGCCCCGTATGTCCCCCGTGTTCCCACGCAGTGCCCCCAGTGTTTAACAGTCGGCTATCCCCTCACCCGCAGGAGGAACCAGCAATGACCGCAAGCACCACCCCTCGCACGGCTGCCGCCAGGAGTCGTTTGGCCGCCGCCGGCGCGATCGCGGTCGCCGGCGCCCTGCTGCTGACCGGCTGTGGCGACCAGCGGAACAAGCACGGCGGCGGGTCCGAGACCGCCTCGGGCTCCACGGCCCCGCTCTTCGCCAAACTCCCCAAGGACATCCAGGACTCCAAGGTCATCAAGGTCGGCTCCGACATCGCCTATCCGCCGGTGGAGTTCAAGAAGGACGGCAAGACCGTCGGGATCGACCCCGATATCGCCGATGCCCTGGGCAAGGAACTCGGCGTGAAGTTCGAGTTCAACAACGGCACCTTCGACGCCCTGCTGACGGGTCTGCGCTCCAAGCGTTACAACATCGCGATGTCGGCGATGACCGACTCCAAGGACCGGCAGAACGGTGTCGACCCGAAGACGGGCAAGAAGGTGACCGAGGGCGTCGACTTCGTCGACTATTTCACCGCCGGTGTCTCGATCTACACCAAGAAGGGCGACACCAAGGGCATCAAGACCTGGGACGACCTCTGCGGCAAGAAGATCGCCGTGCAGCGCGGCACCGTCTCCCACGACCTGGCGAAGTCCGAGTCGGACAAGTGCGACAAGGCCGGCAAGGGCAGCATCGGCATCGAGGCGTTCGACACCGACGTGGAGGCGCAGACCCGGCTGAAGGCCGGTGGCGTCGACGCCGTGTCCAGCGACTTCCCGGTCGCCGCCTACGCGGTGAAGACCGCGGGCGGCGGCAACGACTTCGAGACGGTCGGCGACCAGGTGCAGGCCGCGCCCTACGGCATCGCCGTCCCCAAGGGCGACTCCCAGCTGCGGGACGCCCTGCAGGCCGCCCTTGACGCGATCATCAAGAACGGTGCGTACGAGAAGGTCCTCAAGACCTGGGGCGTCGAGGCCGGCGCGGTCAAGGAAGCCAAGGTCAACGGCGGTTCCTGACCCGGCCGCCACGGGCTGTCACCTCCGCGCCGCCGCCCCTTCCCCCGGGCGGACGGCTCCCCCGCCGTACCCGCACGCGCGGCGGACGGCCCGCCAGGCGCCCCCTTTCTTCCCCCGAATACGGACCGCTGAAAGGCCATACCGTGACTGCTGCTCCCGAAAAGACGGGGCCCGCCGACGCCCCGCCCCCCGGCCGTGAGCCGGAGACCATCAAGGCCATTCCGGTACGGCACTACGGGCGGTGGATCTCCGCCGTCGTGGTGCTGGCCCTGCTCGGGCTGCTGGCCAATGCTTTTGCCAACGCCAAGGTCAATTACCACGCCATCCCCGACTACCTGTTCAACTCCAACGTCATCACCGGTCTCGGCAAGACCGTCCTCATCTCCGTCCTGGCGATGGCGCTCGGCCTGGTGCTCGGCATCGTGCTGGCGGTGATGCGGCTGTCGAAGAACCCGGTGACCTCGTCGGTCTCCTGGGCCTACATCTGGTTCTTCCGCGGCACCCCGGTCTACGTCCAGCTGCTGCTCTGGTTCAACCTCGCGCTGATCTTCCCGGAGATCAATCTCGGGTTCATCTACCGGGACTACACGAGCTCGTTCATGACCCCCTTCATGGCCGCGCTGCTCGGCCTGGGGCTCAACGAGGCCGCGTACATGTCGGAGATCGTCCGTGCGGGCATCCAGTCCGTCGACGAGGGCCAGACCGAGGCGTCGCACGCGCTCGGCATGAGCCAGGGCAAGACGCTGCGCCGCATCGTGCTGCCGCAGGCGATGCGCGTCATCGTGCCGCCGACCGGCAACGAGTTCATCAACATGCTCAAGACCTCGTCGCTGGCGGCGAGCGCGGCCCAGTACCTGGAACTGCTGCGCTCCACCTCCGACATCGGCCAGACCACCGGCGCCACGGTCGAGATGCTCTTCCTCGCCGCGACCTGGTACCTGATCCTGACCAGCGTCTTCAGCGTCGGCCAGTTCTATCTGGAGCGGTACTACGCCCGTGGCTCGCTGCGCAGCCTGCCGCTCACCCCGTGGCAGAAGGTCAGGTCCAATCTGGCCGCTATCAGCAACCGCTCCTCGGAAGGCGTGAGCGCATGACCGCGATGGTGAAGGCCGAGGGCGTGCACAAGTCCTTCGGCGCAGCGCACATCCTCAAGGGGATCGACCTGGAGGTCGCCCAGGGTGAGGTGTTCTGTCTGATCGGCCCGTCCGGCTCCGGGAAGTCCACCTTCCTGCGGTGCATCAACCACCTGGAGAAGATCAACGCCGGGCGGCTGTACGTCGACGGCGAGCTGGTGGGCTACCGGCAGAAGGGCGACAAGCTCTACGAGCTCAAGGACAGCGAAGTCGCCCGCAACCGCCGGGACATCGGCATGGTCTTCCAGCGCTTCAACCTCTTCCCCCACATGACGGCGCTGGCCAATGTGATGGAGGCGCCGATCCAGGTGAAGGGCGAGTCCAAGGCGGCGGCCAAGGAGCGGGCCGTGAAGCTGCTGGACCGGGTGGGCCTCGCCGACAAGGCCGGCAACTACCCCTCCCAGCTCTCCGGCGGCCAGCAGCAGCGCGTGGCGATCGCCCGCGCGCTGGCCATGGAGCCGAAGCTGATGCTCTTCGACGAGCCGACCTCGGCCCTCGACCCGGAGCTGGTGGGCGACGTCCTGGACGTCATGCGCGGTCTCGCGGAGGACGGCATGACGATGATCGTCGTCACCCACGAGATGGGCTTCGCCCGGGAGGTCGGCGACGCGCTGGTCTTCATGGACGACGGCGTGGTGGTGGAATCCGGCCACCCGCGCGAGGTGCTCACCAACCCCCGGCACGACCGCACGAAGTCGTTCCTGTCGAAGGTGCTGTAGGGGGCCGCGAGCGGGAAGAGGCGGTGGTACGGGCGGGCCCGTGCCACCGCCTCGGCTTTTTGCCCCGCGCTTGGTAATACCCTCGATAGAGTGAGAGCTATTACCTTTAGCCGGGCGCCCGGAAAAGCGCCGTGAACCGCCGCTCGCACAAGCCATAAGGACCGAAAGTGGAACTGGCCTATTACTCGGACTATGCCGTGCGGCTGGTCAACACCGAGGAGCCCGCGCGCGGCACCGACTCGCTCACCTCCGTCGAGGCGCTGCGCGAGCTCTTCGGCGCCGGGGCGCAGGCCGCCCGCCGCGCGTCCGACAGCGACGTCACCCGGCTGCGGTCCGTACGGACCCGGCTGCGCGCGATCTTCGAGGCGGCCGACGCGGGCGAGGAGGTGCGGGCGGTGGACCTGCTCAACGCCCTGCTGATGGAGTTCCCCGTCAGCCCGCAGATCTCCGGCCACGAGTTCCGCGACGAGGACGGCCGCCCCAAGTGGCACATGCACATCGCCGACCACGCCGCCAACGCCGGCGCCTCCTACACCGCAACCGCCTGCATGGGCCTGGCCGTCCACCTCACCGAGCTGGGCGTGGACCGCCTCGGCATCTGCCAGGCCGCCCCCTGCCGCAACGCCTACCTCGACACCTCGACCAACCGCTCGCGCCGCTACTGCTCCGACCGCTGCGCCACCCGCGCCAACGTCGCCGCCTACCGCGCCCGCAAGCGCCTGGAGAGCCGGGAGGCCGGGGCCGCCACGGGCGCCGCACGCAACGGCCGCAGCGCGGACGCCAGCCAGGACAGCAGCGCCACCGGCGAGCGCTGACCCGCGCCCGGCGGGCGCCGCAGCCGCACCCAGGCGCGGGCCACCACGAACTCCTCGGGCACCGTGCCGAACTCGCGGCTGTCGTTCTCCACCAGCGGGTTGTCCCCCATCACCCACCAGCCGCCCTCGCGCCGCTCGACCACCCGCTTGACGATCAGCAGGTCCTGCCTGAACGGGTGCCGCAGCACCACCACATCACCCGGCCGGACGGCCGCCCCGTACTGCACGACGAGCTGGTCCCCCGGGTTCAGCGTCGGCACCATCGACGGGTTGTAGACCTCGGCCAGCCCGATCCGCAGCAGTCCGCGACGCTCGCGGTCCTGCTCCTGCCCGCGCTCGTCCACTTGCTCCTGCACCTCGGCACCTCCCGGTCCGTTTTTCCTCCACCAGTCCCGGCAGCAGTTCCAGACTGACACCGGACTTTTGTCCTAAGCCCCCCGGGGCACCCGAGAAAAGCCTTCCCACACCGAGTAATCTCGCACCTGAGAAGACGATCACGAGGAAGGACAGTTTTATGCTCTCCCGCCTGTTCGCCCCCAAGGTGCAGGTCAGCGCGCACTGCGACCTGCCGTGCGGCGTTTATGACCCGGCCCAGGCCCGTATCGAGGCCGAGTCGGTCAAGGCAGTCCAGGAGAAGTACCAGGCCAACGAGGACCCGGACTTCCGCACTCGCGCCCTCATCATCAAGGAGCAGCGCGCCGAGCTGGCCAAGCACCATGTCTCGGTGCTGTGGAGCGACTACTTCAAGCCGCCGCACTTCGAGAAGTTCCCCGAGCTGCACCAGCTGGTCAACGACACCCTCAAGGCCCTGAGCGCGGCCAAGGCGTCGAACGACCCGAAGACGGGCGAGAAGGCGCTGGAGCTCATCGCCGAGATCGACCGCATCTTCAAGGAGACGAAGAAGGCCTGACCCGGGCTCACTCGCGTACGCACCCGGTCCGCGGCTCCGTCGGGAGTCCGCGGGCCGGGTGCGGCCGTTTCCGGGCGGGGTCAGGACCAGGGGCGGAAGGCCAGGACCTCGTTGTGGCCGCCGAAACCGAACGCGTTGCTCACCGCGAGGCCGATCTCCTGCTCGCGCGGGGCCTTGTGGACGAGGTCCAGCTCGAAGGCCGGGTCGGCCGTCTCCAGGTTTGCCGTCGGCGGGACCAGCCGGTGCTGGAGCGTCAGCACGGTGAGGGCCGCCTCCACCGCGCCGCCCGCGCCCAGGCAGTGGCCCAGCGCCCCCTTGGCCGAGGTCACGCTGGGGGCGTGCGGCAGGACCCGGGCGAGCAGGGCGGCCTCGGTGGAGTCGTTGATCCGGGTCGAGGTGCCGTGCGCGTTGACGTGGTCCACCTCCCGGGGCGCGGCGCCCGCCTCGGCGAGCGCCGCCCGCAACGCGGCCTCGGCGCCCAGGTGTTCGGGGTGCGGGGCGGTGACGTGGTACGCGTCGCTCGTGGAGCCGCAGCCGGCCAGGACCGCGCGCGGCACCGCGCCGCGCCGCCGGGCGTCGTCCGCGCGCTCCAGGACCAGCACGGCGGCGGCCTCGCCGAGCACGAAGCCGTCGCGCGCGGCGTCGAAGGGGCGGGAGGCCGCGGCCGGGTCGTCGCGGCGCCCCGAGAGGGTGCCCATGCGCTGGAACCCCACGGCGATCAGGGGGGTGACGGCCGCGTCCGCGCCACCGGCGACCACGACGTCGCAGGCACCGGACAGCAGCAGGGACCGGCCCAGCGCGATGGCGCCGGCGCCCGAGGCGCACGCCGTCGACACGCTCAGGCTCATCCCGCGGGCCTTCAGGTCCATGGAGACCTCGGCCGCGGGCATGTTGGGGATCATCTTCGGCACGAGCGCAGGGGAGACTCCCTCGTGCCCGTCACGCAGCAGGTCGCGGTGGCCGTCCTCGCACGCCAGCTGACCGCCGAAGCAGGTGCCGACGACCACGCCCACCCGGCCGCCGTCCCAGCCGCCGGGGTCGAGTCCCGCGTCCCGTACCCCCTCCCGGGCGGCGGCGACCGCCAGTTGCGAGCAGCGGTCCGTTCGCCACAGGGCCCGGCGCCCGAGGTACGCCCCGGGGTCGAAGCCCGGGACGCGGCAGGAGAAGTCGACGGGCAGGCCCGCCAGCCGGGGGTCGGTCGACGCGGCCGGGCGGCCGTCGCGCACGCCCTCCCAGGTGGCCTCCGCCCCGACCCCGGCCGGGGTGACCATGCCGAGGCCGGTCACGGCGACCCCGGTACGGGTCACGGCATCACTCCCTGCGCCGCCCGCAGCGCGCGCTTCTCCTCCAGCAGGGCCACCAGCTCCGGGAGGGTGTGGTGCGAGGTCACCTCGTCCTCGCCGACCTTGACGTCCAGCTCCCTCCCCAGGGTGTAGAGCAGCTCGATCACGGCCAGCGAGTCCAGGTCCATGGACGCCAGCGTCCCGTCGGCCGCCATCTCCTCGGGAAGCACCTGGAACTTGTCCGCCAGAATCGCTTCCACGATCTCCCGCACTGGGGTCATGCAGTCACTCCCGGGCTACTCGATGGGTCGGCGAAGGCGTAATCGCCCGTCTTCGCCACGCTGTGGAGCACGTCCCGCACACGGTCGGTGAAACAGGCGACGCTGATTCCGGCGAGCTCCGTGTCGGGGTGGCGTGCGGTGAGCCGCACTCCGTCATGGGTGCGGTTCACCCAGATGTTGGCCTTGTTGCCGCGGGTCATCCGGAACAGCGTCCGGGCGTTCCACTCGGTCCACCGCTGCGCGCCGGGGACCACCCGCATGTCGGTGAAGGAGACGAAAGGGAAGAACTCGGGCATCGAGCGCTCCAAGTCCCGCTCCATGCCGAGGAGTTCGACGACCCTGAGGAAGGGCACCCGGGTGAGGCGCATCGCCGTCCTCGCGGAGCGGTGCGCGCCGTGCACGGCGTCCTGGAACGTCCTCGCCGTCCCGAGGTCGATCTCGACCGGGCCGATCCCGATGAACCAGCCCACCGAGCGCACCCACTCCGGCCGGGAGCGCGTGTGCATCGGCATCACCGTCCGGTAGACCCGCGCGCCCGTGAGCTGGTGGGCGGCGATCGCGAAGGCGGCGAGCAGCCCGGCGAGGAAGCCGCCGTCCGCAGCGTGGCAGATCTCCTCGACCGCGTCGGCCCCGGCGGCGTCGACCAGCCAGGTGTCCAGCATGGTGTGCGGCACCAGTTCGTCCTCGGCGACGCCGAGGTCGAGGGGGAAGCGGGGCATCCGTCCGCCGGCGTTCTCGACGAAGCGGCTCCAGTCCGCGACGGCGGGGTGGTCGGCGCCGATCCGTTCGGCGGTGGCGCGCTCCGCGACGCTGAAGTCCACATAGCTGCCGATGCCGTCGTGCCCGATCGTTTCTCCGGTGGCGATCGCGGCGTAGAGGTCCTGCAGTTCCTGGACGGCCATCGCGACGGAGTACCCGTCGGCGTGCGCGTGGTCCAGTCCCACGACGACGGTGGTGGAATCGGCGCGCTCCACGGTCTCCACCACGAAGCTGGGCAGCCGGAACGCCTCGGCGGCGCCGTCGATGCGCTCCTGGAGGTATCCGCAGAGCTCCTCGCCGTCCGTGAAGTCGCCCAGGTCCGCGTCCCGTACGGACACCGCGTGGCTGTCGACGGTGAACCGCTCGGGCTTCCCGCCCTCCAGCCGGAAGCCGCTGCGCAGCGTCTCGTGCCGTTCGGCCCAGGCGCGCACCGTCCCGCGGAACGCCTCGGCGTCGAGGGGGCCGGGGATCTCGAACCCGAATCCCAGCCAGGCCGGTGTCCCGAGGCCGCGCTCCATGAGCTTCAGGAAGAACTTCAGGTGCAACTGCTGGTTGTACGACAGGGGCGTCGCGTTCCCCGCCGACCGCGCCGCCTCGTGGAAGGGCGCCGCGTCCAGCGTCCACTCCCGGAGCCGGCCGGGGGCCACGTGGTAGTCGGAGAGGGGGGTCATCAGCATCCGCGGACCCCGTCCCCGGTGCGCAGCCGTTCCTCGGGGCCGGTTCCGACAACCCTCACCACGCCCACGTGCAGCTCCCAGACCTCGCCGTCCGTCATATCTCCGCGTTCAGTGCCCAACGGGGGTCCGACTCATGGCGCGCGGACCGACCGCGTACACGGATTGAGGAACCGTCCCCGAACCGGTGGCAAGGTCGACTCCCGTGGCGTACGAGGCGCCGGGCCCCGGTCGCGACGGCCCGTGAAAACGAACGCGCACTTTTCGGTCATGACCGGCCGAAGCCTGGGTAGGCGCCGTGGCAAGGAGAGAAGGAGCCGCACAGATGGTCGTGATCGAATTTCCGTACGGGGATGCCGCCGGGGCCCGCCACGCGACGGCGGAGTTCCTGGCCAGGCACTGCCCGTGGGCGGATCTCGACGCCGTCGTGCTCGTGGTGTCCGAGCTGGTGGCGAACGCGATCCGGCACACCGGCGGCTGGTGGCGGCTGTGCGTGCGGGCCGTGCAGGGACGGCTGGTGGTGGAGATCGCCGACGCCAGCCCCCGCCCGCCCGAGCCGCGCGCCCCGGACCTGTCCGGTGGCGGCGGGCTCGGCTGGCACATGGTCGAGCGGCTGGCGAACCGGCTGGAGGTGGTGGACCGGCAGCCGGAGGGCAAGACAGTACGGGCCACCTGGCTGCGGCCCGTCCTCCCGGTCGGCGGTTGAGGCGCCGCGGATCAAAACGCGCGGATCAAAACGCCTAGCGCAGGCCCAGCAGTCCCAGCCGCAGCCTGCCGAGGATGCGGGAGAGCAGCCGCGACACGTGCATCTGCGAGATGCCCAGTTCGGCGCCGATCTCCGACTGCGTCATCTCCCCGCCGAACCGCATGCGCAGGATCTGCCGTTCGCGGTCGCTCAACTCGGCGACCAGCGGCTTGAGGGCATGGAGGTTCTCCACTCCCTCCAGGGCCGGGTCGACGTCGCCGAGCCGGTCGGCGTAGCTGGTGCCCACCTGCTCCGAGCCCTCGTCCACGGGCACGTCGATGGAGCCGGCGGTGTAGCCGTTGCTGGCGACGATGCCCTCGACGACCTCTTCCCGGGTGATCCCGAGGTGCTCGGCGAGCTCGGCGGGGGTCGGTGCGTGGTCCAGCTCCTGGGAGAGCTCGCCGGTGGCCTTGGCCAGCTCGACGCGCAGCTCCTGGAGGCGGCGCGGCACGTGCACGGACCAGCTGGTGTCCCGGAAGTGCCGCTTGATCTCACCGACGATGTACGGCACGGCGAAGGTCGTGAACTCCACCTCGCGCGAGAGGTCGAAGCGGTCGATCGCCTTGATCAGCCCGATGGTGCCGACCTGGACGATGTCCTCCATCTGGTCACCGCGGCTGCGGAAGCGGGACGCGGCGAAGCGCACGAGCGAGAGGTTCATCTCGATCAGCGCGTTGCGCGCGTACTGGTACGCGCGGGTGCCCTCCTCGAGCTCGGTGAGGCGGTCGAAGAAGAGCTTGGACAGCGCGCGGGCGTCGCGTGGCGCCACCGTCGTCGCGTCCTCGATGAACGGCAGCCCCCCGACCGACTCTTCGAACCGCCGCGCGACAGCGGTCGAATGCTCTGTCGTAACCGTGGATGCCGTGATGGTCACGTCGTCCTCCCCAGATCCGTTGCTGACGTCCGCCGCCTACCCGGGGACCCGGCGGGCATGCCTCCCTTTTCGCCGGGCGGCCCGGCCCGCGGCGCATGTCGCCCGTCCGTCCGTGCGGCCCCGCCTAGACTGGTCGTGCCGGGCGCCGGATGCCCGACAAGGACGGGAGAGCGACAGTGGCCGCAGGAGTCGGAAGGGTCGGAGGCTTCGAAGGAAGCCTCGACGGAGGCTTCGACGACCCCTCGACGGAGGTGCTGTCGGAGGCGGCCGCGGCGTTCGGGCTGCTCGCCTCGTCGGCCCGGCTGCATCTCGTGTGGGCCCTGTCCCAGGGCGAGAGCGATGTCAGCGGGCTGGCCGAGCGGGTGGGCGGGGCGCTCCCCGCGATCAGCCAGCACCTGGCCAAGCTGAAGCTCGCGGGGCTGGTGCGGTCCCGGCGCGAGGGGCGGCGCGTGGTCTATCTCGTGGACGACCCCGACGTCGTCACGATCGTCCGTCTCATGGTCGGCCAGCTCGTCGACCGCAAGACCGGTGCGGAGGCCGTTCCCGGCGCGGCCGCCGGGTCGCGTGCCGGTTCCGGGCGCCTCCGTGGTCTGGGCGCCTGAGGGCCCTGCCGCGGGCGGGGCAGCGGCTGAGGAGGACACCCGGGAGCACACGGGGGAGCACGGCAGCGCCCTCGGAGTCCTGCGCGCGCTGGACAGCGGGCCGCGCGGGCTCGTGGAGGCGGAGGCCGAGGAACGGCTCGCGCGCCACGGCGAGAACACCTTCCCCGGGCGCCGCCCGGCGTCCTGGCCACGGCGCTTCGCCCGCAGCCTGCGCGACCCCTTCACCGCGGTGCTGCTCTGCCTCGGGCTGGTCTCGGCGGTCATGTCCGCGTGGGCCACGTCCTGTGTGATCGCGATCCTGGTCACGGTCAGCTGCGTCCTGCGGTCGACCGGCGAGCACCGCGCGGACCGGTCCGCCGCGGCGCTGCGCGACATGATCGCGACCACGGCGACGGTCCGGCGGCGGCCGTCGGCCGACGCGCCTCCCCTGACCCGCGAACTCCCCGTCGACCAGCTCGTCCCGGGCGACGTGGTCCTGCTCGCGCCGGGCGACCTGGTCCCTGCGGACCTGCGGCTGCTGCGGGCGACGGGCCTGACGGTCCATGAGGCGGCCCTGACGGGCGAGTCGACGCCGGTGCCGAAATCCCCACAGAACGGGCATGGCGCGGAGCCGGCCCGCTCCGGCCTCTGCTTCCAGGGAAGCAGCATCGTCTCCGGCACCGGCATGGGCGTCGTCGTCGCGACCGGCGCCGACACCCTCCTGTCCGGCGCGCTGCCCGACCGCGACCGCGAGCCGTACGGATGGCGCCGCCGGTCCGCCGCGGCCAGCCCGTTCGACCGGTCGGTGAACGGCATCGCCTGGACGCTCGTACGCTTCATGCTGCTCACCGCCCCGCTCGTGCTGATCGCGGGTGCCCTGCTGCGCGGGCGCGGCATGGAGACCCTGCCGTTCGCGGTGGCGGTCGCGGTGGGGCTCACCCCCGAGATGCTGCCGGTCGTCGTGACGACCGCGCTGGCCCGGGGCGCGGCGCTGCTCGCGCGCGGCGGCGAGGTCATCGTCCGGCGGCTGCCCGCGCTGCACGACCTCGGCGCCGTCGACGTGCTGTGCGTGGACAAGACCGGCACGCTCACCCAGGACGCGCCCGTCGTCGCCTGCGCGGTCGACGGCGACGGCCGGGACGACCCGGAGGTCCTGCACTGGGCGGCGGTCAACGCCCTGTGGACGCTCCAGCTGGCGGAACTGCCCGCGCCCGACGCCCTCGACGAGGCGATCCTCGACGCGGACGAGGAACTCGGCGGCGGGGTGCTCGGCGCGGACAGCGTCGAGGGCGTCGCCGCGCTGCCGTGCGGACCGGGACGCCTCGTCGCGACGGCCGTCGTACGCGGCCCGGCCCTCTACGAACCCGGCCGCGCCCACACGCCCGGCAACGTCCGCACGCTCACCGGCGGCCCCGCCCCGACGGCGGTGCACACGCTGGTGGTCAAGGGCGCGCCGGAGGAGGTGCTCCGGCGCTGCACGCGCCGGGCGGGCTCCCCCCTCGACGACCGGGAGCGGGCCCGGCTGGGCGAGCGCGCCGCCGCGCTGGCCGCCGACGGGCTGCGGGTGCTCGCCGTCGCGGTCGCGGAACGGCCCGCGCGGAAGCGGCCCTACACCCCGGCCGACGAGCGCGACCTGACCTTCCTCGGCTTCGTCGGCCTGAGCGACGCGCTCGCGCCCACCGCCGCCGAGGCGCTCACCGCCCTCGCGGACCGCGGCGTCACGGTGAAGGTGCTCACCGGCGACCACCCGGGCACCGCCGCCCGAGTCTGCCGCGAGCTGGGCCTTGCGCCCGGCGAGGTCGTCACCGCCGACCGGCTCGACGGGCTCGGCCCCCTGGAACTGGCCCGCCTCGCCACCCGTACGACGGTGTTCGCGCGGTGCACGCCCGAGCACAAGGCCCGGGTCGTCCGGGCGCTGCGCGAGGGCGGGGGCCACACGGTCGGCTTCCTCGGCGACGGGGTCAACGACCTGTCCGCGCTGCACGCCGCGGACGTCGGGATCTGCCCGCGCGACGGGGTGGACGTGGCGCGCGAGGCGTCCGACGTGGTGCTCGCCTCGAAGGACCTCACCGCCCTGGAACGGGCGATCCTCGCCGGGCGGCGCAGCACCGGCAACATCGCCGCCTATCTGCGCATCACCCTCTCCTCCAACCTCGGCAACGTCATCGCGATGCTGGCGGCCGGGCTGCTGCTGCCGTTCCTGCCGATGCTGCCCGCGCAGGTGCTGGTGCAGAACCTGTGCTTCGACGCCGCGCAACTGGCCCTGGCCTTCGACCGGCCCGGGGCGTACGCGCTGCGGCACCCGGCGGTGCTGCGGCCGCGCGCGCTGTTCCGCTTCATGACCGGCTTCGGGCTGCTCAACGCGGTGGCCGACCTGACGACGTTCGGGGTGCTCGCACTGGCCGTCCGGTCCTTCGACGACGAGCGGGGCCAGGCGGCCTTCCACACCGGGTGGTTCACGGAGAACCTGCTGACGCAGGCCCTCGTGATGCTCCTCCTCCGCTCGGGCCGCCGCGCGGCCGAGGGCCGGACACCGGGCCCGATCCGGCTGGCGGCGTCGGCTCTGGCGGTGCTGGGCCTGCTGCTGCCGGTGTCGCCTGTGGGGCCGGCGCTGGGCATGACGGTGTTGCCGCCGCTGTATTACGGGCTGATGGCGGGGGTTCTGGCGCTGTATGGCGGGGCGCTGGTGGTGGCGCGATCCCGTCAGCGGGGCTGAAGCCCCGGGCCCCGGACCTCGTTGGTACGCGCCGTTGCGCCTGCGGCGGGCTTTCCCCCGCCCCGCCCCTTCCCGAAACTGGGGCTCGTGCCCCAGACCCCCGGCCGCGGGCCGGTTGCCGCCTGCGGCGGGGGCGCCCTGCGGGCGCGTCCTCAATCGCCGGACGGGCTGAAATCAGCCCGTCCGGCGATTGAGGACAGCGCGCGAAGCGTGCTCCGGGGTCTGGGGCGAAGCCCCAGTTCGGGAAGGGGCGGGGCGGGGGAAACAAGCCCGCCGGGCCGCACCCGGGCACGGGTCCGGGGCGGAGCCCCGGCCTCGGCGGAGCCGAGCATCAGACGCTGCGGGAAGGGGCGGGGCTGGGGAAACAAGCCCGCCGCAGGCGCACCGCACCCGCACCCACAAGCCCGCCCTCACCAATCGCCGCCCCCGAAACCGCCTCCGTCACCGCCGCCGCCGAAGCCGCCGCCGTCACCCCATCCGCCACCGGAGAAGTCGTCGGAGTTGAAGTCGGACCCCGAGTAGTCGCCCCCCTCAGGCCCCGCCTCCGGCGAAGCCGCATACGCGGGGCCGCTGAGGACGCCACCGAGCATCGTGCCGACGAGGAGCCCGGGGAGCAGGCCGCCGCCGAAGTACCCGCCGGCCCACGGCGCGTAGGCCGGCCCGGCGTTCCAGTACGGCTGGGGCCCGCTCGCGGTCTGGACCTCGCGGGACATCGGTTCCACGCCGTCGGCGATCCGGGCGGCGTCGGCGGCGCAAGCCGGCACGGTCCGTACGGCGCCGCCGGGCGGGGCCCACTCGACGTCCTGGACGGAGGGCCCGTGGCGCGGGTCGAAGAAGCACGGGACGCGGCGCTCGGGCAGCGGGGACTTCGTGCGGCGCGCGGCGAGGGTGGCGAGGGCGAAGCGGCCCTTGTCGAGGGACTCGGTCACGCCCGTGACGTCCTGCGGCTTCGCCGCCGCGGCCATCTTCGACTTGGCCTCCTCGTAGGCGTCGAGGGCCTCCTCGTAGTCCTTGCGCATCGCGTCGTCCGCGCCGGGCTCGGCGGGGGAGAAGTCGAGCCGGTCGAGCTCCTCGCCGAAGGCGGTGATGTCCTCGTCGACCACGACCCGCAGGGCGTCGAGCTCGGCGCGCTCGCGCTCCTCGCGCTTCTTGCGGTTGCGGCGGTAGAGGGCGTACGCCCCGGCACCACCGGCGACGATCACGGCGCCGCCGGTGATCAGCCCGGTCGCGCCGACACCCCCGGAGCCGGAACCGCCCCAGGAGCTCGGCTCGCGGCCCTTGGCCTGCCGGTCGGCCTGGTCGACGAAGCTGTTGAGCTGGGTCTTGGTGTCGCCGCCCGAGCGCTGGACGGCGCCGATGAGGTTGCGGGTGGCGTTCTTGGACATCACGCGGGAGTCGGAGGCCGCGTTGATGGCGTCGCCCAGGTGGATCACGTAGACGCCGGTGACGCCGACCTTGGTGCGCAGGTCCTGGAGGACGGTGGCCTTGGGGTATTCGGAGGCGGCGGGCAGCACGGCGACGAACACCGGCTTGCCCGCGTCCCTGATCTTCTTCGCCAGCGCCTGCGCGTCGGCCGCCGGCAGCTGGTCGGCGGCCCGGGGGTCGACGTAGACCGGGCCCTTCCGCAGCGCGTCGGCGGCGGCGTCCAGGCCGGTGGTGGCGGTGTCGGCGCGGGCGGACGGTGCGTACAGCGCCGCGCCGGCCAGCACGAACAGGGCGGCGATCAGGGCCAGCAGCGGCCTGGGCAGCGCCCGGGGGAAGGCGGGCATGGCGTTGCTCCTCGGAGACGGACTGCTCATGGAACTCTTCGGGCTCACGGGACTCACTCTGCGCTTACCACCAAAACGGAACGATCAGGCACTGGGTTCCCTTCGACCACTCTTCCCCCTTTGCACGGCTCAGCCGTAGGACAGGTTGGCGCAGGGGTCGTCGTCGGCCGAGCGGGCCTTGTCGGCGATGTCGGTGGAGAGCGTGCCGCCGCCCGGCTGCGCCGGGGTGGGCGAGGCGGACGGGGGCCCGTCGGCGTAGTCGTGGCCGAGGACGATCGAGATCCCCGGCGTGGACGATCCCCGCACATACGCGCCGGGGAAGAGCCGGGCCGCGGTCCTGGCGTGCTCCGCCTGGCCGGGGCCGAACTCGATCACGGTGGTGGACTGGTCCTGGGAGGCGGCCGTCGCGGTGCCGGTGACGGTGTAGCCGTGTTCTTCGAGGGTGCTCGTGGCCCGCGCGGCGAGGCCCCGGACGGTGGTGCCGTTGGTGACGGCGACGCTCACGCCCTTGCCGGAGACCGGGGCGTCCGCCTGGGTGGCCGGCTGCGGCTGCTGCGTCTGCCCGGCGTCGCCGTGCCTGCCCGCTCCCGCGTCCTTGCCGTCGATGGTGCGGTCGGCCTTGAGGGAGGCCCACAGGGCGTCGGCGTCGGGCTGCACGATGTCGACGCGGTTGCCCGCGTAACGCCAGGGCACGGTGATGAACTTGATGTTGTGCAGGTCGATGTTCTTCATCGACATCGCGAAGGACAGCAGCTTGTCGGCGGAGCCGAGGCCGGGGTCGACGGTCATCGACTTGGTGGCCGCGTCGGCCAGCGGCAGCAGCGTGGTGGGGTTGAACCCCTGCGCACGCACCTTCTTGATCATGCTGGAGACGAAGGCCTGCTGCCGCTGTATGCGCCCGATGTCGGAGCCGTCGCCTATCCCGTGGCGCACGCGCACGTAGTCCAGCGCCTTCCGGCCCGAGACGCTCTGCTGGCCCTTGTGGAAGAGGAGGTCGCCGCGCGAGCCGAGGTTCGGGTTGAGGTCGCCCTGATAGACGTCCTTCGGCACGCACACCTGGACGCCGCCCACGGCGGAGGTCATCGAGGAGAAGCCCGCGAAGTCGACGACGAGCGTGTGGTCCACCCGCAGACCGGTGAGCTTCTCGACGGTGTTCTGGGTGCAGGCGGGGTTGCCCTTGGCCGAATCCCCCACGGAGAAGGCCGAGTTGAACATCACATGGGTCTGCTCGGCCGTCCAGCTGCCGTCGGGCAGTTTGCACGGCGGGATGTCCACCAGGCTGTCCCGGGGTATGGAGACCCCGATGGCGTGCTTGCGGTCGCCGTAGACGTGCAGCAGGAAGGCGGTGTCCGAGCGGCCCACGTCGCCCTCGCCGCCACCGAGGCTCGCATTGCTCCCGGAGCGCGAGTCCGAGCCGATGACCAGGACGTTCTGCCCGGCGGCGCTCGCTCCGGGGCGGTTCTCGGAGAGGCCGTCGGCGCCGAAGGTGCTGATGTTGCCGTTGAGCTTCAGATAGAACCAGCCGACGCCCGCGGCCAGCAGCACCACGAAAGCCAAGGCGCCCAAGCCGAGGGTCCGCATGCCGCGATGCGCGCGCCTGCTTCGGGTGCCAGTCATGTGCGAGCCCTCATCCACTCCCCCGCTCCGTACGTCTCCCCACCGGAATAGACGGACGAGACCGGTCTTAGGTTGTCCAGTTGCGCAATCTAGCAAGTATGGTGAAGGCGGCCGTCGTACAGAGGGCCGGTGGAAGACAACCCAGACCAACCCAGCTCAACGCGGAAGAGAGAGGTGGATCCGTCATGTTTCGCAATGGCTTGGAGCCCTGGCACATCATCGTCGTCGTAGTCGTCGCGGTCCTTCTGTTCGGGTCCAAGAAGCTGCCCGACACCGCCCGCGCGCTCGGCAAGTCCATGCGCATCCTCAAGAGCGAGGCCAAGGCGATGAAGGAAGAGAGCGGCACCGAGGCCGGCCCCGTGGTCACCCCCGCCCCCGCCCCTGCGGCCACGGTGACCACTGCCAACAACGTGACCCCCACCACCCCCGCGAACCCCGTCGACAGCCCCAGGTGACCTCAGGGCCATCCGCCCTTCTCCTGCGGTACACCCTCCCCTGGTGAGCTTCCCCCGGCCGGGCAATCACGCCGGGTCACCGAGGGAGGAATCACCATGGGTTCACGTCCGTACGGGCGCCGTCTCGCCTGGGGCGCCGCCGCACTGCTCGTCGCCGGGGTCGCCGTACCGGCCGCGGCCTCCGCGTCGCAGTCGGGCGGCGCGTCGGACGTCTCCGCACTGAGCGCCGGCCACGGCGCCAAGAAGGCCAAGAACGTCATCCTGCTCATCGGTGACGGCATGGGCGACTCGGAGATCACCCTGGCCCGCGACTACACCGTGGGCGCGGCCGGCCGGCTGAACATGGACACGTTCCCGCTGACCGGCGCGTACACCACGTACTCCGTCGACAAGAACGGCAAGCCGGACTACGTCACCGACTCCGCGGCCAGCGGCACCGGCTGGGCGACCGGGCAGAAGACGGTCAACGGCCGGATATCGAAGTCGCCCGGCACGGACAAGCCGATGACGACGATCCTGGAGCTGGCCCAGAAGAACGGCCTGGCCACCGGCAGCGTCACCACCGCCGAGCTCACCGACGCCACCCCCGCCGTGCTCGCCTCGCACGCCACCGACCGCAGCTGCCAGGGCCCCGCCGACATGAAGGCGTGCCCGTCCGACACCGTCGCCAAGGGCGGACCGGGCTCGATCGCCGAGCAGAGCGTGAACCACAAGGTGGACGTGCTGCTCGGCGGCGGCAAGGCCCGCTTCGACCAGAAGATCACCGAGGGCCCGTACCGGGGCATGACCGTCACCGAGCAGGCGCAGAAGCTCGGCTACCAGGTGGTGACCGACGACAAGGGCCTGGCGGGCGCCCGCTCCGGCAAGCCCGTGCTCGGCCTCTTCGCCCCCGGCAACGTCCCCGTCGAGTGGACCGGCAAGCCCGCCGCCCAGGGCGGCACGGACCCGCAGCGCTGTGTGACGAGCAACCCCGAGCGCGCGGCCGGCACGCCGAGCCTGGAGGCGCAGACCCGCAAGGCGCTCCAGCTGCTGGAGCAGAAGCAGAAGGACTCCGGCGACCGGAAGAAGGGCTTCTTCCTCCAGGTCGAGGGCGCGTCGATCGACAAGCGCGACCACGCGGCCGACCCCTGCGGCCAGATCGGTGAGACCGCGTCCCTGGACCGCGCCGTGAAGGTCGCCCGCGCGTACGCCGCAGAGCACCCCGACACCCTGGTGGTCACCACCGCCGACCACGGCCACACCAGCCAGATCGTCCCGCTGGAGGCCACCCCGCCCGGGCTGTCCTCGACACTCGTGACCAACGAGGGCCAGCAGCTCAAGGTCAACTACTCCACCAACACGCCCGGCAAGTCGCAGGAGCACACCGGTACCCAGGTGCGCATCGCCGCACAGGGCCCGCAGGCCGAGCGCGTCCTCGGGGTCACCGACCAGACCCAGCTGTTCACCACGATCCGCACGGCGCTGTCACTGCGCTGATCATCGTCGCGCGATGCGGCGTCCGGCCGGTGGGCCGGACGCCGCATCGCGTTCCGCGCCGCTAGGGCTTGCTCCAGTAGGCCGGAGCCATCTGCTTCGACATGATCGAGACCATTTCGTACGCCACGTGGGAGGCCGCCACCGCGGTGATATCGGCGTGGTCGTAGGCCGGGGCGACCTCGACCACGTCGGCGGAGACCAGACGGCATTCGGACAGCCCGCGGATGATCTCCAGCAGCTCGCGGGAGGTCATGCCGCCGGCCTCCGGGGTGCCGGTGCCGGGGGCGTGGGCCGGGTCCAGGACGTCGATGTCGACGGAGATGTACAGCGGGCGGTCGCCGATGCGCTGCCGCAGCTGGTCGATGACCTCGTCGACGCCGCGGCGCATCACGTCCGCCGAGGTGACGATGCCGAAGCCCAGCTTCTCGTCGTCCTCCAGGTCCTGCTTGCCGTACAGCGGGCCGCGCGTGCCGACGTGGGACAGCGCGGAGGTGTCGAGGATGCCCTCCTCGACGGCCCGGCGGAACGGCGTGCCATGGGTGTACTCCGCGCCGAAGTACGTGTCCCAGGTGTCCAGGTGCGCATCGAAGTGCAGCAGCGCCACCGGGCCGTACTTCTTGGCGACCGAGCGCAGCAGCGGCAGCGCGATCGTGTGGTCGCCGCCCAGGGTCATCAGCCGGGTGTCCGTGGCCAGCAGGCCGTCGGCCGCGGCCTCGATGGTCTCCACGGCCTCATTGATGTTGAACGGGTTCGCGCTGATGTCGCCCGCGTCCGCGACCTGGGAGTAGTGGAACGGATAGACGTCCTGCGACGGGTTGTACGGGCGCAGCATGCGCGAGGCCTCGCGGATGGCGTTGCCGCCGAAGCGGGCGCCGGGCCGGTAGGAGACGCCGGAGTCGAAGGGCACGCCGACCACGGCGACGTTCGCCTCCTTGACCTCCTCGAGTCGAGGTAACCGGCCGAAGGTCGGCAGGCCCGCGAATCGCAGGGTCCGCTCGGACTCCTCCGGGGCGACCGGAGGGGTCTTGTCGTTGGGGAACGTCATTTCGGCCTCGTGTGGTGGGGGAATGTGGAATATAAATTTCGCTTCTACCCTGACAAGGGCCGCACTCCCCGAGAAACCCCTCACAACCCCACCCGGTGTCGGGAAGCCCCTGTTACCTCCGATATCGCCTCCGCGTGCGGACGCGGGCCCGGCCTCGTCACCGCGTCCGCGGCGGCATCCTGGAGGTGGGCGGTCCCGCCGGGCGGAGGCCGGGCCCCTGCGGGTTGTGCCAGTTATACGGGCCGAACATTGGTGGATCACATACCTCCGGGCGGCCCCGCAGCGTCGAGACTGGCAATCCCGTACCACCACCGTCCGTCCGCCCCGCGCAGGAGGAACCGCCGATGACCGGGTCCCGCATCCTCGCCCTCGGCCACTACCAGCCCGCAAGGGTGCTGACCAACGACGAGCTGGCGACCATGGTCGACACCAGCGACGAGTGGATCCGCTCCCGCGTCGGCATCCGTACGCGCCGGGTGGCCGAACCCGACGAGACCGTCGCGTCGATGGCCACGCAGGCCGCGGCGAAGGCCCTCGCGAACAGCGGGCTCGACGCCGAGGACATCGACCTCGTGCTCGTCGCCACCTGCACGGCGGTCGACCGCAGCCCCAACACGGCCGCGCGCGTGGCCGCCGCGCTGGGCCTGCCCTCCCCTGCCGTCATGGACGTCAACGTCGTCTGCGCGGGCTTCACCCACGCCCTCGCCAGCGCCGACCACGCGATCCGGGCCGGGGCCTCGACGAACGCGCTGGTCATCGGCGTGGAGAAGTTCACCGCCGTCGCGGACTGGACCGACCGCACCACGTGCGTCCTGGTCGGTGACGGCGCGGGGGCCGCGGTGGTCACGGCCTCGGCCGCCCCCGAGATCGGGCCGGTCGTCTGGGGCTCGGTGCCCGGCATGGGCCACGCCGTACGGATCGAGGGCACCCCGTCGCGCTTCGCCCAGGAGGGGCAGTCCGTCTACCGCTGGGCCACGACGCAGCTGCCGCCGATCGCGCGCCGGGTGTGCGAGCGGGCCGGCATCGGCCCGGAGGACCTGGCGGCGGTCGTGCTCCACCAGGCGAATCTGCGGATCATCGAGCCGGTCGCCCGCAAGCTCGGCGCGGTCAACGCAGTGATCGCCACCGACGTCACCGAGTCCGGCAACACGTCCGCCGCGAGCATCCCGCTCGCCCTCTCCAAACTCGTCGCCCGCGGCGAGGTCGCCTCCGGCGAGCCGATCCTCCTCTTCGGCTTCGGAGGCAACCTCTCATACGCGGGCCAGGTGGTGCGCTGCCCGTAGGGCACGTGGGTGCGGGGCGGAGCCCCCGCTACGGAGCCTCGCGCAAATACAGCGCCCCGCACGAGTGGCACAGGTCGAGACCGGGCGTCCCCCAGTCGTCAGCGGAGCGCACCGCCGCCGCAGGCGAAAGCTCACGCCCGCACATGGCCGTCACCCCCTCCTGCCGCACCACGTGCCACGTCTTGACCGCCGCACCCGGCGACCCGCCGTCCACATACTCCGCCCGCAACTCATGCTCCATGGCCCCACCATGCGACACCGCGGCGGCAGCCGCCACCGCGTCAGAAGACCGACCACCCCGTCAGCGTCGTGAAGTGGTCGAGCGCCGCGACGCCCGCGACCGAGTTGCCCCGCGCGTCCAGCCCGGGGCTCCAGACGCACAGCGTGCAGCGGCCCGGTATCACCGCCACGATGCCCCCGCCGACACCGCTCTTGCCGGGCAGCCCCACGCGGTAGGCGAAGTCGCCCGCGGCGTCGTACGTACCGCACGTCAGCATGACGGCGTTGACCTGTTTGGCCTCGCGGCGCGGCAGCAGGCGCGTGCCGTCGGCGCGCAGGCCGTGGCGGGCGAGGAAGCCGCTCGCCAGGGCGAGGTCGCGGCAGCTCATCTCGATGGAGCACTGCCAGAAGTAGTGCTCCAGCACCGTGGATACGGGGTTGTCGAGGTTGCCGTAGCTGGCCATGAAGTGCGCGAGGGCCGCGTTGCGGTCGCCGTGCTCGGTCTCGGAGGCGGCGACGGCCGGGTCGAAGGAGACGTCCGGGTTGCCGCTCTCCGCGCGCAGGAACTCCAGCATCGTGGTGCTGGCGTCGCCGGTGAGGGACTGGAGCCGGTCGGTGACGACGAGGGCGCCCGCGTTGATGAAGGGGTTGCGGGGGATGCCGTTCTCGTATTCGAGTTGCACCAGGGAGTTGAAGGGGTTTCCGGACGGTTCCGTTCCGACGCGGTCCCAGATCCGGTCGCCGCCCTCGGCGAGGACGAGCGCGAGGCTGAACGCCTTGGAGATGGACTGCACGGAGAACGGCTGCTCCCAGTCCCCCACCCCGTACACCCCGCCGTCGACGTCCACGACGGCCATCCCGAAGCGGCCGATGTCGACGCCGGCCAGCGCCGGGATGTAGTCGGCCACCTGCCCACGGCCGACCAACGGCCGCGCGAACGCGGCGACCTCTTCGAGAACGGTCTGGTAGTCCACTGTCCCGGGGCTCGCGTTTCCGTGTCGACGATGAGATTTTCGGCCTGAGGCCGGATCGGCTCGCACGATATCCGAACGCCCGGCCCACCTGCGAACTTTTGGGTACAAGGGGGTCATTCGGCCTACGCGTCCGGCGTACGCCACCCGGTTTCGCAAGGAGGGCGGCATGGCCCCACCCATGTCCGCGAACGAGTTCCTCGCCGCGCTCAGACGCGAGGGCGCCACGGTCGTCGAGGTCGACGGCTGGCGCAACCACAACCGTGCAGGACACGGCCCCTGGGGCCCGGTCAACGGCGTGATGATCCACCACACGGCCTCCTCGGGCACCGACAGCACCGTACGGCTCTGCTGGAACGGCTACGACCAGCTCCCCGGCCCCCTGTGCCACGGCGTGATCGCCAAGGACGGCCGGATCCACCTCGTCGGCTGCGGCCGCGCCAATCACGCGGGCGGCGGCGACGGGGACGTGCTCCAGGCGGTGATCGCCGAGAAGCGGCTGCCGCCCGTCCGCTGGGCGGACACCGACGGCAACGTCCACTTCTACGGCTTCGAGTGCGTCAACCTCGGTGACGGCAAGGACCCCTGGCCGGAGGAGCAACTGCTGGCCATCGAGCAGGTGGCCGCCGCGATCTGCCGCTTCCACGGCTGGACCGAGCGGTCCGTGATCGGGCACCTCGAATGGCGGCCGGGCAAGGTCGACCCCACCGGGTTCTCCATGGACCGGCTGCGCGAGCGCATCGGCGAGCGGCTCAAGTGACGGCCGCGCCCACCGCGGCGAGAATGGGGGCGTGACCAGCGATCTCCCCACCGCCCCCGCCGGGCTCGCCGCGCTGCGGCCCCTGCTGCCGTCCCCGCTGCAAGAGCTGCGGGACGAGCGGTTCGCACGCCGGGGCGTCACGCTGCTGCTCAAGCGCGACGACCTGATACACCCCGACCTCCCCAGGAGTAAACCCACTGGTGTTTGCGGGTCCGACCTGGGGAAATAATCGGTTCGGCCCGTGATCACCCCGATTTAGGGTGGCTCTCATGGGCAGAACGACCGACCCGGCCAAGCTATGTGACCTGTACCTCCGGCGCAGCACCTTGCAAGACGACAAGGACACGTTGAGGGCGCATGAGCGCGATCTAAGGGAACGGGCACAGCGCGAGGGGCTGACCGTCGACGCCTGCCAATATGCGTGTGGTGTGCGTGGTCTGCAATTCGTCGAAGAAGGATCAGTTGTTGGACGAGTGGTCTCCGCCGCATCGGATAGCGTCCTGACGGTGGGGGGTACCCGCTGCGCGCACTTCGGGAGACCGGAACGTGATAGCACCCGGCCGTGTTTACGGGTTTTCGGGTCGTCCAAGGCAGGCGGGTGCCCCCCTCCTCTCGCTGCGCCGATCGGCAGGGAGGAAAAACCTTCGCATGGCCAGTTAGAGCGTTTGCGCGGGTCGCTGGAAGTGCGAGTGGTGCCGCACGCCGTTCCTTGCGTCCGCGCTGGACGTGGATCACAAGACGCGCGAGGGCTTTTGGGCGAGCAATCCGCCGTTCTGACACCGCCCTGTACGGACCCTGACCAGGCCCGTGCGAGTGCGGAAGGGGTGCGGTGTAGGCGCGTACCCTGCCCTAAACCGGCGAGTGACACCGCCCCCAACCGGGAATTCACCAGGTCAGCGGCGGGCTCACTCGACGGGCGGAACGTCGATCTGCCCGACAGGCATGCCGGCGGAGTCGCTCACGGCCTCCTCTTCCTTCTTCTGCTTGTCCACGTGGTCTTGGAGCTTCTTCTCGACTGCTGTGGTGTCGATGAGGGCCGCTCCCGGGATGTTCTTCTTCGCCTGCGCGACGGCTTCCTTCGCAGTGATGGACTTCCCGGACATGAGCTTGAGAGCCGCTTCAAAGACCAACTGCGGGATGTTCGCAACCATGTGTCCGCCCTCTTCCTTCTGCGTGGTGATCCCAGGGCTACCCGTATTCGTATGACGAGATGCCGCCTATAGCCCGGACGGGTGAGGGCGGGACAATTCCCCCGCCCCCGATTGGAGGCACTCCCGCAGGACGGCCCCGTCATTGCGGAGCGTGATCAACGGCAGGCGTCTCAGAAACCGTCGTTAGTGAGACAGCCCGCATGGCTCCGGGCCGTGTCCGTTTCACCCCCATCCCGCCGTCTCAAAACGCGTCTCAAAAGATCTGTCTCGCATCTAGATTACGAGACGCGTTTATGAGACGGTCTGATCATGACGACGAAGACCCCGGCCGCTCAGGTCGAACGCCACACCTGCCCGAAGTGCCAGGCGCCCGCCGGTAGCCCCTGCCGTACGTCCACGGGCAAGGTGGCTGCGAACTACCACACGGGCCGTTTCGCCCTGGTGCCCGCACTCAAGGCGGAACTGGCCGTGAAGACTCCGGCCGACCGGAACCCGGGCAAGCCGTGGGTGGTCCGTGAGGCTGCGCCGGAAGCGACTGAGGCGACGCCGGGCGCAGCGATCCGGATTGGCTACGCCCGTTGTTCCACGGTCGGGCAGGAACTCCAGTCGCAGTTGGACGCGCTGGCCGGCGCCAGCTGTACCCGTGTGTTCTCGGAGAAGATCAGCACCCGGGTCAAGGAGCGCCCCGAACTTGAGAATGCTCTGACGCTGGCTCGAGAGATCAGGGCCGCTGCGCCCGGCCGGCCGGTCATCTTGACCGTGGTGGAGATGAAGCGCCTTGCCCGCAGCGCCGCTGAGCTCATGTCCTTGTCCGCCACGCTCCAGGGGGACGGCATCCAACTGGAACTCCTCTCCGGCCCGCTCCAGGGCATCTACGACCCGAACGGCGCTGGTGCCATTGTGTTCGCCGTGCTCGCTGTCAGTGCTGAGGTGGAGCGGGAGGGGATACGGGAGAAGACGTTGGAGGGGCTGGAGGCTGCGGCCCGCAAGGGCAATCACGGCGGGCGGCCGACCGTCATGGACGCCGACAAGCTTGCCGTTGCCGAGGCGCGCCGGGCGAAGGGTGAGAGCGTCACAGCGATCGCCAAGGCGCTGGGTGTGTCCCGTGCGACGCTGTACCGGGCGTTGGGCGAAGCGTCGTAGTCTGCTGCGCCTCGAGACCTGAGAGACCGTCTGTCCGCCCGGCAGGCGGTCTTTCGTTGTGTCGGCACAGGAGGGGCAGGGCGCTGCGAAAGTTCACGGCGCACGCCCGCTGGCGATCCCGGCAATAGCTCCGCGCACGCGACGGGAGTGCAACGCCGTTTTTTGGGTCGTTCGCCCTCTGACCTGCGGAAACGCGTCTCGCTACACCTGAGATAAGCCCTGCGAACGCCTTGGTAGCGGGTCGGAACGGTGGGTTAAGGGGTGGGGAGTGACCCCCTAAGCACCTTCCCCCGTACCGGCTAGGGATAGCAGCTTCGACCGTGTACGCGTCACGAAGGTACGGGTCTCAGGTTTTAAAGAAGGGCATCGGCGATCTCGCGGGCGAGCGTCAACTAACCGCCGAACAAGACTCGTTCACGCTGGCCATACGGCGTACGCTGGCCAGAAGGGCTTGACTTCGTACGAGGAGCGGCTATGACAGACCTGGCCGGGATGACGACCGGGGAGCGTGTCCGGTTCTACCGAGAACGGCGCGGGATGACGCGGCCTGTGCTTGCTGGACTAGTTGGCCGTGGCCCCGACTGGTTGAAGAAGGTCGAGTCTGGCGAGCGGCAGCTACGTGACCACACCCTCCTTGTCAGGCTCGCAACCGCACTGAAGATCAGCGACCTGACCACCTTGACGGGTGATCCCGTGCCTTCCCCGGTAGGCCCGTCCGCGCGGCTCGTACTGCCCGGTGTCGCTGACCTCCGTGACGCCTTGCGGGGCCCGCTGTTCGCCGTCCCGGATGAGCCACCGAGCGTGGACGTGCTCCGAGGGCGTGTGGCTGAGGCATGGCGGTTGTGGCACTCGTCCCGCTTCCAGCGGTCGGAGGTCTCCAGTCTTCTCCCCGGCCTCGTCCGGGACGCCTCCGCGCTGCCCCGCCGTCTCGACGGACCGGAGCGTCGGAAGGCGTACGCCGTCCTCGCCGACGTGTACCACCTCGCGCAGCAGGCCGCCGCGTTCGCCGTCGAACCGGAGCTGTATTGGTTGATTGCCGACCGTGGCAGGAACGCCGCGCAAGACGCCGACAGTCCGTTGTGCCTCGCTGGGGCGTCCTGGACGTGGGCGAACGGGCTCCGCGAGTCCGGCTATGCCGAAGAGGCGATCCGCGTCGTCACTGAGGCCGCCGAGGCCATCAAGCCGCACCTGGAGACGGGTCCTGACGACCTTCGGGGCGTCTATGGGGCCCTTCACCTCCATGCAGCCATTACGCACGCTCGTGAGGGCGCTGAGGGCGACGCGTGGCGACACTGGGACGAGGCCGACCACACCGCGAACCGGCTGCCCGCTGGCTACGCGCATTCATGGACGGTGTTCGGCAGGGGTAACGCGGACATCCACGCCGTCAGCGTCGCCACCGACCTCCGGACGCCCGGGACAGCGATGAGCCGAGCCGAAACGGTGGACCTGGAAACGGTCCCGAGCGTTGAGCGCCGTTCGCGGGTGCTGATCGAGCTTGGCCGCGCGCAGAAGCAGAGGAAGGACCATGCCGGGGCGCTGCACTGGATGAGGCGCGCCGTGGAGGCGTCGCCGGAGACGGTGCGGTTCACGCCGGTTGCCCGGGGGTTGGTCTACGACCTGGCGAAGGAAGCCCGTGGGCCGCTGAAGTCGGACGCGATGGCACTTGCCGAGGAGGTACAGGTACTAGCGAGCTGAGGGGGACAGTTTGGGTCCCTCACGAGTTCCCGTTCCGCTTACCGTCCTTCGCTACCTACGCGAGGGGACAGCGACGATGGCGAGAACACGCGAGACCGGGCGCCCGTACGAGTACGTGACCTACGCCCCGGCGGGGTACACGTGCGGGAAGTGCCGGAAACCCATCCCCACTGACACCCCCTGCCGACGAGGGGACATCGAACGGACTTCCTCGTCCCCCGTCGCCGTCTACTGGCACCAGGAGTGCGCCACCAAGGCTGGTGGCGCCAAGTGACCCGCCAGTCCTTTAAGTTCGCCGACTGGGCTACCGCGCCGGACCCGGACGCCGCTGCTGAGTACGTGGTCATCTGCCGGGACGTGGTCAAGCACGACGACGACTATGAGCATGACACCCCGTGCCGCTGGGAATTTCGCGCCCTGGACGACCGGGCGGCAGCCGACAAGCAGCAGAAGGCGCACGCCGACAAGGAGGGGCATCGCCTCTTCTTGGAAATCTCGACGTGCCCCACGGTCGTCACGCCTCCGCCGGGATCGGTCTTGGCAGGACGGCTCGCCCGACGAGAACGGGCGGCTGCTCAGTGACCCCCGCGAGCCTTCGCAGGCGCCCCCTGAGCCTGTTACCGGCCCCGGAGCTGGTGAGTCTCATAGACGACCCTGACGGCCTGTACGCGGACTCTCCCGAGGGCTGGTGGACGCAGTACGGCGGGGCGGTGGATGCGCGTTCCGGAGTGGTCTACATACCCCGAGAGGCCGATCACCCGCCGTGCCGCTTCCCGTGCGACCTCTGCGCGGAGCGGCGGCAGCACTGAGACGAGCGGGGGCGCCATCCCCCGCTGCAAAATCCCGGACGCAGGGTTGGGCGACATCCCTTCCTGTGCGTCTCGGGTAGCCCGTCCACGGCGTGAGATGTGGTGATCTCCCGGCGCTGTGGGCGGCAGGTTCCCCCGACCGGACAAGCCTTGAGCGTGGGCAGACGTGCCCGGACCAAGCGGACGCGCTTGAGCTCTCGCCCCGGTCCGCCCCTTCGCGGGGTGCCGCTTCGGCGGTGAGGGGGCCAGCACCGGCCCCGCTCGTGCGCTTTCCGCGTGGCGTGCGGGCGGGGCACTGCATACCCCTGCAACGCACAATGGAGGGGTGAACCACCCCGTGAGCCCCTCCGTAGCATTCCAGCCCCGGCCGCCTTCCCCTCTCGAAGAAATCCACGACGAACGGTTCTCCCGCCGGGGTGTGCGCCTGCTGCTGAAGCGGGATGACCTCATACATACGACGCTGCCGTGGGACACGGAGACACTTGGACCAGTGGACCTGTACCCTCCGGGCAACAAGTGGCGCAAGCTGGAGCCCAACCTGCGGGCCGCCGCCGAGGCCGGGCGGCGCACGCTGCTGACCTTCGGCGGCGCGTACTCCAACCACCTACGGGCGACCGCCGCCGCGGGCCGGCTGCTGGGCTACGCCACGGTCGGCGTCGTCCGCGGCGAGGAGCTCGCCGACCGGCCGCTCAACTGGTCGCTCACGGCCTGCGCGGCCGACGGCATGCGGCTGCGCTTCGTCGACCGCGCCACGTACCGGCGCAAGACCGAGCCCGACGTCCTCGCCGGGCTGGCCGACGACGACTGCTTCGTGATCCCCGAGGGCGGCAGCAACGCGGCCGCCGCGCGCGGCTGCGCCGGACTCGGCCGCGAACTGCGCGGCACGGCGGACGTCGTCGGCATCGCCTGCGGCACGGGCGGCACCCTCGCGGGCCTCGCGGCGGGGCTGTCCGGCACACAGCGCGCGATCGGCTTCCCCGTCCTCAAGGGAGGCTTCCTTGGCGAGGAGATACGACGCCTGCAGCACGAGGCGTTCGGCGGGCCGCGGGGCGACTGGACCCTGGACGAGCGCTTCCACTGCGGCGGTTACGCGCGCCTCTCACCGGAGTTGCTCGCGTTCGCGGACGATTTCGCTGTCCGCCACGGCATGCGGCTGGAGCGGCTGTATGTGGCGAAGATGCTTTACGGCCTGACGGCCTTGGCCGAGGAGGGGGCCTTCAGGCAGGGCACGACGGTGGCAGCGGTGATCACAGGCGCATCCAGCCTGTCCGGCGTTTGAGGACAGCGCGCGAAGCGTGCTTCGGGGTCTGGGGCGGAGCCCCCCACGCGGCGGAGCCGCAAATCGGATGCAGCCGGGAAGGGGCGGGGCTGGGGAACAAGCCCGCCGCAGGCGGAAACGAACCCGCACCCAGACGCAGGGGCAGCAGCCTGCTACCCCGCCCCCTCCTCCCGATAAGCCGCCGCCTCCTCCAGATCCAACCGACGCAGCAAAAGACGAAGCATCTCGTCATCGATCCGCCGAGCGTCCCGCAACGACACGAACACCTCCCGCTCCGCCCCGATCATCTCCCGCGCCAGCCGCCGGTACGTGTCGTCCGCCGACTCCCCCGTCACCTCGTTCACCGCGCCGAGCCGCTCCCACACCGCGTTGCGGCGGCGTTCCATGACCGCGCGGAGGCGGTCGGCGAGGGGTTCGGGGAGGGCGTTGCGGTCGTCGGCGAGGAGTTCGTCGAGGCGGCGGTCGGCGGCGGTCGACGCCTCGCTCTGGGCCTGTGCCTCGGCGAGGGTCACGGCGCTCGGGTCTGGCGCGGGCAGCCGCAGCCGGCGGATGAGCGGGGGGAGGGTGAGGCCCTGGACGACGAGCGTGCCGATGACCGTGGTGAAGGTGAGGAAGAGGACCAGGTTGCGGGCGGGGAAGGGCTGCCCGTGCGCGGTGACGGGGATCGAGAAGGCGATGGCGAGCGAGACCACGCCGCGCATCCCGGCCCAGCCGACGACGAGCGGCGCCTTCCAGGTCGTGTCGGGCTCGCGTTCGCGGATGCGGGCGGAGAGGGCGCGCGGCAGGAACGTCGCGGGGAATACCCAGATGAAGCGTGCGGCCACGACGGCGGCGAAGACGGCGGAGGCGTACCAGAGGGCGGCCTGCCCCAGGTCGTACTCCCCCAGGCCCCGCATCACCACGGGCAGTTGGAGCCCGATGAGCGCGAAGACCGCGGACTCCAGGACGAAGGCGACCATGCGCCAGACCGCGGCCTCCTGGAGGCGGGTCGCGAAGTCGACCTGCCAGGAGTGGTGGCCGAGGTAGAGGGCGACGACCACGACGGCGAGCACCCCGGAGGCCCCGACCTCCTCGGCGGCGGCGTAGGCGGCGAAGGGGATGAGCAGGGAGAGGGTGTTCTGCAGGAGCGGTTCGCGCAGCCGCTTGCGCAGCCAGTGCAGCGGCACCATGAGGATCAGGCCGACGCCGATGCCGCCGACCGAGGCGAGCGCGAATTCGCGGAAGCCCTCGCCCCAGGTGGCGCCCTCGCCGACGGCGGCGGCGAGGGCCACCTTGTAGGCGGTGATCGCGGTGGCGTCGTTCACCAGGGACTCGCCCTGGAGGATGGTGGTGATGCGGGAGGGCAGGCCGAGGCGGCGCGCGATGGCGGTGGCGGCGACGGCGTCGGGCGGGGCGACGACCGCGCCGAGCACCAGCGCGGCGGTGAGCGGCAGTCCGGGCACGATCAGGAAGGTCGCGTAGCCGACGGCGAGGGTCGCGAAGAGGACGTAGCCGACCGACAGCAGGGCCACGGGCCGGATGTTGGCCCGGATGTCGAGGTAGGAGCTGTCGAGCGCGGCCGTGTGCAGCAGGGGCGGCAGCAGCAGGGGCAGCACGATGCCGGGGTCGAGGGTGTAGTCGGGTACGCCGGGCACGTAGGCGGCGACGAGCCCGACGGCGACGAGCAGCAGGGGGGCGGGCACGGGGGTGCGCCGGGCGGCGCCCGCGACCGCGGCGCTGGCCGCGATCAGCATCAGCAGTGGCATGACATCCATCGGTCGCGGCCGTCTCCGTTCGAAGCTCTCGGCAGTGCGAACTAGTCTGGCAATCATGAGCGAGTGCCCGCATGTTCCCGAGCTGCCGCGCCCCGAGCCCGTGCCGCTGCACGCGACCTGCCCGGAGTGCGAGGCGGCGGGCAGCCACCCGGTGCAGTTGCGGTTGTGCCTGGTCTGCGGCCATGTCGGGTGCTGCGACTCCTCGCCGTACCGCCATGCGACGGGGCATTTCGAGGAGACCGGGCACGCGGTGATGCGCAGCTTCGAGCCGGGGCAGAGCTGGCGCTGGTGCTACACGGACCAGCGGATCGTCTGAGGGAGCGGGGCGAGTGCCCGCGGTTGCCGGAGCGCTGTCACCGCCGACCGCTAGCATGCAGACATGATCCGACCCGCCACGCCCGACGACGTTCCCGTCATCCACGCCATGATCCGCGAACTCGCGGAGTACGAAAGGGCGCTGGAGGACGTGAAGGCGACCGAGGAGCAGCTGCGCGAGGTGCTCTTCGGCGCGGATCCGGCGGTCTTCGCACTGATAGCGGAGAGTGACGAACCGGTCGCCGGGGGCGGGATATCGGCGGGCGAGCCGGTCGGCTTCGCGCTCTGGTTCCGCAACTTCTCCACCTGGACGGGTACGCACGGTATCTACCTGGAGGATCTCTACGTACGGCCGGGGGCGCGCGGCGCGGGTCACGGCAAGGCGCTCCTCGCCACCCTCGCGCGGATCTGCGTGGACCGCGGCTACCAGCGTTTCGAATGGTCAGTGCTGGACTGGAACGCACCCTCGATCGCGTTCTACAAATCGCTCGGCGCCGAGCCGATGGACGAGTGGACGGTGCGACGGATGTCCGGAGAACCGCTCCGCACTCTTGCGGCGCTCGCGCAGAGTGACGAAAATCCCAACAGGGCGACCGCTCTTTCGATTTGAGACCGCAAGCCCCTAGCCACTGTCCGTGCTCATGGGTTTACCATGAGTGACAGTCGCGGGGCTGCTCCACAGAACCGCAGATCGCGATAGCGTCGCAGCCGAACCATGTGCCGCACCGGGCCGTGCGAAAGCCCTTCGTCCGAGGGGCGATCAGCGCGGGGCCGGTGCTCGTAACAGCTCAAGAAGCTTGTGCCACCTTGGAGGTGAGGGTGTCCCAGATCGCAGGCGAGCCCGGGACCCAGGACTTCGTGGAAGTCCGGCTGCCCGCTGCGGGTGCCTACATGTCGGTGCTGCGTACGGCTACGGCCGGTCTCGCGGCCCGCTTGGACTTCACCCTCGACGAGATCGAGGACTTGCGTATCGCGGTGGACGAGGCGTGCGCGATCCTTCTGCAACAAGCCGTGCCCGGCTCCGTTCTCAGCTGCGTCTTCCGCCTGGTGGGCGACGCGCTGCGGGTGACCGTCTCGGCACCCACGACGGACGGCCGCGCGCCCGAGCGCGACACCTTCGCCTGGACGGTGCTCTCCGCGCTGGCCGGCGAGGTCGACTCGACGGTCGCGGACGACCGCACGGTCAGCATCAGCCTGCACAAGAAGCGCGGCGCCGGCCCCGGACAGCCGTGACGGAAGAGGGGGCTCCGTGAGTACTGCATCGTCGCGGGGAGTGCGTGCCCCGGCCATCCCGCAGCAGCCTGCCCGACAGCTTCCGGCGGAACCGGGAGAACCGGTGACACCGGTGCCGGGCGAGGCGAGCGACCCACCAGAGCGGGCGGACCACATGGAACAGCACCGGCATCATCAACAGTGGCACCAGCACCCCACCGCGCAGGACCGCAGTGGTGCCCGGGCCCTGTTCATCGAGCTGCGGGCGCTGCCGGACGGCTCGCTCGAACGGGCCGAGCTGCGCAATCACCTGGTGCAGATGCACCTGCCCCTGGTGGAGCACCTGGCCCGGCGGTTCCGCAACCGCGGCGAGCCGCTCGACGACCTCACCCAGGTCGCCACGATCGGGCTGATCAAGTCCGTGGACCGCTTCGACCCCGATCGCGGGGTGGAGTTCTCCACCTATGCGACGCCCACGGTCGTCGGCGAGATCAAGCGGCACTTCCGCGACAAGGGCTGGGCGGTGCGGGTGCCGCGCCGCCTCCAGGAGCTGCGGCTGGCGCTGACCACGGCCACCGCCGAGCTCTCCCAGCGGCACGGCCGCGCCCCCACCGTCCACGAGCTGGCCGAGCAGCTGGGGATCTCCGAGGAGGAGGTGCTGGAGGGGCTGGAGTCCGCCAACGCCTACAGCACGCTCTCCCTGGACGTCCCCGACACGGACGACGAGTCCCCGGCCGTCGCGGACACCCTGGGCGCGGAGGACGAGGCGCTGGAGGGCGTCGAGTACCGCGAATCGCTCAAGCCACTGCTGGAGGACCTGCCGCCGCGCGAGAAGAAGATCCTGCTGCTGCGCTTCTTCGGCAACATGACCCAGTCCCAGATCGCCCAGGAGGTCGGGATCTCCCAGATGCACGTCTCCCGGCTGCTGGCACGCACCCTCGCCCAGCTCCGGGACCGCCTGCTCATCGAGGAGTAGCCGGAAACGGACACCGGCGGAGACGGAGCGGACGGGGCCCTCCGGGGCCCCCGCGTCAGCTTTCGCGCGGGCCGATGCCGAGTGCCTCGGTCGCGGTGGGGTTCACCAGCATGACCAGGGTGGCCACGGCCACCAGTGCGAGCGCCACGCCCGCGGCGATCAGCGCGCCCCCGGCGTTGGCGAGCGTCCAGGCGACGGGCAGCGCCATGATCTGGGTGATCATCGCGGGTCCCCGGCTCCAGCGCTTCCGCTGCCACAGCCCCCGTGCCGCCGCCAGCGGCAGCACGGCGAGGGCGAGCACGGTCACCGCGAGCATCTCCGCCTGCTGGGGGCTCTCCGGCTTCCCGGCGAAGCCCATGATCAGCAGATACACACCGCCGGCCAGGAGGGTCACGCCCTCCAGCGCGGTGAGCGCGGCGGCAGCCGTCAGCCGCCCCGGGCGGGGGCCCACGGGCTCGGGGGTCGCGGGGGTACGGCTCTTCTCGCCGGCCCGGTTCACCCGGTTGTCGTCACGGGTGCTCTTACGGGCGGACTTCGGCGCGGACTGCTTGCTGCTCACCCCGCCAGGGTAGCCCTGGCCCATTCCGTGCGGGGCCCGGCGGCACTCGACGTGACCGACGGGACACCGCTGGACCGCGGGCCGGGGATGGGTCGTGTACCGACAGGTAGGTAGGCTGGCGCGCATGCGTGCGCTCCTTGTGGTCAATCCGTCGGCCACCACCACCAGTGCCCGTACCTGTGATGTCCTGATGCACGCGCTCGCCAGCGACCTGAAGCTGGAGGTCGCCACCACGGAGTACCGGGGGCACGCCCGGGACCTGGCGCGGCGGGCCGCCGAGGACGGCACCACCGGCCTGGTGGTCGCCCTCGGCGGCGACGGCACGGTCAACGAGGTGGTCAACGGTCTCCTGCACGGCGGCCCCGACCCGGAGGGCCTGCCCCGCCTCGCGGTGGTGCCCGGCGGCTCGACGAATGTCTTCGCCCGCGCGCTGGGGCTGCCCAACGACGTGGTGGAGGCGACGGGCGCCCTGCTGGACGCGCTGCGCGACGGGACCGAACGCACGGTCGGCCTGGGGCTCGCCGCGGGCACCCCGGGCACGGCGGACGAGGGCGTTCCGTCCCGCTGGTTCACTTTCTGTGCCGGCTTCGGATTCGACGCGGGCGTCGTGGGCCGGGTGGAACAACAGCGCGAGCGCGGCAAGCGTTCGACACACGCCCTGTATGTGCGACAGGTGATGCGTCAATTCCTCGGCGAACCGAATCGCCGACACGGCACGATCACCCTCGAACGACCGGGCGAGGAGCCACTCGAGAATCTCGTCATGTCGATAATCTGCAACACCGCGCCATGGTCGTACCTGGGCAACCGCCCGCTCTACGCGTCGCCGCAGGCCTCCTTCGACACCGCCCTTGACGTGCTGGGATTCACCAAGCTGTCCACGGCGGCGGCCGGCCGGCACATCGCTCAATTGATGACGTCGACGCCCGAACGAGGACCGCGCGGAAAGCATGCCGTGTCCCTGCACGACCAGACCGCGTTCACCTTGCATTCGCAGGTTCCACTGCCGTTCCAGATGGACGGTGACCACCTCGGGCTGCGTACGAGCGTGACGTTCACAGGCGTACGCCGTGCACTGCGTGTGATTGTGTGAGTGGTAGGGCCTAAAGTCCTTCCACTCGAACGTTTAGGCTGGGTTCCACCCCCTGGAAGTACGGCTGTGACCTAGCTGACACCGAGGAATCAAAAAAAACTTTCCAGAAGGGGTTGTATCCGCCGCCGAGGTTTGCGAGTCTCTTCATGGCGATCGGGACGGCCGCTCATCAAGGCTCCCCGACACAGCCCGAACCCCCTCCCTTTTTCCTGGACTGCCCCAGTTTCGGCTGGGTATCAGCCCTTCCCTTGCGGGGGGATTCGTGAAAGCGTTCACATTCACAAGCAACGTAGCCGCAATAACGAGGAGATGGAGCAGCCATGGACTGGCGTCACAACGCCGTTTGCCGCGAGGAAGACCCCGAGCTGTTCTTCCCCATCGGCAACACCGGTCCTGCGCTGCTGCAGATCGAGGAAGCCAAGGCCGTCTGCCGCCGCTGCCCCGTCATGGAGCAGTGCCTGCAGTGGGCGCTCGAGTCCGGCCAGGACTCCGGCGTCTGGGGTGGACTCAGCGAGGACGAGCGCCGCGCCATGAAGCGCCGTGCCGCTCGCAACCGGGCGCGTAACGCGACCGCCTGACCCAGCACCCCTTCGGCCACCCGAGCCGCAGCGCGCAGTACCCCCCGATGCGCATAGCTTTGAGCCCCGAATCTCCTGATTCGGGGCTCGTTGCGTTGTGCGGCGCCGCGGCGCGGAAGCTACGGCTTGTCGGCCCGCACCGGCAGGTCCAGGACCACCTTCGTGCCGCCCCCGGCGGAGGGCCGCATGTCGAACGTGCCCCCCATCTCGCCCTCCACCAGCGTCCGCACGATCTGCAGGCCGAGATTCCCCGCACGCTGCGGGTCGAAGCCCTCCGGCAGACCGCGGCCGTCGTCCTGGACGGAGATCAGCAGGCGCGATTCCTTGCGGGTGCCGCTGCGGACCGCGGTGACCTCGACCGTGCCGGTCTCCCCCGGGCCGAAGCCGTGTTCCATCGCGTTCTGGAGCAGTTCGGTCAGCACCATCGACAGCGGCGTCGCGACCTCCGCGTCGAGGATGCCGAAGCGGCCCGTACGCCGCCCGGCCACCCGGCCCGGGGAGATCTCGGCGACCATGGCCAGCACCCGGTCGGCGATCTCGTCGAATTCGACGCGCTCGTCGAGATTCTGCGACAGCGTCTCGTGGACGATCGCGATCGAGCCGACCCGGCGGACCGCCTCCTCCAGCGCCTCGCGCCCCTCGGCGGAGCCGATGCGGCGGGCCTGGAGGCGGAGCAGCGCGGCGACCGTCTGGAGGTTGTTCTTCACCCGGTGGTGGATCTCCCGGATGGTCGCGTCCTTGGTGATCAACTCGCGCTCGCGCCGACGCAGTTCGGTGACGTCGCGCAGGAGTACGAGCGAACCGATGTGATTTCCCTTGGGTTTGAGGGGAATCGCCCGCAGCTGGATGACCCCGTCGCTGCCCTCCACCTCGAACTCGCGCGGGGCCCAGCCGCTGGCCAGCTTGGCGAGGGACTCGTCCACCGGTCCGCGCGAGGGCGCCAACTGAGCGGTGGTCTCGCCCAGATGATGCCCCACGAGGTCGGCGGCGAGGCCGAGGCGGTGATAGGCGGAGAGGCCGTTGGGGCTGGCGTACTGCACGATGCCGTCCGCGTCGAGCCTGATCAGGCCGTCGCCGGCGCGCGGCGAGGCGTCCATGTCGACTTGTTGACCGGGGAACGGGAAGGTCCCGTTCGCGATCATCTGGGCGAGGTCCGAGGCGCTCTGGAGATAGGTGAGCTCCAGCCGGCTCGGCGTCCGCACGGTCAGCAGGTTCGTGTTGCGGGCGATGACCCCGAGCACCCGGCCCTCCCGGCGCACGGGGATGGACTCGACCCGGACCGGGACCTCCTCGCGCCACTCCGGGTCGCCCTCGCGGACGATCCGGCCCTCGTCGAGCGCGGCGTCGAGCATCGGGCGGCGGCCGCGCGGCACGAGGTGGCCGACCATGTCGTCCTGATAGGAGGTCGGCCCGGTGTTGGGCCGCATCTGGGCGACGGACACATAGCGGGTGCCGTCGAGCGTGGGGACCCACAGGACGAGGTCGGCGAAGGACAGGTCGGAGAGCAGCTGCCACTCCGAGACCAGCAGGTGGAGCCACTCCAGGTCGGAGTCGCTCAGGGCGGTGTGCTGGCGTACGAGGTCGTTCATGGAGGGCACGGCTGTGAGCCTACCCGCGCCCGGCTGCCTCATTTTGTTCCACCTGTCGGCCGCACGGGCATGGACATGGGCGAATGGTCTAGTCCACAATGAGCAAGCAAAGTTTCCGCCTTCCCCGCACAGGAGGGTGGATCGAGGCCCGGCGTCTTCTGCCCTGATCGCGCCACGGCCTCCGGTCGGCCGCTCCGGCCGCGGGGACCGCACACCCCGCGCCACCGGTGGGCCGAAGCCGGCTCCGGGCTGCGGTGCCGGCCGGGCCGAGGGTCCCGGCCAGGCGCCGCGGCCCGTAGTGGCCCATCCCCCCTCGACGGCTCTCCCCCGGCCGCCGTCTCCCGCCGATATCCCCGGCCACGCTTCGTCCTCAAACTCCGGACGGGCCGATTTCCCGGGCCGTACGACCGGTCCCGGACGGGCCTCCGGTACGCGGACGGACGGGGAGGGGAAGCATCTCCCGGACGCCCCACTCTGTTAGATTGGTCTATACCACAACCCCACAGCCCACTCTCCAGATCGGCAGGCACAGCGTGGAAGTTGTCATCGTCCCGGACGCCAAGGCAGGCGGCGAGCTCATCGCGGAGGCCATGGCCGAGCTCCTGCGCCGCAAGCCGGACGCCCTGCTGGGCGTGGCCACCGGCTCCACCCCGCTGCCCATCTACGAGGCGCTGACGGCCAAGGTCCGCGAGGGCGCCGTGGACGCCTCGCGCGCCCGCATCTGCCAGCTCGACGAGTACGTCGGCCTGCCCGCCGACCACCCCGAGTCCTACCGCTCGGTGGTGCTGCGCGAGGTCGTGGAACCGCTCGGGCTGACCGAGGACTCCTTCATGGGCCCCGACGGCACCGCCGAGGACGTCCAGGCCGCCTGCGAGGCGTACGACCGGGCGCTCGCCGAGGCCGGCGGCGTGGACCTCCAGCTGCTCGGCATCGGCACCGACGGGCACATCGGCTTCAACGAGCCGTGCTCCTCGCTCGCCTCCCGCACCCGGATCAAGACGCTCACCGAGCAGACCCGCGTCGACAACGCGCGCTTCTTCGAGGGCGACATCGAGCAGGTCCCGCACCACGTCATCACCCAGGGCATCGGCACCATCCTGGAGGCCCGCCACCTGGTCCTGCTCGCCACCGGCGAGGGCAAGGCCGACGCGGTCGCGGCGACCGTCGAGGGCCCGGTCTCCGCCCTGGTCCCGGCCTCGGCGCTCCAGCTCCACCCGCACGCCACGGTCGTCGTCGACGAGGCCGCGGCGTCCAAGCTGAAGCTGGCGGACTACTTCCGCCACACGTACACCAACAAGCCGACCTGGCAGGGGCTGTAGGGGGCACCCCGAAGCGGGGGTCGCTGACGGCTGCGGCCCGTTGCGCCTGCGGCGGGCTTGTTCCCCAGCCCCGCCCCTTCCCGTAACCGGGGAGACCCCGGACCCCCTGAAGCGGCTGCGCCGCTTGTCCTCAAACGCCGGACGGGCTGATTTCAGCCCGTCCGGCGTTTGAGGACACCGTGCGAAACGCGGTCCGGGGTCTGGGGCAGAGCCCCAGTTTCGGGAAGGGGCGGGATAGGGGAGAGCCCGCCGCAGGCGCAACGGGCCCGCACCCCGGAATCAGGAGCGAGCCACCCCGGTCACAACCTCCGCCGCCGCCACGCCGCAGACGCGCGCAGCACCATGCGTAGCCACATGCAGCGCCCCCACCGCCGGCGCGACATTCAGCCCCATCTCGACAACGACCGTGTCCGGCCGCGCAGCGAGCAGCTCCGAGAGCAGCTTCGCCATCCACCCGTGCCGGTGCACATCCCGCACCACCGCCACCACCCGCCGCACCCTCGCGTCGGCCAGGACTCGCTCCACGCCCGCCTCGGCGGAGCCGTACGTACCGGTCGTGGTCCCCGGCAGCAGCCGGGAGAGCTCGGCCGCAACGCCCCACGGCGTCTCGTCGCCGACGGCGATGTTCGCGACGGGGGTGAAGGCGGCGACATGGGCGGGCCCGGTCAGCGGCTCGTACCCCGCCGGCGGAGTCACCCGCAGCGCGCGCCGGGCCGCCACCAGGCCCACCTCGGGCGCGGGCTCGGCCCCGGCCGGCCTGCGGGACACGTCGTGCGCGAGCGCCCGTACCCGCGCCGCCGCATCGGCGAGCCGCTCCTCCGTCAGTTCCCCGGTGCGCACGGCGTGGACGAGCGCGTCGCGCAGCCGCAGCACCGTCTCCTCGTCGGCCAGTCCGCCGCCGACGCAGATCGCGTCGGCGCCCGCGGCGACGGCCATGACGCTGCCGCGTTCGATGCCGTAGGCCGCGGCGATGGCCTGCATCTCCATGCCGTCGGTGACGATCAGGCCGTCGAAGCCGAGGCCGCCCTCGGTGACGGGGGCGCGCAGCAGGCCGTGCAGGGCGGCGGGGCTGAGGGTGGCGGGGAGGGCGGGGTCGAGCGCGGGAAGCAGGATGTGCGCGCTCATCACGGCCTTGGTGCCCGCGGCGACGGCCGCCCGGAAGGGCACCAGTTCGCGGGTGTGGAGCGTGCGGAGGTCCGCGTCGATGCGCGGCATGTCGTGGTGGGAGTCGACGGCGGTGTCGCCGTGGCCGGGGAAGTGCTTGGTGCAGGCGGCGACGCCGGCGGCCTGCATGCCCTCGACGTAGGCGGCGGTGTGCCGGGCGACGAGTGCCGGGTCGGCGCCGAAGGACCGTACGCCGATGACGGGGTTGTCGGGGTCGGAGTTGACGTCCGCGGAGGGCGCCCAGTTGAGGTTGACGCCGCAGGCGGCGAGGCGGCGGCCGAGCTCCAGGGCGACGGCCCGGGTCAGCGCGGTGTCGTCGACGGCGCCGAGCGCGAGGTTGCCGGGGAAGGAGGAGCCCGTACGGACCTCCAGGCGGGTGACGTCGCCGCCTTCCTCGTCGATGGCCACGAGCACGTCGCCGTGTTCCGCCCGCAGCTGCGCGGTGAGGGCTGCGAGCTGTTCCGGCGAGGCGATGTTGCGGCCGAACAGGCCGACGGACGCCAGCCCTTCGCCGAGTCTGCGCAGCAGCCAGCCGGGGGCTGCGGTGCCGGTGAAGCCTGGCTGGAGGACCGTGAGGGCGTCCCGGGTGAGCGTGTCCATGGTGGTAAGTGCTAGCCCTTCACTGCGCCGGACGTAAGGCCACCGACCGCCTTGCGCTGGAGGATGACGAAGAGGATGAGGATGGGGAGGGCGAAGAGCGAGGACGCGGCCATCGTGGCACCCCAGTCGTCGCCGAAGGTGGTGCGGAAGCTGGTGAGCCACAGCGGGAGGGTCTGCGCGCCGGGCTCCTTGCTGAGGATCAGGACCATCGGGAACTCGTTCCAGACGGTGATGAAGCCGAAGAGCGAGGTGGCCATCACGCCGGGGGCGAGCAGCGGGAAGATCACCTTGATGAAGGCCTGGGCGCGGGTGCACCCGTCGACCATCGCGGACTCCTCCAGCTCCTTGGGCACGGCGGCGACGTAGCCGCGCAGCGTCAGCACGGTGAACGGCAGCACCATGACCGTGTAGATGGCGATGAGCGGCGGGAGGCTGTTCAGCATCTCGGCGTCGCGCACGATCATGTAGTACGCGATGACCATGACCTCCCAGGGGGCCATCTGGGCCATCATCATCACGAGGATGAAGCTCTTGCGGCCCTTGAAGCGCATCCGCGCCACGGCGAACGACGCGAGCAGCGCGATCACCAGCGACAGCCCGACGGCGACCAGCGTCACGGTGAGGGAGTTGCCGACGAGCCTCCAGAAGCCGTCCGCGTCCACCGCCTTGCGGAAGTGCTCGAAGGTGGGGCTCGCGGGGATCCACTGGGGGGTGTCGCTGACGATGTCCTTGTTGGCCTTGAAGGCCGTGGAGAACATCCAGTAGACGGGGAAGACGAAGACCGCGAAGAGGACGACGGCGATCGCCCCGGGCCACGCGCGGCCAAGAAGGGAGCGGTTCACAGCTCGTCCTCCTCTTGCTTGAGGACAAGGCGCAGGTAGTACGCCGTCAGGGCCAGCAGGATGACGATGGTGAGGATGGAGATCGCGGCGCCGGTGCCGAAGTGCTGGTTGCCCATGCCCTCGACGAACGCGTAGACCGGCAGGGTCTCGGTGAGCCGGTCGGGTCCGCCCTCGTTGATCGCGAAGATCTGGGTGAACGACTTGAAGACCCAGATGACTTCGAGGAACGTCGTGGCGAGGAAGAACGGCTTGAGGAAGGGGAAGGTCACCGAGGTGAACTGCTTCCAGCTGCCCGCGCCGTCCAGCGAGGCCGCTTCGTAGAGCTCCTTGGGGATCGTGCTCGTCGCCGCGTAGAGGTTGATCGCCACGAAGGGGATCGACTGCCACACGATGAGCACGGTCACCACGAAGAAGGTGGAGAACTGGCTGCTGGTCCAGTTGTAGTCGGCCATCGAGTGCCAGCCGAGCTTGTCCAGCAGGTAGTTGACGACGCCGAACCGCTGGGCGAACAGCCACTGGAAGACGGTGGTCGCGGCCACGACGGGCATGGCCCAGGCGAGGACGAGGCCGAGCGAGAGCAGCAGCCGCATCTTGGTGCCGAGGCGGGCGAGCAGCAGTCCGACGAGACAGCCCAGCGCCATGATCAGTACGACGTTGGCTGCGGTGAAGACCACCGAGCGGGCGGTGACCTTCCAGAAGTCGGAACTGCCGAGCTGCTCGCTGTAGTTGTCGAAGCCGATCCACTCGGTGAGGTGCCGGATCAGCTGCCGCCGGCCCAGGTCCTGGAAGGACAGCAGCCCGTTCCTGACCATCGTCCAGCCGAGCAGCAGCACGGTGACGAGGGCGGCGGGGAGGATCAGGAGGTACGGGGTGCCGGCCGCGACCCGGCCGCGGCGGGGCGGCGGGGCGCCGCCTCTGCTGATCCGGGCGGCGGGATCGGCCGCCGCCTCTTCGATCTGCGCTGACATCGTCGTCCGCCTTCTCCCCTGTCGAACGGTATTGCGTGGTGCGCGGTGGTACGGGGGCCGGTGCGGGCCGGCCCCCGTACCACCGGACGGGTCACTGCTTCTTGCTGAGGCGCTTGTTCATGTCGCCCTCGACCTGCTTGGCGGCCTCCTCCGGCGACTTGCCGCCCAGGACGGCCGTCATATAGGCCTTGATCGGGTTGGGGGCGTTCTCCACCTCGGCCCACTCGGGGATCAGCGGGGTGGTGCCACCGCCCTTGGCGGCGGGGGCGGCGGCCTCGGCGGCCGCGTTGCCCTTCACGCTCGCGAGCAGGGAGTCCTTGTTGGGGATGTTGCCGACCTCCTTGGCCAGCGCGCCCTCGTTCTTGTCGGACAGCGCGATCTTCAGGAACTCCCTTGCGAGGTCCTGCTTCTTGCTGCCCTCGGCGATGGCGAGGTTGGAGCCGCCGAGGAAGACGCCCTCGGGCTTGTCGGCCGTCTCACCGGGGATGGTGAAGTAGCCGATCTCCTTCTCGATGGCCGGGTTCGCCTTGATGGCGGTCTGCGCCTCGTAGCCCATGCCGATGAACGCGCCGGTCTTGCCCTTGGCGAAGATGTCGGCCTGCTGCGGGGTGGCCTCGTCCTTGTCCTTGGGCGCCTTGCTGAACGCCTGGTACTGCTTGTAGATGTCCATGGCCTTGGCGACCTTGGGGTCGCCGAGGTTGGACACGTACTTCTTGCCGTCCTTCTTCACCAGGTCGGCGCCGGTGCCGATGGTGAGGCCGTCGAGGAAGTACCAGTTCTGGCCGGGCAGGTAGAGCGGCTCGGCGTCGCCCTTCTTCTGGATGGCGTCCAGGTCCTTGAAGAATTCGTCGCGGGTCTTCGGGACGTCCTTGATGCCCGCGTCCGCCCAGATCCTCTTGTTGTAGATGACGACGCGGTTGGCGGCGTACCAAGGGGCGGCGTACTGCTTGCCCTCGAAGACGGAGGGCTTGTTGAGGGACTCGGTCCAGTCCCCGCCGATCTCCTTCTTGAGGTCGCCGAGGTCGGCGAGGCCACCGGTCTGGGCGTACGAGGGGGTTTGCGTATTGCCGATCTCGATGACGTCCGGAGGGGAGGACTCGGAGAGGGCGGTGGTCAGCTTCTGCTGAATGCCGTTCCACTTCTGGATCTGGATATCGAGCTTGGCGCCGGTCTTCTGCTCGAATTCGGCCTGCACCGACTTCGTCCAGCCCGCCGGGTTCGAGCCGTCCATGAACCACACGGTCAGGCTCTTGTCCTTGGAACCGCTGTCGCCCGATCCCTTGTCACTGTCGCTGGACCCACAGGCAGCAACACTCACCAACATGGCCGCGACACCCGTCGCCGCTATGAGCCCACGCTTCACAGCACTCTCCTCAAGGACCGAATGTGGTCTTTAATGGTTTAGACCAGTGCCCGCAGCTTGGCCTAGACCTTTTTGGGTGTCAAGGGTGTATAAGAGTCGCTGTCGGCTCCGTTATCGGACCGACACCTCGAGGTCGACCTGGGCGTCTCCGGGCTCCTCGGGCTCTGCCCGTGCCACGATGTGACCGCGACAGACGGAGGAGCCGGTGACAGCAGCAGGATCGGAGTCGGGAAGGCACACGATGGTGACCGACGGTGGTACGGCAGGTGCGACGGAGGGCGGCAGCGCGTCGGGCGGCGCGCGGACCGCGCGCGTCCCCAAGTACTACCGCCTCAAACGCCACTTGCTGGAAATGACCGAAACCATGCCCCCCGGCACCCCCGTGCCGCCGGAGCGGACGCTGGCCGCCGAGTTCGACACCTCTCGCACGACGGTCCGCCAGGCCCTCCAGGAGCTGGTGGTCGAGGGCCGGCTGGAGCGCATCCAGGGCAAGGGGACATTCGTCGCGAAACCGAAGGTCTCCCAGGCGCTGCAACTGACCTCCTACACGGAGGACATGCGGGCCCAGGGCCTCGAACCGACCTCACAGCTGCTCGACATCGGCTACGTCACCGCCGACGACCGGCTCGCCTCCCTCCTCGACATCACCACGGGCGGCCGCGTCCTGCGCATCGAACGCCTGCGCCTCGCCAGCGGCGAGCCGATGGCGATCGAGACGACCCACCTCTCCGCGAAGCGCTTCCCGGCGCTGCGCCGCAGCCTGGTGAAGTACACCTCGCTCTACACGGCCCTCGCCGAGGTCTACGACATCCGCCTGGCGGAGGCGGAGGAGACGATCGAGACGTCCCTGGCGACCCCGCGCGAAGCGGGCCTGCTCGGCACGGACGTGGGCCTGCCGATGCTGATGCTCTCGCGCCACTCCCTGGACGCGCAGGGGGAGCCGGTGGAGTGGGTACGGTCGGTGTACCGGGGGGATCGGTACAAGTTCGTGGCGCGGCTGCGGCGGCCGGCGGAGTAGTCGGCGGAGGCCCTTGTCGAGTGATCGGCGAGGGCCTTTCCCATTTCCCGGTTCAGCCCCGGGCCCAGCAACTCCGCCAGGTCCCGCCCCGCACCGCCGGGGCGCGGCCGCCGTGCGGCCCTGCCCCGGCGAACATTCACGGACGACGCATTAGTAGCTATCCGGACATGACATGATCTAACCGGCGTTCCCCCCACACCTTGCGCCACAAGCTCCACAGCCAGGACTCACACCATGCTTCACAAGAACGCCGCACGCCGCGCCGCCCTGATCTGCGCCGCTGTCACCCTGGGTCTCGCCATCCCGGCAACAGCCGCCCACGCCGCGCCCACCGCCTCCGCGGCCGCTGCCTCAAGCACCCAGAACCTCACGCCTCCCAAGCCCGTATCGGGACTCCTCGCGTCCGAATCCGAGGACGGCATCTGGATTCACTGGGACGAGAACTACGCGAATCCGTGGGATCGATTCCCGACCGTGGACAAGAACGTCAAGTCCTTCGAGCTGTACCGGGCAGACGACAACGGCGAGCCTTTCAAGCACATCGCCACCCTGCCGGGGGAGTCCGGGGATCGCGGCTTCGTCGACGCGGAGATCAAGCGCAACCGGTACGCCGTCTATTACGTGACCACGGTGGACATCGCCGGAAACGAGTCCGAGGCGTCCGACACGGCGACCGGAACGCCCATGATGCGGATCACGCGCGAGACCCCGGACACGCCTCAGGGGCTGAAGGCGAAGAACGTCTCCGGCGCGGTCGAACTGAGCTGGACGACCGACCCCTACGGCACGCTCCCCTCGAAGTACCTGGTCTACCGCTACGACAAGGGCCGGCTCAACCCGACTCTGGTCTTCGAGACGGACGCGACCACGTACTCCGACAGCCGCGACCTCAAGCCGGGCGCGAGCTACACCTACCGCGTCGTGGGCGTCAACGCGAAGGGCGAGGAAGGGAATCGCTCGGCACCGGTACAGGTCACGATTCCGCAGTCCTGATCCGTCCGGCGTCCGCCTGCCCGCTCACGGCCGGGCGGGCGGAGGCCGCGCCGGCCGTTCCAGTCGCCCAACGCTGAGCGCCTGCCAAGGCGATACTCGTGGGCCACGTGCCGCAGCCCGTGTTCCGCCCAGCGAATGCTGGGCGGAACACGGGCTGCGGTGCAAGCGAGGCAGGTCAGTCGACGAGCTGGACCTCGCCGTGGGTGCCAGCGGCGTCGACGCCGGGGTAGTAGCTGAGGGGCCCGGCGGCCCAGCGGATGAGGAGGTCACTGCGGTTGTTGCCGTTGCCGGAGAAGGCGCCCACGGTGATGTTCTGGGCGTTCTTCCAAGGCGAGTTGAGGGAACGAATACTGGTCCTGCCGTGATAGCCGGAGGGGTCCAAGGCTGAGAACACGGTGGCCGAGCCGTCGTTCCAGCGGATCAGCAGGTCACCGGTTTTGCCCCCACCGAACTCGCCGGAGCTCATCTGCGCGGCTTCGGTCCACCCCTTGTCCAGCTGGGCCTGCTTGCCGATGCCGTTGGTGCCGAGGTCGGAGTACAGCGTGGTCGAGCCGTCGTCCCAGAGGACGAACATGTCGTCGCGCAGCGGGTTGTCCGTGTAACGGCCGACCGTGATGAGGCGGGCGCCCTTCCAGTAGCTGCCGACAGCGCCGAGGGTCTTCTCGTCGTAGAAGCCGTTCTGGTCGACGTGGTTGTACGTCGAGAGCTTGCCGTTGGCCCAGCGCACGGTGATGCCGTCCGATCCGCTGCCGGTGAAGTTGCCGGCGGTGACGGCGCGGGCGTCCTTCCAGTAGCTGCCCGCGGGCGCGACCTTGTACTCCGTGGAGAAGGCGGGCTTGGGGTCATTGTGGTCGGCGCCCTGGAAGATGCTGGCCGAGCCGTCCTTCCACGCGACGAACAGGTCCATGCGGCGCTTGGCAACGGCGGAGTTGCCCGTGAAGTAACCGGATGCCATGTGGGCGGCGTTCTTCCAGTCCACCCGGGACAGGAGGTCCCGCGAGGAGACGGCCTGGATCCACCCGGCGATGTCGTCGGTCCGGGTAGAGACGACGCCCTTGCGGGTCTCTGCCTCGTCGACGCCCAGGCAACCTCCCTGCCACGAGGCACTGTTGATACCGACAAGCTCGCTGTGGCCACCGACCTCACGGAAGGCCGGGCTGCCTTGGTCGCCCTTACAGGTGGTCGCGTCGGGGTTCTTCCCGGTGAGGGCGAAGGTGGTGCCCTTCACGGAACCGGTGGTGAACGCAGCCTGCTGCAACCGGTCGGGGACCCACTCGCCTTTGGTCCGGCCGTAGCCTGTGACTCGCAGGCCCTCGCCCTGCAGCGGGGCGTTGAAAGTCAGTTCGACCGGGGTCACGCCGTCGACCTGCTTGCCCAGCCGGGCCATCACCACATCTCGGTCGTCCCGTGGGACGAGCTCCACGACGTCGGTGACGACGCCCTGGTCGCCGCGGGTGAGGTCGGTACGGCCAATGGTGGCTGTGGTCTTCAGCTTCGGCGCGCCCGGGGCGACCTTGGAGCCCGGGGTGTCGGCGAAGCAGCTCGCGGCGGTGACCAGCCACTGCTTCTCGACGAGCGTCGCGGAGCAGCTGCGCTCGCCGCCGATGTCGAGTTTGGCGGTGAACACGTACGAACCGTCTTTGACCTTCTCCCCCACAACGGCGTTCGCAGGGGCGGCGGTCAGCAGTCCGGCGGCGACGGCCGTGGCGGTGGCCACGGTCCCCCATGCCGCGCGCGGACGTATGGCAGGCATCTTCTGTTCCTTCACTGTCGTGGGGGCTGTCGGATTGGGCGCAGCACCGCGCCCGCTCACGAGGCAGCCGGAGTGTCAGCTGGTGACGCGGAGTTCGATCAGCGTGGTCGCGTCGTTGCTGGGGTCAGCACCCTTGCCGACGCCCTTGTAGTCGTTCTTCGCGACCTTGACCTGCTCGCGGCCGGCATTGGAGTCGACCTTGACATCCAGGGCGTAGTCACCGGTCGAGACCATGTAGACCTGCGGGACCTCCAGCGTCAGCCAGCCGGCCTTTCCGGTGCCAGTGACCTTGAAGCAGTAGGTGCCCTGCTGAGTCTGGCCCGGGTGCTTGAACTCCGTCATGACCCGAATGTCCGAGGACATACGGCAGTCGGCCAGCACGATGTGCCCGTCACCCTTGCGCAGCGCGATGCCCTGTTCCTTGAGGATCTTCGCCGCACCCGGGTACTCGAAGGTCTCCACGATCGAAGGCGGCATCTCATCGTCGGCGGGAGCCGCAGCAGCGACACCGAGCGCGGAAGTGCTCAGAACGGCCGTGACCGCACCGACAACACCGACGGAGAACCCCCTGCGTGCGGGCTGTATCACTAAAGGCCCCTTACTGGTTCAACAGCGGCAATGCCGCGTGTAATGGCTGAATAAAGACTTAGAGCGGCAACTTACCACCCATCGAGACTTTGCTTAATCTTGGCGTGAGATCGGACTCGATTTTGCCGAACTTTCAAGGCTTACCAAGGGTTACATTGCGGCATGGACACGCCATCTCGACAACCAACACCCCGTCATAAAGCAGAGATTCTCTGGCTATTGAGCGCCTGGCAGCCCCAATCACCGCGGCTATGCTCACGGGACCGGAAGCCGACGATGCACAACCGACGGGAAAGAACCGAAGAGTGAGATTTAACCTTCACTTGACCAGAGCCAGGGGAAGAGTGGGGTTCGGCATACGCATGCTGTGCCTGAGCTTGCTCCCCGTTACTCTCCTCATGACCATGCCCGGAGCGACTCCCGCCATGGCAGCAGACAGTCCGGCTCCCGCAACCGACCGCGCCCGTGTCGTAGAGCTATGGACCAGGGGCGGACCGACCGTCAAAGCCCTGGCCGAAGCGGCGCTACTGGGAAGCGACACGGAGATCCGCAGCTTCCTCGACAACGAGAAGGAGTTCGCGGAACTCACCGACGACCGCATGAGCGCAATGCGGCTCGGCTCCATCGGCGGTTCGACGCTGCGCGAGGCCGCGCGCGAGGCCCTGGACGACCCGACGAAGCTGCGTGCCTTCCTCAAGGACGGTTGGCAAGAACCGCTGGAGACCGATCAGCGGCTCTTCCTCGCCCAGATCGTCAACTCGGCCGGACCCAACGTCAAGGCAGAGGGCGGGGCCGCGCTCAAGGGGTCGATCGAGGACGTCCGCAAATTCCTGTCCGAAGGCCGGTATTCGGCGCAGGAGACCGACGACCGAATGCGGATCACGCAGATCATGTCGTCCGGGGGGCCTGCGACCAAGGAGGCCGCGAAGGTCGCCCTCGGCGGCTCGATCGACGACATCCGCGAGTTCCTCAACGTCGGCCAGGGCATCGCGCGTTCCCGTGACCAGGAACGCGCCACTGTGGCCCAGCTCGCCGAACAGGCCGAACGCGCGGGCCAGGAGGCCAAGCGACAGACCGACGCGGCGAAGGAGACCTCCAAGAAGGCGGTCGAGGCATCGGAGTTGGCGAAGAAGGCGGCCAAGAGGGCCGCGGCCGAGACCGCCGCGGCAGGCAAGGATGCTTCCCGGGCAGCCAGCGCGGCACAGCGAGCGGCAGACGCGGCACAGGACGCGGCCGAGGCCGCGCAGGAAGCGATCAGCGCGGCGAATGCCGCCAACTATGCGGCCCGGATGGCCGCCAACGCAGCGGCCAACGCGGCCGCCGCAGCGGCCGGTGCCGCCGAGGCGGCCTCACGGGCCCGCAACGCGGCGGCCGGCGCGGCAGTCGACGCGGCCGGGGCGGCTGTCGCCCGTAAGGCCGCCGAGAACGCGCGGGATGCCGCACGGGCCGCCGAGAAGTCCCAGCAAGCCGCGGTCGAGGTGAAGAACGCAGCGCGCGCCGCCGGTGACGCCGCTAACGCCGCACTGAGTGCCAGCGCCAATGCCGACGCTGCCGCGGATGCCGCGGACGAGGCCGGCGGCTACGCGGACCAAGCAGGCTCAGAGGCCGCCAAGGCCAAGCAGTGGGCCTCCACCGCCCGCGCCAACGCCCAGGAGTCGCGCCGCGCCGCGATGGCCGCCCGCGACCTGGCCTACCAGGCCGCCGACGCCGCCGACGAGGCTGGCCAGGCCGCCCAGCGCGCCGCCAAGCACGCCCGCAACGCGGCCGACGCCGCCGATGAGGCGGCCAAGCACGCGGGCGACTCGGCCAAGGCTGCCAAGGAGTCCACCGACCATGCCAAGGCCGCCAAGGAAGCCGCCGACGAGGCGACCAACGCCGTCGAAACCGCGAAGAAGGTCTTCGCTACCGCGCGCAAGGTGGAGAACGAGGAGCTGAGGACCCGTACCGCTCAGGGAATAGCACGGGCCAAGGGGCTCAAACTGGCTGACGACCAGGCAAAGGCCGACAGGGACCGGACAGCGAAGGAGCGTAAGGACCTCGACGCCGAGGCCGCACGTCTCGTGGAGGAGGCCGCCAAGCCGGGAACGAATGTCAAGGACATAGCGACCAAGGGCCGCAAGATCGCTGTCCTCACGATGAAGACCCGCGGACCGTGGAGCGAGGCAGCGGCCAGGACGGCTCTCGCCGGCACCGACGAGGAAGTGGGCGAGTACGTCCGTACCGGCCGACAGCAGGCCGTCGAGCAGGATGAGCGGGCAGCTGCCGGACTCATCGCCGGAGTCGCCGCATCGGATGCCGTCAAGCAGGCGGCCGAAGCGGCTCTCAAGGGCGACGCTCAGCAGGTCGGCGCGTTCCTGCGCGGCGGTCAGTACGAGGCGGCGTTCACCGACTACCGCATGCGAGCCACCCAGATCGGCACCAACGGCAGCCCGGCCGTCAAGCAGGCCGCCGGGGAAGCCCTCAAGGCCAGCACAACGGACAAGCTCCGCGAGTTCCTCAACAAAGGCCAGTTCGAAGCTCAGTTCACCGATGACCGGATCCACGCCAGCCAGCTGATCAGCAACGGCGGACCGGAGACCCAAGCGGCCGCCAAGATCGCCCTGGAGTCTCCGCCCGCGATCCTGCGCAACTTCATCCAGGTCGGCCAGTACGCCACTGCCCGCCAGGACCAGCTCACCGCCACCCACACTGCGGTTGTCCAGCAGTACATCTCCGAGGCTGCCGCGGCCGCGGCGACCGCGCAGAAGAACGCAGCAGACGCGGCCGTCGTCGCCGCCCGAGCCAATCAGGCCGCGGACGAGGCGAAGAAGGCAGCTGCCCAAGCCGCGGCATCCGCAGGCCAGGCCAAGGAGTTCTCCGACCAGGCCCGCGCCTACGCCAAGCAGGCCGCGGCGTCCGCCGCCGAAGCAGCCAAGTCCGCGCGCGTCGCCGACGCCGCGGCGCAAGCCGCCGCACGCGACGCCGACGAAGCCGAGTACTCCGCGGTTCGCGCGTCGGTCTCCGCATCGCAGGCAAGGGCATCCGCCAACGAGGCATCCGCCTACGCCGAATCGGCCCGCGCCTCGGCCTTGGCTGCCGGCAAGGACGCTGCGGCCGCCGATGCGGCCAAGAAGGACGCCTACAAGGCATACGTCGAGAAGAAGGTCAAGGAGGCGGAAGAGCGTCGCCGGGAGCAGGAAAGGCGCGACCGGGAGCAGGCAAAGTTGCCAATCCAGGCCCGGACGCAGCTGCAGATGATCCAGGCAGGCCTGGTGAACGTGGACCCACCGCTCGCCAAGCCGAACGCGGTCGAGCTGGGAGGCAACTGGCTACTGGGTATCGGCCCGGACAACAACTACTACGGCCCCGGTGACGAGTTCACCGAGCAACTCCGCAAGGACCATTCAATGGACGTGGTCCGCCGACGGATCCTCGAAGGTCTCGCCGAAGGGAAGGGTGTGAAGTCGCCCGGCCGCGGCGGTTATTCTGTGCTGGGGGAAGAGGGAGTAGAGCGACTCATCGATGACTTCGCCGATGTGGTAACCCTGGGTGGCACAGCCTGGCTGAGCAACAAGCTGTCCCATGGGAAATACGGCAGCTCGACAGCCCTCTTCGTCGGCTCCTACGATTATGAGTACAAGCTCATATCGCGCGACTCTGACACCGGAGGAATCACCGTCCAGATCACGATCAAGAACGAGACCACCTTCAACTCCTTGATACACCCGCCAGCCCTCAGAAATGTATGGGACTCAGTGATCGGTGGGCCTGTCAACAAGGCGTTGGACTGGCTCGGCAGCCCGGGAAGAACGAAGAGACAGACCGCCACCTGGACGGAGACGCTGTACCGCTGATGAAGAAGATCGTCACCATTTCCATCCTTGGCACCGTGCTGATATTGGGTGCCGCGGCCTTCCTGTTCCTGAGCCCCTTCGGCGGCTCGGCGAAACCGGGCGAGCTCGTTGGTTCGTGGTCCGGTGGGCAGGGAGCGCAGTTGATCCTCCGCGAGGACGGCTCGCTCACCGCGGTCAAGGTCCCCACCCACTTCTCAGTGGTCGACGAGTCCCCACTCGACCCGTTCACCGGACAGGGCACATGGCGTCTCGAGAAGAAGCTGGCCCTGGACGATCAGCAGATTGATGTCACCCTCGACGAGGGGGACGGCTTCACCGCGGGAATCCGGCTGAAGGTCATGGGCAAGGGCGACCGGGACGGCATCTACATTCCGATCTCCGAGGACTCTCCGAAGAAGTTCGTCTTCAAGAAGTCCGCCTGAACGGAGTCCACCTGAAGCGGCCGCTCACACCGACCCAAGTTCTGCGGACCGTGACCGAGGCACCGTGACCGAGGCGGCGCCCCTCCCTGAGGGGCGCCGCCTCTCTGTGTCGGCGGACGCCTCCGCCCGCCGGGCTTCGGCAGCGGTGGGCCAGAACTCAAGGCGGCGGCTCAGATCGCCCTCGAACCACCGCTGGAAGCCTCGACAGTCGAAGCCAGAGAATCGGCGAGGGTCGCCCATCAGGCAGAAGCTGATGCAATCCAGGCAGCAACGGAGTCCGTCGAGTCCAAAAAGACGGCTGGGTGAAAATGGCGCAAAATGTCAACGACGTTGAGATTCACTACATACACAATAAGGTCACCGGTGAGGTCGATGGCTATAAATTCAAGCAGGAGAGCTCGTGATCGTTAGATGCGTCGCCAATAAGGGATCAGAGATCGGGCCGTATCGCCAAGGCCTCTTCTATACTCCGGAGACACGCTACGACTTGTCCATTGACAGCTCTTACAAAGTCTTCGCGATGGCCCTGCTCAACGGTTTCCTGACCGTGCTTGTAGCGGACGACTACGATAAGCCCGCTTGGCTTCCGCTCCAGCTGTTCGAGGTGGAAGATTCCAGCCTTCCTGGTCACTGGGAATTTGCCGCCGGCGAAGCCGGTATGCCCTCTCCCGAGTCCGGCGAACTCATCTGCGGAGGGCGGTGGGGTTATAGCGAGGTAGTGCACTCTGACACGCACTACTATGACCTCGAAGAACGAGACAGTGAGGCGCTGCGCGTGTTCAACGAGGAGCGCTCCAGAAGCTCTCGTGGCTGACACGCTTTAGGATTCGGCGACTAGCCTTATCGGCCGACCCATGTCGGCTCGTGGGCCCCATCGAACTACTCGGTGGGGCCCACTGTCGCTATTTGGCGAGGCGGCTCCGAATTCGGGTACAGGAGCTCGCCCTCGACGACTGCCGAGCATCCAGTCCGGCCGCGCCGACGAGTGCATCCGAGCGATGCACGCCCGTATTCGCCCCTACCTCAAGAACCACACCGCCCGCGATCTCCACGAACGCGCCCGGCTGGTCCACCCTGCCGCAACCACAGCCTGATCAGCGCTCAGGCGTGCAAGCCTCCGCGATCGCCAAGCTGTCCTCGTACACCCGGTACCGGGTGATCAACCCGTCCTCGACCGTCAGCCTCATCGCGAAAGGCGACCGGAAGGACTTGCCCGTCGCCCGGACGACTCAGGCGAGGTGCCCGGTCAGCATCGCATCCGCGCCCTCCACGACGACCGAGTCGACCGTGTTCTCCGCTGCCTCCAGCACCAACCCCTCGGCCAGTTCCCGGAAATGGGCCGCCGCGTCCGCGCGCGTCGAGCGTGGTCGGATCCAGGATACGGCCGGATTTTCGGCGATCTGCCAGTCGATACGGTCGGCGAAGACGGCGGCGATGCGGGCTGGGTCGCCTGTCGCGGTAAGCCGCAGGAATTCCTGAACTGTGGCGCGGGTGCGTGCAGTAGAGGTGTTCATTCATCCAATCCTGGGCCCGCGCCCAGGCGGGCGTCGATTACCCGCTAGGTCATCCGGCCTCCAGCTTCACGCGATTTTCGTTAGGCATGACACCTAACATGGCGTATGTTCCTTTCTGCGCCCGCCTGAGCGAGCGCGCTCTTTTTGTTCCCGTGGGGGGGGTTCCGAACCATGTCCTTCAACGCTGCCCCGGTATCGGCCGGCAGACCTGCGCGCCTGCCAACGCGTGGCTGGGCGACAGCCGTTACCGCGCTGCTCGCATTGACTGCGGTCGCCGACCTCTTCGCGGTCTACGCCGATTACAACGTCTACTCGTTGATGGGCGACGTGCTGTCCGTCAGCGACGACGACCTGTCCCGTGCCGACGTTTTGTACGCATCGGCCGGCCTCGGGCAGATGGTGAGCATGCTCGCCACGGCCGTCGTCTTCATCATCTGGTTCCATCTCGCCCGGATCAACGCCGAATACTTCGCCCAGGACATCTGCACGATGGGCCGCGGCTGGGCCGTCGGCGCCTGGTTCGTGCCGGTCGCCAACCTGTGGCTGCCGTACCGCGTGGCCCGCGAGGTGTGGCAGGCCAGCGCACAGTCCACACCCGACGGCTCTTGGCGCAAGGTTTCCCACGCGCCGGTGAAGGCGTGGTGGTTCCTGTTGGTCGGGTCCCTGGCTGTCGACAAGATCGGCTCGACCTTCTACAAGCACGCGGATTCCGCGAACGCCCTGCGGCAGGCTTCGGCCGTCGTGATGGTTTCCGACCTGCTGTCGGTGGCTGCGGCCGCCTTCGCCATTCTCTTCGTGCGGAAGCTGACCGCTATGCAGGAGGTACCCGTTACCTGTGAGCCGATCGCTGGCTCCTGGTAATCGCAGCCGACGATGACGATCCCACTGCCGCTGGGTCCCATGCTTCTTCGAGCCCCGCCTGATGGGGTCGCTGCCGGACGTGATTGTTCCCGGGACTTCGGCGGAGGACTGACAGGCGGCTCTCGACTTCGTTGGCGCGAGCGGCTGGAAATACCAGTAGTGGCAGCCGCCAAGGCTGCCCTTTATGCGCTGACGCACCGAGGGAGTTTCCGCTGGGTTCCTCAAGCTGCCTTGGCTGGGAGAATGAGCGGATGACTGAACACTGCTGTGAAGAGATGACACGCCACGTGGACCGGCACTGCGACACCCATGCCGACCCGTTCGCCTGCCCGGATGCGCTCGTTGACTTCAGCGCGAAGTTCCGGGAGTACGGGCTGATCGTCCACGACGGCGGCGCCTCGCGCATCAGTATCCATTTCTGTCCGTGGTGTGGTCAGCGTCTGCCCGAATCTCAGCGAGACCGGTGGTTCGACGAACTTGAGGATCGCGGCATCGGCCCATGGGAGGACGACGTGCCCGCGGAATTCAAGGACGGGAGCTGGCTTCAAACGGCGTCGTGAAACCTCTTGATCGCCCTCCCCCGGATCCGACACCGGGGCCGCGATCTGGTTCTCGTACACGTCGCACCCGCTGATCTCGTCCTTGCCACCCATGGGAATGAAATGCACCCCCTCCCTTCCCTTGTTCGCCTGGTGGATGATCTCCATCGCAGCGACGGGGGCATTCATCGCCTTCTACGTACCGGCCATGCCGACTCGGCAATACAAGATCCAGATCGCTCTCGCGCCCCTGGTGACAATAGTCGCCGGCATAGCTTCGTCCTTCGTGAAGCACTGGCCCGCCGAGAGACTGCTTCCGTTGTACTGCGCGGCAATGCTGTCGGCGGCTCTGGCATTTCTGGGTCGTCGACCCTGGCTGCGGCAGGGGGTCCTGGATTACATCGAGCACGGGGATCAGGCGAGCGCCAAGGCGCCTCTCGGTGTGTGGGTGCAACTGGTACTGACGATGGTGGTGATGGGCTCACTCGGGGTGTGGCTGGCCTCTGCGGCCCGTTGAGGACGTCCGCGGATACTGGGTGGGCCATGGTGCGCGGTGGTTCAGTCCCAAGTACAAGCCAGAGAACTGGGATCTGTTGAAGCAGATGTCCGACCTGCTTCCCGAGCGGCGCTGACCGGCGACCCGCACGTAAGGCTTTTTGAGGGCGAGGACGGAGTCAATCAGTTACAGCGAAGTCAAGTGCTGATCCTTTCGGCATCCCGGTCGATCCCACTCAGAGTGAGCTGTTCTCCCTGGAGTCACTTGAGACGGCGGTCGGTGCTGTGGCGGCCACAGCGCACACGCACGCCGCAGCCAACGGCGCCGACATCAGGAGTGTGACGGTGGTCGGGCCGAGTCCGGCGCCGGCGCCCGTGCCCGATTCGTCGCCCAGAAGCAGGCCGGTGAGCAGGGAGAGGACCATGTTGTTCCCGGCGTGTGCCAGGCTGACGACCCAGACGCTGCCGCTGCGCGTGTACAGCCAGGCGAGCAGGATTTCCTGGAGCAGGAAGCCTCCGGTCCAGACCGCCAGGCCGACCGGGACATTCGCGAACTCGATATAGCCGGCGAAGGCCAGCGGGAAATGCCATACGGCCCAGATCAGTCCCGTCGTCAGGGTCTGGAGGGCGGGGCGCCCCGGGAACAGGCGCGGCCTCAGATAGCTGGTCCACCCGAATTCCTCTCCCCCGTAGATGGGCGTGAGAAGCGGGTAGAGGAGCATGAGCAGTGCGATGAAGGCCCACGGGGGCAGGCCGCCGACGAGGCCGTCGAGGACGGAGAGGTCCGGGGTCCACAGGGAGAGCGCCGCGGCCAGTGCCATGGTGGCGGCCGCGATCACCAGCGGGCCGAGCCAGGCCACGAGGTAGGAGCGCCACTCGCTCCTCAGGCGCAGGGCCAGCCCGGCGTCGGCGAAGCCCTCCTTGGTGATCCAGCGGCGTACCACCACGGCGGCCAGCGCGGGCATCACGGCGAACGGCAATTGCACCAGCGGATTGACCAGTGAGAATCCCAGCAGGAAGTGGGCGGTGAAGATACAGCCCCAGCTTCCCCCGAAGGCGATGACCAGAAATGCCAACACGCCTTTGCGCCTTACCGGTTCACAGGGGATCCCGTTTGCGGACGCGCTTTCGGTGACGTTCTCCACCACGGTTTCTGTCATGCCGCAAGCCTCGCCGCGCGGCGGCACCCGCACATCGCGGCCGGGAGGGATATCGCGCCTGGCTCGCGCGGGGGAGGTGCGCGGCCCGGCGCGCTGCGATACTCCCGGTCGTGCGCATCCCGATATGCCGGCCCCTGATTCCTCCGCTTCGCTCCGCCGATTTCCACCGAGGGTGGCTGTACGCGTTCCTCGGCGCGGCCGTCGTCCTGCCGTCGTTCCCTGTCGCGGTCCTGGCGGCAGCGGCGGTGCCGACAGGCTTCCGCGCGGCCGCTTTCGTGGCCGTTCTGGCGGTGCTCACGGCGGCCTTCGGCTCGCTGCGCCTCACGCGCCGGGCCTCGGTGCGCCTCGCCAACCGTCTGCTCGGCACGGACCTGCCGGCCCCGGGCGGCGGCTCGACGGGCCGGGCCCGTACGGCCCTGTGGCTGTTCCTGCACACGGCGGTGGGTTGCGCGTCGACGGCCGTCGCGGGCTTCGCCCTGATGACGGCCGTCATGTTGCCGGCCGTCTGGCTCCGCGGCGGGGAGCGGGTCACCGTTCTCGTGCCCGTCGAAGTGGCAGGCGGCCCACAGGGGTTGTGGACGCTGCCCGTCTCCGGCGCGCTTCTCCTGGCGGCCTGTCATATCGGGGCGGCCGCAGCCGCTCTCCTCCGCCGCCTCGCACCGCCCCTCCTCGGCCACCGTCCCGACGAGCGGCTGGCCGCGCTGGAGGAGCAGACGCGCCTCCTCGCCCAGCGCAACCGGCTGGCGCAGGAGTTGCACGACTCCATCGGCCACACCATGACCGCCTCGACCATCCAGGCCGCTCTCGCACGGGAGTTGATGGACTCCGACCCGGCCGCGGCCCGCCGTGCGCTCACCGGTCTGGAGGAGGCGTCCCGCGCGGCGCTGGACGACCTCGACCACGTGCTCGGCATCCTCCGGGACGGCCGGGCGCCGACGGCCCCGCAGTTCGGTCTCACCGACCTCCACGCCCTGCTGGAGCGGGTCCGTAGCACGGGCATGGACCTGAGCGCCGACATCACCGGTGACCTGACGCGCGTACCGGCCACCATCTCCCGCGAGGCGTACCGGATCGTCCAGGAAGGGCTGACCAACGCGCTGAAGCACGCCGCCGGGACGCGGGTCGAACTGCGGGTCACGGCCGGGCCCGGCTCGCTCGACATAGAAATCACCAACCCTTACACCGGCCGTTCGCGGCGCCGCCGGGGGCACGGCCTGACCGGCATCGCCGAGCGCGTGGCCCTGCTGCGGGGCGAGTCCTCCGCGGGCCCCTCCCCCGACGGCACCTGCTGGCGGCTCGGCGCGCGCATCCCGCTACGGTCGGCCTCATGAACGTGACCGTACTCATCGCCGACGACGAGGAACTGACCCGCACCGGCCTGCGCGCCCTGCTCTCGGCCCGCCCCGGCCTCGACGTGATCGGCGAGGCGGCGGACGGCTCCCAGGTGGTGCCCCTGGCCGAACGGCTCCGGCCCGACGTCGTGTTGATGGACGTACGGATGCCCGAGGTCGACGGGATCGAGGCCACCCGGCGGCTCCAGTCCGCGCTGCCCGTGCCGCCGAAGGTCGTGGTGATCACCACCTTCGAGAACGACGAGTACGTCTACGACGCGCTGCGCGCGGGCGCCAGCGGCTTCGTCCTCAAGCGGGCCCCGGTCGACCAGATCGCCCACGCCGTACGGCTGGTCGCGACCACCGACTCCCTGCTCTTCCCCGACGCCGTCCGCAGACTGGTCACGGCCCGCCCCACCCCGCCGGCCCGTCCTCCGCAGGGGGCGCCTTCACTCACCGCCCGCGAACTGGAGATCCTCCGCCTCATGGCGACGGGCCTCTCCAACCCCGACATCGCCGGCCGTCTGGTGGTAAGCCTGGAGACGGTCAAAACGCACGTCAGCAACCTCTTGCCGAAACTGGGCGCGCGCAATCGCACGCAGGCGGTGATCCTGGCCTATGAATTCGGCTATGTGGTTCCGGGGACGACGGGTGCTCTCACCGGGTGAGGCTCGCAGCCGGTCAGCCTGAACGATCAGTCAGACAAGGGTCGGGAACACGAACCGCACGTCGGTCAATTGTTCCGACAGCTCCCACACACGGCGGCCAGTCCCGGCGTCGGCCGCCGCGGGGGAACTCGCCCCCGACACCGACCTGTATCCGCAGCTGGCCGCAGGGATGACGCTGACCGCCTTCAATACCGTGCTGCACCGGTGGAGTGAGAGCGGCAGTGCCGAGGACCCCTCCGAACTGACCGTCCGGGCCTTCGCCATCATCGCCCCGGCGTTGGACGCCGTCGAACGGCGATAAGTCGTCGCCCGGCTCGGCTGCGCCAAGATGGTGCTCATGGCCAGTGAACCTCTGCGGATCCCGCTCGATCAGCTCCGGCAAGCCTTCGACGCGGCGCTCCGGCATGTGGAGGCGTCAGCCGGGCACAGCGTGGCGCTTGAGGAGGAGTACTTCTGGTCCGTCCCGGGCGATGAGCTCTACGACGTCCACAACGAACCGAAGTCGCTCACGATCGGGCAGCTTTCGGAGTCATGGCAGCACCTTGAGGACCTGCTCGCCGACCAGGACAGGGCCCTGGGCTACCACCTGGTATGGCTCGCCGACATCATCCGGGCGATCGGCCAAGACGCCACCGGCTGAGAACCGCGCGGTGGGCCGATCGCCGGACCTGCGGCCTACGGCCTACGGCCGACCGCTTTCCTGTTCTGGAAAGGTGTAGTCCTTGACCCTGCGGTCACGAGCTCGGCAGCATCGAACGCAACAGGCAGGCTGACGGCACAAGGGGGTACCGATGGCACTGGAGAAGCTGGCCAGCGACTGCCGGGAGGGGCCGTGTCCCACGTTGTGGCGGACCGAGGACGGCCGTTACATAATCCAGGGGTTCAAAGTGCTGGACGCCGAGCGGCTGGCACAGCTCAAGCTGCCCGAGAACGAGACGGCGGTCGAGGTCACGGCGGAACTGCTGGAGGAGTACTTCAATGCTTCTCGTGGGTGACGACTTCAACCGGCTGTTCCAGACCTTCGAGTCGTCGGCCTTCAAGGTGGAGACGAAGGACCACTACGACGTCGATGGCGAGCGCGAGGAATTCGCTTCCTTCCTGGCCGGTGGTCGTATGCCCGAGAATTGGGAAGACAGTCCCTGGGTCCGCTCGATGGTGGATTCCGGCAGAAGCCTCCGAAGGGTTCACATCCTGCGCTCTCCGCTGACCGACTACCTCCGGTTCGAACTCGGATGGGGTTACGTCGGCAACGTCAAGGCGGGCGAGGAAATCCGGATCATTGACCTGGCGGACCAGGAGATCGAGAGCCTGCCAGATCACGACTTCTGGCTCTTCGACGACGCGAAGGTCTACCGCATGCACTACACCGAGGACGATGAATTCCTCGGAGCGGAACCGTTGGGTGAGTACGCGCTACCGCAGTACCGCGCCTACCGTGACACCTCGTGGAAGCATGCGATTTCATACGCGGACTACTGGCAGCGGCGGGATTGAGCGACAGCCAACAGAGGGATCTGGGAAAAGCTCTGCGGGCTCTGAGGACGGCTTCCGGCCTGACCGGTGAAACCATTGCCCGCAGGGCTTCCATGTCTGCCGGAAAGATCTCGAAAATCGAGAACGGTAGGGTCACATCCTCCGTCACTGATGTCGACCTGATCCTCAAGGCCTTGGGTGTCTCCGATGCCCCCAAGGCCGAGTTCCTGAAAACGGCCCGACTGGTCGACTTGTTGGCCCCGGACACAAGGTGCACTCGCTTTAGCTGTCCGTGACAGGTCCCCGGTGGATCGTCGCCGCGCCATCGTCCAGGAGGAGACGTGCGTCGACGAGAAGGTGGTTGACCTCGTCGCCATTGGCCTCGCTGATCTCCTTGAGGAACTTAGCCGGCGAGGCGGCGCGGAACCTTGACCATTCCTCTTCACTGAAGTTCACGTCGTGGACCTCTACTTCATGAGATCCTCGTGCGCCGCCAGGCGTGAACTTGGCCATGAGGTCACCCCCAAATACCTGATTCCCGCTCCAGCGTGAACGGCGGATACACGACCCACCCCTTCCAGGCTCACTCCGCCCATAGCCCTCTGCAACTGCAGTTCACAAGAGCCGGGGTGGGAAGCGTGATCTCTTAGTTGCATGTCCGGAGGATCGGCGCACACTGGAAGGCGCAGGCAGCACATCGGAGGTGACCCCATGGCCAAGCTGAACAGGGTGAAGGAAAAAGAGGTCCGGGAAGTCGAGACGTTCAAAGTCGACCTGAGCGAGGAAGAGCAGAGCGCGTTTCGATCGGATCCCCACGCATTTTTGAGGGACCTCATTGAAGGTGAGGGGTACAAGGTCAACCGGCTGGCGATCGACTTGGCCGAATGCCCTGACGGCCACCAGCTTGCTCACACTCTTGGCCCCCCTGGGGTTTCTTCCCACTGGGTATGGGAGTGCATACTGCCCCCATAAAACGTGAAGCTCTCGTGACCTCGGTCATGCGGCCATGCTGTCAGCAGTGGCGCGGAACTCGCGCGCCGAGGTGGGCGTGCCAGTCATCGCAGAGCCCGCACGATGCGGCGCCGCAAAGTCTCGTCCTCGATGCTGTCAGCACTGCGCCAAGCCGCGGCAGTGACTTCCTCGACCTGGATTTCACCGATGTCGGCCGACGTACAGAAGAGGAACCGGAAGTCGAAGTGCTGGTGCTCCGGCTCACCCTTGGCGTCATTGGCCGGGATGGGGTGCACGTCGATGTGTACGGGGCACAGCTCGGCAGGGGCGACGGCCGAGGCCGGGATGCCTGTTTCCTCGGTCAGCTCCCGCTGCGCCGCGTCGACGAGTCGGGCGTCCTCGGGCTCGATGTGGCCGCCGGGGAGGAGCCAGCGGTCGAGTGCGAGGTGCCGGATGTGGAGTACGCGGCCGGCCGGGTCGGCGAGGACCGCACCGGCCGTGGCGTGGCCCCGGAACTCCTTCCGCGAAGTGAGATCGGCCTCGGCGTCGAGGAGATCGAGGACGGGCGCGAGCCGCGCCTTCTCCTCGGGGTGTGCGTCGAGGTAGTCGTCGATGGTGTCGCGGATGTGGTGGGGCGCGATGGGCATGCTGGTCTCCTATCGGTTGAAGTAGTCGAGCCACGTCGCCGCGATGACAGCGCGGTCGGCGGCACTGATCTCGTGCAGGCCGGTGTCCAGGTCCCCGCGGGCGAGTGCGGCGGACGCGGCGAGTATCTCGGCTTGCACGAGGAAGATGAACGGTCCCACGCTGGCCCCGTGCAGGAAGTTCACGGCGTTGCCACCGTTGAGCAGGTAGAAGTAGTGGCCGGTCGTGAGGTACCGAGTGATGTGGTCGCCGACGTGGGCCCGTTCGTAGACGTCCGGCAGTCCGGCGAGTTCGAGCTCGTCCTCGCTGCTGGTCACGGTGGCCACGTACGCGCCGTTGCGCAACCGCGAGAAGTCCTCACCGCGCAGCGCGAGTGAGCCCGTCGCACACAGCACGAGCCCGGCGTCCTTGAGCCCGGCTTCGCGGTCGCGAGCCACTGCGAAGCCCTGCGAGAGTGCCTGCGTGCGGCGTACGGGGTCGATGTCGTACACCGTGACCCGAACGCCCTTGGCATGCAGGAGACGGGCGATGGAACTGCCCAGCTTGCCGAACCCGATCACGAGGGCGGCGCGACCGTGCAGGATGTCGCCCCGGCCGCGCATGAGCGCCTCGGTGGAAAAGACGACCGACTGCCCGACGAGGAAGTCCTCGGGGTCCTTCAGCGGTGAGCGTGCCACGGAGACGACGGGGCAGGCCGGCTTGCCGAGATCGGCGTAGCGGCGGTGACCGTTCTCGGTGTCCTCGACGACCCCCAGCAGACGCCCCGAGAAACGGTCGCACAATGCGCCGAGAGCCGGGGCGAAGTACCCGCCCACGTCGAGAAGGACGACCGGACGTCCGGCGGCGCGTGCCTCGATGTACCGCACGGCACGATCAGGGTCCGCAAACATGTCGCGCGACAGCCTGTCGCATGCGTGACCGTCGCTTTCGACTTGTCGCAGCGCCTCGGCGTGTACGGATTTCGGCTTGGGCAGCACGGCGCGCAGCTCGGTCACCCCTGCGATTCCGCGCACGAATGCCGGGCGCTCCGGCAACAGGTGCGTGATCAGGAACGAGACCGGGCGTTCCTCGGGCGCGAATCGCGACGCGATGCGTCCGAAGTAGGCGTCGAGGCGGGCGCGCTCGAAGGTTTCCATTCCGGCCCCTCTGCGATCTCGGCTGGTGGTGTTGAGTCGGCCGGGCGGCGTTCATCAGGCACTTCAGACGTACGGGTCAGGGGGATGATCGGCCGCGGCATCAGCATTGGGGCCGCCCAAGGCTCGGCCATGCTGCGGAGTCCGGCGCGCCCGCACCCGCGCGGTGCTGGTCGCACTCACACGGGGCGAGGGCCAGAGGTCCGGTGGACCGGTCCGGGCCGTCAGCCGACTCCCCCAGGTCGCGCCGGATCACCAGCATCCCGCTCGCGCCACGGGGAGCCGCCATCCGGGCGAGCCTGGCTCGCGCTTCGCTCTTCATGCTTCCGCCTCTTCCGGTCCGATGACTGCCGCCCATGCACTTCAAGGCGATGAGTAACCACGGGACCCCCATGGGTAGTTGGGGTTTTCGTGTGCACAGCGTCCTAGCCGTATGCGCACGATTCGAGGGCTCTCAGAGGCCGTCGAGCGGACTTCTTAAGGACTTTGTTGCACCCACGTGGGTGACTGCATGTCCGGGTACAAACGACGTACCTTGTGGCCGAGAGCAGCATCCGAAGGGGAGCCATGTCGCGACCATCCGGCAATATTCGACTCAAGTCAGCACGAATGGCTGCTGGTTACTCCTCGCAACAAGCCCTTGCGGACGCCATCGCCGACACGGCGCCCAAGCTCGGGATGCGCGGGGTGGGTACGGGCGTACGCCAAGTCCGGCGCTGGGAGTCTGCCACGCCACCCTGGCCGCAGCCCGACATCGGCCGGGTGCTCGTTCATCTTCTGGGGCAACCGCTCGACGAGCTCGGCTTCACGCCCCCGTGGGGAATGAGCGACGCCCAGAGACCGGTCCATCTCTCTCGTCACCTCGGCGTTGGGGTCGTGGCCACGGTCGGCCCGACCGCAGTGCCATCCCAGGCCTGTGCCGATTCTCAGCCTGCGAGTGTCGGATTCGACTTCAAGACCGTGACGGCTTCCCATCGGCGTCTGTACTGGTCCGTGGCACCCGCGACCCTGCATCCCGCGGTCCTCGGGCATACCCGCCTGGGCTGTTCACTGCTGCCGCAGACAAACGGCAGCTGCCGTCATGTTCTCGCGGCGGCCCTGGCCGAGAGCTATCTGCTCGCGGGGCGCATCGAATTCTTCGACTTACGGCAACCGGATCAGGCAAGCGAGACGCTGCTGCATGCCCTGCAGGCCGCGGGCGAGGCGGACGACCATCTGCTGGGCAGTGCTGTCCTTGCACACACCGCGTTCATTCCCGGATGGGCCGCGCGTAGGGACGAAGCGGTCGAGCGCCTGGTCGCCGCCCGTGCCTACGCCCGCCGCGGCCCGGCCTCCGCGGAATTCTGGGCATGGCTGGACGCCGTCGAGGCGGAATGCGAGACCAGGTGCGGTGATATGCGAACAGCACTTCACCTGATCCGGCACGGCGAGGACGTTCTGGCAGCGGGATCCGAGCACCGGTCGCCGGAATGGCTCGACTGGTTCGATGAAACAAGGCTCGCGGCATTCAAGGGCAACACCCAGCTGAAGGCGGGGCATCTGCCCCAGGCCCGGGAGACGCTTCTGCACGTGCTCGATCAGTTGCCCGCCACCTCGGCCAAGCAACGCACCGTCGTCTTCGGTGATCTCGCAGCGGTCGAGGCAGCGGCGAGCAATCCTGAGAAAGCCTGTGCATACGCAGGACGGGCCCTGGATCAGCTTGGCGCAACGTGGTACGCGACCGGCATGGACCGGGTGCGGGAGGTACGGCGGGCGCTCGGTCCGTGGCAGCACGAACGCTGTGTGCGGGATCTGGACGACCGCCTTTACGACTGGGGAACGACGGTCAGCGCTCTTCAGCGTTGAATTTGGCGACTTTTTCGGGAAGTTCCAGGAGCGAGTCGAGGCGCATGGTGGTCAGGCGATCCGCTTCGGGGTCGTTGCGCTGGATGGTTCCCCACGGCCCGCGCCGGATGAGGGCGGTCTTCATGCCCGCGGCGACGGCTGGGCGAATATCGTTGTCGATCCGGTCGCCGACGTACAAGATCTCGCCCGCCGCAAACGGCACGACCTCTGCCACCCGCGTGAAGAAAGCGGGATCGGGCTTGGAAGCACCCCAGTCGTCCGACGTACCGATGAGGTCGACATCCGCGGTGAAGAGATCCCGCAGAATCCCGCCGGCGCGTACGGTCTGATTGCCCGCGACCGCCAGCCACAGACCGTCGGCACGGAGCTCGGCGAGAGCGGGCCGTACGTCGGGGTAGAGATCTTTCTCGTCGAAGTGCTCGGGCCGCCCCGCCGCTGCTCGCTTCTCACGCTCCGCGTACAGATCGAACCCCGGCCGGAACTCCTGGAACGTCTCGCGATAGTCGCGCCCCTGAGCGATGACGGCGCCGAACATCGCGGCGAACGTATGCCTTGGCACACCCAGCCAGTCGGCCCAGGTCCCGTACTCGCGAGTCTCATCCACGAGGCACTCGCCGACATCGAATACCACTGCACGAATCATGACGGCAGAGTAAGGCATGGGCAACGGCCCGGAACGAGGGCCGCACATCCACTCGAAGGGATCAACTTTCCCTAAGCATCAGGGAAGTTGCTCCACCCTGGGCTACCGTCGTTCACACGAAACGACCCCCCACACCGGCGGCAACCGGCGAAGGGGGTCTACACCCACGAGGACTTACACCAAGGAGTCCCAGCAAATGCTCAAGCATGCTATCGCCCCCGCGCGCTTCTTCTCGCAGGTCCCCAACGAGATCATCCGCCACCCCCGCCTCTCCTCCGACGCCGTACGGCTGCTCACCTGGCAGCTCTCGCTTCCCGATGGCGTCGATCAGAGACTGTCGAAGACCGCCGAGCAGGCCGGGATCAAGAAGACGGCGTTCACGCGTGCCAAGCGGGAGTTGGCCGCTGAGGGGTACTTCCACGAGTGGCGGGGGCAGGGGGCCGGAGGGCTTTGGAGGACGCGGCAGTTGGTGTCCAACGTGCCGTTGACGGAGGAGCAGGCGCTCGCCGTGCGGGATGGGGTCACACCACCGAGTGACGCGCGACCGGCCGTCGGTCAGCCGAGTCGCCCGGCCGTCGGTCGTTCCCAAGAAGAGAACACCGGGGAGAACACCTCCCACCCGCTCGCCGAGCGCGGCGCGCGGGCGCTCATGGCGGTGTGCCACGCGGAGCGGCGGTTGCGGCTTTCCGGGCGGGATGTGAAAGAGCTCGCGCCGCTCGCCGGGGAGTGGCTGTCACGCGGGGCCACGCTCCAGGAGATGCGGCAAGAGCTCACCGACGGGCTTCCGGACCGCGTCCACTCCCCCGTCGGGCTCCTCCGCGACCGGCTCACGCGGAAGATGCCGGAACCGGCTCCCGAGCCCGTGCCGCGCCCCAACCCCCTGCGGGCGTGCGGCGGTGGCTGCGGGCGGGTGATCCGGCCCGTCGCCGATGAAACCGAGTGCCGTGACTGCCGCTTGGAGACGGCCGGAAGCGATGCCTCCGGAGCGGTGGCGGCAACTCGGCGCGGCATGAGCGCCGTTCGAGCCTCGCTGGAGGCGTACGTACAGGCACGGCCCGCCGGATGACGTTGTCATACCGATATGCGGACAGGGGGTGACGCCCGGCAGGACCCTGACCTAGATTTCCTGCGCATCACGCAGTGATCACCAAGGGGGGAGTCGCCACCATGACGGAACCACCGACAAAGCCACCGATGGAGCCACCGGAGAGCGGCCGCAGGGCCGCAGTCGTCACGGTGCCGATGATCGTGGCCGGGGTATGTCTCGCCATCCCCTTCGTCGCGATGCTGTGGGTCGACTCCTACTCCCGGCTCACGCCCACATTCATCGGCATTCCGTTCTTCTACTGGTACCAGATGGCCTGGGTGCCGATATCGACCGGGCTCACCGTCATCGCGTACATCATCGTGCGCCGCCACGAGCGGACCCGTAGGACGGAAGCGGGTGGGCACGCATGAAGGACGGCGTGAACGGCGTGGCGCTCGCCGTGTTCATCTTCTTCTTCCTGGTCGTCACGGTCATGGGATTCGTCGCGTCGCGCTGGCGGCGGGCGGAGAACGCGGACAACCTCGACGAGTGGGGACTGGGCGGCCGTTCGTTCGGCACCTGGATCACGTGGTTCCTGCTGGGCGGCGACCTCTATACCGCGTATACCTTCGTCGCCGTGCCGGCGGCCATCTACGCGGGCGGCGCGGCGGGATTCTTCGCGGTGCCGTACACGATCCTCTGTTATCCGCTGGTGTTCACCTTCCTGCCCCGCCTGTGGTCGGTGGCGCACAAGCACGGCTATGTGACGTCCTCGGACTTCGTCCGCGGGCGGTTCGGCTCGAAGGGGCTCTCACTGGCCCTGGCGCTGACCGGACTTCTCGCGACCATGCCGTACATCGCGCTCCAGCTCGTCGGCATCCAGGCCGTACTGGACGTGCTGGGGGTCGGTGGCGGGTCCAACTGGTTCATGAAGGACCTGCCGCTGCTCATCGCGTTCGGCGTGCTCGCGGCCTATACGTATTCGGCCGGACTGCGGGCCCCCGCGCTGATCGCCTTCGTCAAGGACGCGCTGATCTACATCGTGATCATCGTGGCCATCATCTACATCCCCATCAAGCTCGGGGGTTTCGAGCACATCTTCGCGAAGGCGGGTGATGCCTTCGCCGAGAAGAATCCGGCGACGGGCAAACCGCGCGGCTCCCTGGTGAGCGGCCCGGACGCGCAATGGGCGTACGCGACGCTCGCGCTCGGCTCGGCGATGGCGCTGTTCCTCTATCCGCATTCGGTGACCGCGGTCCTCTCCAGCAAGAGCCGCAATGTCATCCGCCGCAACACCACGATCCTGCCGCTCTACTCCCTGATGCTGGGCCTGCTGGCCATGCTCGGCTTCATGGCGATCGCCGCGGGCGTCAAGGTGAAGAACGGTCAGCTGGCCATTCCGCAGCTCTTCGCGGACATGTTCCCGGACTGGTTCACGGGCGTGGCCTTCGCCGCGATCGGCATCGGCGCGCTGGTGCCGGCGGCCATCATGTCGATCGCCGCGGCGAATCTCTTCACGCGGAACATCTACAAGGACTTCATCAAGCCGGACGCCTCCCCCGAGCACGAGGCCAAGGTCTCCAAGCTCGCCTCGCTGCTGGTGAAGGTCGGCGCCCTGATCTTCGTCCTGACGATGGACAAGACGGTCGCGATCAATTTCCAGCTGCTCGGTGGCATCTGGATCCTGCAGACCGTGCCGGCGCTCGTCGGCGGGCTCTTCACCCGGTGGTTCCACCGCTGGGGGCTGCTCGCGGGCTGGGCGGTGGGCATGGCGTACGGGACATGGCGGGCGTATGACACGCCGAGTGCCACACAGGATCATTTCGGGAATACCAACCTGATTCCGTTCATCGGGGAGAAGGGGTATATCGGGCTCACGGCGTTCATCCTGAACGTGCTTGTCGCTGTCGTGCTCACGGTGGTGTTCAAGGCGGTGGGCGTGCGGGATGGTGTGGACGAGACGAAGCCGTCGGATTACACGGCGGATGCGGGCGACGAGGGGGTCCAGGCGGAGCTGCCGCCGGCTACCGCGGGGGCGCCGGGCGGGCACTGACGCCTGCGGCGGGCTTTTTCCCCAGCCCCGCCCCTTCCCGAAACTGGGGCTCGTGCCCCAGACCCCCGGCTGCGGGTCCGTTGCCGCCTCCGGCGGGAGCTCCCTGCGGGAGCGTCCTCAAACGCCGGACGGGCTGGATTGCGCACCCCGGGAACCTTCACGCTTGACCCCTAGATGCCCCTCAGAGCACCCCCAGGCGGGCTGCCGAGCAGCCCGCCACCCACCGGATCACCCAGGGCCGTCGCGCGCCGGACAGGCGCGTGACGGCCCTTCGTCATGCCCCTTGCCGCCAGGCCCTGTTAGCACATTCAGACCCATCCGATTACCGCGCGACACAAGATGTGGTGGTGCGTGCGACGGCCAGCACTAGATGTATGCTCGTCCTCGCTGTCGTCGCAGGGGAATCCGGTGGAAATCCGGAACTGTCCCGCAACGGTGCATGTATGCCGTAATGACGCATGCAGGAGTCCGAGTACCTGCCGACAGCACGCCCACCGCCGCGCCGCCCCGGCCGGCACCGGGCGTTTTGTATTCGTCCGGGCCTCGCGGGTTGGGCCGATGGACGCTACGAGCATGCCCTGGTGCAAAGAGGCATGCCCGTACGCGCCCGTCGCGCGCCACCCGCCCGGCCCCTTGCCGAGCGAGGGAGAGCCTCAGTGACCATCGCGCCCGCCGATCCGGTCTCAGCGTCCGTGGAAGCGACCGGCGGCCCCGGGACCGCGCTGCTGCGCACCCTGACAGACCTCACCGCCGATCTGCCCGCCACCGACCCCGGAAAGGTCGCCGCCGCCGCGCTGCGGGGCCGCCACCCGGGCTCGGACGAGGCCGAACTGCGGTCCCTGGCCACCGAGGCCGCCGCCGGTCTGATCGCCGAGGAGCCCGAGTACTCCAAGCTCGCCGCCCGGCTGCTCACCCTCGCCATCGCCGAAGAGGCCGCCGGACAGGGCGCGCTCTCCTTCTCCGCGTCCGTCGCGACCGGGCACCGCGAGGGCCTGATCACGGACGACACGGCCGCCTTCGTCACGACCCACGCCGAGCGGCTGGACGCGCTCGTCGACGCGGCGCTCCTCGACGGCGCGGACGACCGCTTCGGCTACTTCGGCCTGCGCACCCTGCACAGCCGCTACCTGCTGCGCCACCCGATCACCCGGCAGGTCATCGAGACCCCGCAGCACTTCCTGCTGCGCGTGGCCTGCGGCCTGGCCGAGAACCACACGGAGCAGGCGCTGGAGGACGTCGCCGAGCTGTACCGGCTGACGAGCACCCTGTCGTACCTGCCCTCCTCCCCCACGCTCTTCAACTCCGGCACCCGCCACCCGCAGATGTCGTCCTGCTACCTGCTGGACTCGCCGCTGGACGAGCTGGACTCGATCTACGACCGCTACCACCAGGTGGCGCGTCTGTCGAAGCACGCCGGCGGCATCGGCCTGTCCTACAGCCGCATCCGCTCGCGCGGCTCGCTGATCCGGGGCACCAACGGGCACTCCAACGGCATCGTGCCGTTCCTGCGCACGCTCGACGCCTCCGTCGCGGCGGTCAACCAGGGCGGCCGGCGCAAGGGCGCGGCCTGTGTCTACCTGGAGACCTGGCACGCGGACATCGAGGAGTTCCTGGAGCTCCGCGACAACACCGGTGAGGAGGCCCGCCGCACGCACAACCTCAACACCGCGCACTGGATCCCGGACGAGTTCATGCGCCGCGTGGAGGCGGACGCCGACTGGTCGCTGTTCTCCCCGGCGGACACCCCCGACCTGGTCGACCTCTACGGCGACGAGTTCGACGCCGCGTACCGCGCCTACGAGGCCGCGGGCAAGGCCGTCAAGCAGATCCCCGCGCGGGTGCTGTACTCCCGGATGATGCGCACCCTCGCGCAGACCGGCAACGGCTGGATGACCTTCAAGGACGCGTCCAACCGCACCGCGAACCAGACCGCCGAGCCCGGCAAGGTCGTCCACTCCTCGAACCTCTGCACCGAGATCCTCGAGGTCACCGACGACGGCGAGACGGCCGTCTGCAACCTCGGCTCGGTCAACCTGGCCCAGCACCTGGGCACCGACGGCGAGATGGACTGGGAGAAGCTCGACCGTACGGTCCGTACGGCCGTGACCTTCCTCGACCGCGTCGTGGACATCAACTTCTACCCGACCGAGCAGGCCGGGAACTCCAACAGCCGCTGGCGCCCGGTGGGCCTGGGCCTGATGGGCCTCCAGGACGTCTTCTTCCGGCTGCGGCTGCCCTTCGACTCCCCCGAGGCGAAGGAGCTGTCCACCCGGATCTCCGAGCGGATCATGCTCGCGGCGTACGAGGCGTCCGCCGACCTCGCCGAGCGGCACGGCCCGCACCCGGCCTGGTCCGCGACCCGCACCGCCCGCGGCGTGCTGCACCCGGACCACTACCCGAACGCCGAGCAGCGCTGGGCCGGCCGCTGGGACGCGCTGCGCGCCCGCATCGCCCGGGTCGGCATGCGCAACTCGCTGCTGCTGGCGATCGCGCCGACGGCGACCATCGCGTCCATCGCGGGCGTGTACGAGTGCATCGAGCCGCAGGTCTCCAACCTCTTCAAGCGCGAGACCCTCAGCGGTGAGTTCCTCCAGGTCAACACCTACCTGGTGGAGGACCTGAAGAAGCTCGGCGTCTGGGACCGCACCACGCGTGACGCGATGACCGACGCCAACGGCTCGATCCAGGACATGCAGTGGATCCCCAAGGAGGTGCGCGACCTCTACCGCACGGCGTGGGAGATCCCGCAGCGCTTCCTGATCGACATGGCCGCGGCCCGTACGCCGTACCTGGACCAGAGCCAGTCGCTGAACCTCTTCATGGCGTCGCCCACCATCGGCAAGCTCAGCTCGATGTACGCGTACGCCTGGAAGCAGGGCATCAAGACGACGTACTACCTGCGCTCGCGCCCGGCCACCCGGATCGCGCGCTCCGCCGGTGCCGCCGCCACCGTCCCCGTGCAGCAGGCCGTGCCCGACGCCGACGCCGTCGCCTGCTCCCTTGAGAACCCCGAGTCCTGCGAGGCCTGCCAGTAATGTCGACCGCTGAACAGAAGAACCTGCTGGACCCGGGTTTCGAGCTCACGCTGCGCCCGATGCGGTACCCGGACTTCTACGACCGCTACCGCGACGCGATCAAGAACACCTGGACTGTCGAGGAGGTCGACCTCCACTCGGACGTCGCCGACCTGGCGAAGCTGTCCCCGGGCGAGCAGCACATGATCGGCCGCCTGGTCGCGTTCTTCGCGACCGGTGACTCGATCGTGGCGAACAACCTCGTGCTGACGCTGTACAAGCACATCAACTCCCCCGAGGCGCGGCTGTACCTGTCGCGGCAGCTCTTCGAGGAGGCCGTGCACGTCCAGTTCTATCTGACGCTGCTGGACACCTACCTCCCCGACCCGGACGACCGCGCCGCCGCCTTCGACGCGGTGGAGAACATCCCGTCGATCCGCGAGAAGGCCCAGTTCTGCTTCAAGTGGATCAACGAGGTCGAGAAGCTGGAGCGGCTGGAGACGAAGGCCGACCGCCGTCGCTTCCTGCTCAACCTGATCTGCTTCGCGGCGTGCATCGAGGGGCTGTTCTTCTACGGCGCCTTCGCGTACGTCTACTGGTTCCGCTCCCGCGGCCTGCTGCACGGCCTGGCCACCGGCACCAACTGGGTGTTCCGTGACGAGACCATGCACATGAACTTCGCGTTCGAGGTCGTGGACACGGTCCGCCAGGAGGAGCCCGACCTCTTCGACGACGAGCTCCAGCAGCAGGTCACCGACATGCTGAAGGAGGCCGTCGAGGCCGAGCTGCAGTTCGGCCGCGACCTGTGCGGCGAGGGCCTGCCGGGCATGAACACCGAGTCCATGCGCGAGTACCTCCAGTGCGTGGCCGACCAGCGCCTCCAGCGCCTCGGCTTCGCGCCGATCTACGGCTCGGAGAACCCGTTCTCCTTCATGGAGCTGCAGAACGTCCAGGAGCTGACCAACTTCTTCGAGCGCCGCGCGTCCGCGTACCAGGTGGCGGTCGAGGGCTCGGTCTCCTTCGACGACGAGTTCTGAAAAATCTTCGTGCGGCGTGTCGATCCGCGCGTCCGCTGTTCGACGTATAGGTGAAGGGCCGGGAACGGCCGGGCGGAAACCTCCGCCCGGCGTCCCGCCCGCACCCGCGAACAGGAGACGCGCGATGGCACGCTTCATGATGATCGTCAAGGCGACCGAGGAGTCCGAGGCCGGCGTACTGCCGTCCAAGGAGCTGGTCACCGAGATGGCGCAGTACAACGAGCAGCTGGTCAAGGCCGGTGCGCTGCTCGCGGCCGACGGCCTGCAGACCTCCGCCAAGGGCGCACGGGTCACGTTCTCCGGCGGGCGGCCGGTCGTCACCGACGGGCCCTTCGCGGAGACGAAGGAGCTGATCGCCGGCTTCTGGATCATCCAGGTGAAGGACCGCGACGAGGCCCTCGAATGGGCGCGGCGCGTGCCGTTCCAGGACGGCGAGATCGAGGTCCGGCAGGTCTTCGAGCCCACCGACTTCCCTGAGTGCGTCCTCTCCCCCGAGGACGCGGCGCGCGAGGCGGCCATGCGGGAGTCGCTGCGCGAGCAGCGCTAGTCCGCTGCCGGGCTTGCGGCGGAACGTCCTCAAGCGCCGCGCAGCGGTGGTGCGGACGACGACCATCCGCAGAACGACCACAGGATCCGCCGGACACGGCACCCGCTTCGTACGATGGGTGACCGTGACGACCTCCGACACCCACCGCGCGATCGAGGCGGTGTGGCGTGTCGAGTCGGCACGGCTGATCGCCGGGCTGACGCGGATCGTGCGTGACCTCGGCATCGCCGAGGAGCTCGCGCAGGACGCGCTGGTCATCGCCCTGGAGAAGTGGCCCGAGTCGGGCGTCCCGGACAATCCGGGCGCCTGGCTCATGGCCACGGCCAGGCACCGGGCGGTCGATCTGATCCGCCGCAACGAGACCTACGCGCGCAAGCTCGCCCTGCTCGGCCACGACCTGGAGACGGAGTGGCCGGCTCCGGAGCCGGCCGTCATCGAGGACGATCTGCTGCGGCTGGTGTTCGTCGCCTGCCACCCGGTGCTGTCCACGGAAGCGCGGGTCGCGCTCACGCTCCGGCTGCTCGGCGGGCTCACCACCGGTGAGATCGCCCGCGCCTTCCTTGTCACCGAGCCGACCGTCGCTGGGGGCACCTCCCATGCCGAAGGTTTGGGGGAGGATCGTGCGGGCGAAGCGGAGCCTGGCCAAGGCGGAGGTCCCCTTCGAGGTCCCGGGCGCCGATGAGCTCTCCGCCCGGCTCTCCTCCGTGCTGGAGGTCATCTACCTCGTCTTCAACGAGGGGTACGCGGCGACCGCGGGCGACGACTGGGGGCACCTCCCATGCCGAAGGTTTGGGGGAGCGGCCGGCGCTGCGACGAGGCGATGCGGCTGGGCCGGGTGCTGGCCGGGCTGATGCCGAAGGAGCCCGAGGTCCACGGGCTGGTCGCGCTGATGGAGCTCCAGGCGTCGCGGTCGGCCGCCCGTACGGGACCCTCCGGCGAGCCCGTCCTGCTCCTGGATCAGGACCGCGGCCGCTGGGACCACCTCCTGATCCGGCACGGCCTCGCGGCCCTGGCCCGCGCGGAGGAACTGGGCGGCGCGCACGGTCCGTACGCCCTCCAGGCCGCGATCGCCGCGTGCCACGCGCGGGCGCGCACGGCACAGGCCACGGACTGGCCGCGCATCGCCGCCCTCTACGCGACCCTCGCCGAGCGCTTTCCGTCACCGGTGGTGGAGCTCAACCGCGCGGTCGCGGTGACCATGGCCCACGGTCCCGCCGCCGGCCTGGAACTCGTCGACGCCCTCGCCTCCGAACCCGCGCTCAAGGGCTACCACCTGCTGCCGAGCGTGCGCGGCGACCTGCTGTCACGCCTCGGCCGGTTCGCCGAGGCGCGCCGGGAGTTCGAGCGCGCGGCGTCCCTCACCCGCAACGAGCGCGAGCGCGCGCTGCTCCTGGAGCGCGCCGCGGAGTGCGAGGACCGCCGGGGCGGCCCCTAGGTCATTCGGTTCCTCCTCCGGCCGGCACGGCGGCCGCCTTGCCCACCGGCTTCTTCTCCGTCGCGTTCTCGTCCGAGCCCTCCGGCGGGAGTTGGAGCGTCAGCACGCCCAGCGCGACGGTCGCGAACGCGATCAGCACGTAGTACCACATGAAGTCGCCGGTCAGGTTCTTCAGCGCGCCCGCCGTGTAGTTGCCGGCGATTCCGCCCACGCCCTGCACCACGTTCGTGACGCCGAAGATGACGGTGGCGGCCGTTCCCTTGGCCGTCTTGGAGACGTACGCCGGGACGAGGCCGTAGATCGGGTAGAAGGCGACGGCGAACAACACCCCGGAGACCATGGGCAGATATCCCACGGGGGCGAGCACGAGGAGCATCGACGAGAGGAAGAAGCATCCGTAGCAGATGAGCAGGGACGCCCGGACGCCGATCTTGTCGGAGAGCCAGCCGACGGCGAATCCGGAGAACATGCCGATGATGCCGATCACGCCCCACACCTGGGCCGCGAAGTCGATGTCGAAGCCGAGGCCCTCGCGGAGGTACGGGGAGAGGTAGTTCTGGAACGGCATGAAGGCGAAGCCGTTCATGAACTTGATCACCCAGATGATGACCACCCAGCGGACGAGCACCATGCGCACGCCGGAGAGCGCGCCGCCCTTGCCGCCGTCGGCCTCCTGCTCCGCCCGCTGTTCTGCGGCCTGTTCCGCCTCCGCCGGGTCGGGCCGGAACAGCCCGAGGCGCCAGAAGGTGACCGTGGCCACGACCGTCACCATGAGAGTGCCGAAGCCGACCACGTACCAGAGGCCGCGCCAGTCGCCGTCCGCCACGAAGGACGGCACCAGGAGGCTGTTGACGAAGACGCCGTAGCTGGTGCCGCTGGAGACCAGGCCCAGCACCTTGCCCCGGTGTTTGTAGTCGATGACCCGGCCGACGATCTCCACCAGTGGCACATACACCGAGGCGGCGGTGCCGCCGAGGATCGTGAGCAGGATGCCGATGACCACGATGCTGTCGGTCATCGGCAGCAGCAGCAGGCAGATCGCGCAGAGGGCCACCGAGCCGATGGTGACCTGGCCGCCGCCGATGCGGGACGCGAGCCAGGTCCCGATCATGGCGAAGACGAGGAATCCGAGCTGGCCCGCGGCGGTGATGGTGCCCACGGCGGTGTACCCGAAGCCGAGGTCCCGCCGCATGTCCGTGACGAGCTGGGAGAACAGGTAGAAACCGAAGCCGTACGTCGCCGCGACGAAGCTCGTCAGCAGCACCGTGATGACCAGACCACCGAGCGGGCCGGTCTGCCGCCGGCCCGCCGTCACGTTGTCGCTCATGCCTTCCGTGCCACGTGGATGATGAAGTCCGACGCGAAGATGTCGAACTTTTCCTGGAAGTCCCCGAAGGTCTGCGTCGTGTCGAATCCCGACTGGAGGAGCAGACCCGTGAGTTCGTCCTTCAGGACGGGATAGACCTCCAGGTGGTACGTCGCCCCGTCGGGGAAGTCGTACCGGAACCGGCAGAGGTTCTCGTCGATATGGGCGACCGAGACATTCGCGCCGGTGCCGCAGTAGTAGAAGTTCCCGCTGCTCCTGTACCGGTGGGCCCGGATGGCGTCGAAGTTGCGGTGGTCCAGGATGAGCATGCCGCCGGGGTTGAGCGCCTCGTAGAACTCGGCGAGGACCGCGCGGCGGTCCGCCTCGTCGAAGAGGTGCGGGAAAGAGCTGCCGAGGCACACGATGGCGTCGTACCGGCCGTCGAGATTCTCCCCGAGACCGCGCCAGTCCGTGTGGATGATCTCGAAACTCTGGCCCTCGCGGCGGGCGTTGGCCGCCGCCCGGTCGAGCATTTTCCGGCTGCCGTCGACCGCCGTCACCTCGAATCCGGCCTCGGCGAGGCTGACCGAGTGGAAACCCGTGCCGGCCGCCGCGTCGAGGACCCGCCGGGATTCGGCTTCCTTCAGCAGCTCGACGAAGAAGTTGTTCTCGCTCGCCTTGCGGCGGTCCCAGTCGATGAGATCGTCCCAGCGGTCCACCAGCGTCGGTTTGTACTGGCTCGTGTACTCCTCCGGTGCCACCTGCCCGGATATCGTGGTGCCACCCGCGAAGTCCGTCGAACTTTCCGTCATCGTCATCTTTCTGGTCGGAGGGGGACGCGGTGAGCGGCACCGGTGTGCCGTCCGTCGTCCGGGTCAGGCGAACTTCTTCCGGAAATCCCGGTATTTGGCGCCGAGTTCCTCGGCCCAGCCCGCAGTGTCGTCGAGTTTCATGGTGCGGCACTCGTACCCGATCAGCCGCTTCATGATCGCCATCTCGGGCTCGGTGAACGTCACCGTGCCGTCGTCGTCGATCCGCTCGATGCCGTCGGCGCGCTGGCAGTCCTCGTTCAGGCGGATCGCCTCGTCGAGCGTGAGGGAGCCGTCGAGATCGACCGTTCCGCCCTCGGCGCCCACCCGGACCGGGTAGCCGCCGGGCAGCCCGGCCGGGGCCGGCGCGTGGGCGAGGACGCCACTGTCCGTGGCCATGCCGATGAGGACCCTGGCCGCCGAGGAGGCGGTGAGCAGCTGCCCGTCGATGCCGCCGAGGCGCTTGAGCGGGCCGTCGAGCCGTGCGAACACCGTGGTGTGGTCGATGTCCTCGCCGACCGGCCTGCCGCCTGCGCGGACGCTGAGGTGGTAGGCGCCCTTCCCGGCGTCGCCGAACCGCGGCACGTAGTGGCTGAAGTAGTGCTGGGCGACCAGGCGCAGCTCCAGGCCGGCCGGGTCCGCGCCGAGCACGTCGGCGAAGCCGTACGTCAGGGCCGGGACGATGTTGGCGACGTTGCCGACGCCGATCGTCGGGGCGAGGCCGACCTTGTCCAGTACGGGCCCGACGGCGTCGGGGAAGGCCGCGTTGACGACCTTGGCGCCGGTGCCGGAGGCCCGCACCGCCCGCATCAGGAGGTGGTTGAGCGTGAGGTGCATCGGCAGCCAGGGGCCGAACTGGGCCTCGTCGAGCTCCTCGAACGTCTCCTTGGGCAGCCCCGTGATGACACGCCAGGACTGGAGCGAGGCGCCCATGAAGATGATGTCGGGCCGGACCCGGGCGAGCGTCTCCGCCGTCGCGTCGACGTCGTAAAGGTCGATGTGGACCGCGTCGACCTCACCGACCAGGCCAAGATTGGTGGCGGTGAAGCGCGCGAGGTTGCCCCGCCTGCGGGCGGTCTCGACGTCGCGCCCGGCGAGCACCACGCGGTTGGTGGCCGGGTTGCCCAGCAGCATGTTGAGCAACCGCGTGGACAGGTCGCCCATGCCCAGCACCATGATGAGCGGCTTCTTCTCCGCGCTCTTCGTCAACTGCTCCACTCCATTCCCATAGGGTCCAACAGGGCTCATCGGATCCTCAGCGCGGGTAGCAGCCGTTGTCGGCGCGCAGCAGTGACCCGGTGAGCGTCTTCGAATGGTCGCTCAGAAGATAGGCGCAGACATTGGCCACGTCCTCGGGGAGGATGTCCCCGTCGAGCTGTTCCTGGCGCTTGTATTCGGCATAGCGGTAGCCGGGAATGCGGTCGGCTATCGCGGTATTGACGATGAGGCCGGGCGAGACGACATTGACCCGGATGTACGGGGCGAAGTTCATCGCGTTGGACTTGGTGAGGCCGATGACGCCGGCCTTGACCGTGCCGTACAGCGCGTCGGAGCTGCCGACCTCTCCGGCGACCGACGACAGGTTGACGATCGCGCCGCGCCGCTTCTCGGGCAGCAGGTGTCCGGCGAACCGGCGGGAGAGCCAGATCGGGCCCATGACGTTGACGCCGACGACCCGCTCCATCGTGGGGTCGTCGTAGTCCCAGACGGGCTGTCCCAGGTAGAGGCCCGCGTTGTTGACCAGGCCGTCCACGTCGGGGTGGTCGGCGAGGACGCGGTCCATGAAGGCGTCGCAGGCCGCGTGGTCGGCGACGTCGCAGACGTGGGTGTCGAGCGGGCGGCCCGCGTGCTCGTCGGCGAGCGCCTTGAGGCCCGGCTCGTCGATGTCGCAGGCGATGACGGTCATGCCGTCGTCCAGGCACCGGCGCACCAGGGCCCGGCCCACGCCGTTGGCGCCGCCGGTGACGATGACCTTGCTGATGCTCACTGTGCTGCCTCCAGGGCCGGCTGAATGCGGAATTGGTCGAGGTGGTCGTAATAGGGGCGGCAGTAGTCGGCGAATTCGCGCAGGTGCGGCTTCTCGTCGTAGGAGAAGCGGTATTTGCGCTCGGGCCGCTGGAATCCGCTGCTGGAGGTGACGTCGGTGTGCCAGCCGCTCCAGGTCGTCCATTCGGCGCGTTCGCCCGCGGACCACGTGAGTGCCTCGGGCATGAAGGGGATGCCGACGGCGTCGCAGTAGGCGGCGATGGTGCCGTCGGGGTCCCGTGCCAGGTCCGCCGCGTTGATGACGGCCGGTGTCGTGCCGGTCAGTTCGCGGACGGCGTCGAAGAGCCGCGCGAGCTGCCGGTAGCCGAGCACTTCGCGGGTCACGCCGGGGTGGACGGTGGCGTGGGAGAGCACGGCCTCCTCGGGGTCCCGGATGAGGAAGGTGTTCACCTGCCCGAGCAGGTATTCCGGGTCCGCCAGCAGATGGTCGAGCGCGTGATAGGGGAAGTCCTTGTGGAAGACGGGCCTCTCCAGCCGGGCCCGCTCCATCATGTCCCTGACGTCCGGATAGGTCCGCGGGTGGTCGGGGTCGGGATTCTTGTGGGGGATCTCGGCGCGTTCCTCGTGCATGAAGAAGACATAGGCGAAGGCCTCGTGGAAGACCTTGAAGTCGCCGCGTTCCATGAACGAGCGCTCCAGCGCCGTCGACATCGACCGCGGATGGCTCCACAGGGCGACTGAGGTGTGCATTGGGCGTTCTCCCGAAATCTTTCGTCGTGCTGATGTGCCCTCGTGGGCGTGGCTATCCGATGGATCCGGACACCAGGAGCGCGTCCTCGCGGGGCGGCGACAGCTCCAGCTGGTGCGCGACGAAGTCGATGAGCCGCCGGGTGTTCCGGATGACTTCGCTGTACGTGCTCACGAAGGACCCGTAACTGGCGAACTCCTCGGGGGCCATGCCGTGCGGAGTGATGGCCCGGTGGAAGGAGGGCAGCCGCATCAGCTTTTCCCATACGGCCGGCGGGACGTCCCCGTCGATCGCGTGCGCGTCGAAACCCCGGAACTCGCCGTCGCGGCGCATGATGTCGGCGATGAACTGGGGCTTGCAGGTATAGGCGATGGCGCCGCCCGCGCTCTGCTCCAGGTGCATGCTCAGCGAGGACATTCCCCGGGCCGGGTCGTCGGTCTCCAGGCTCGACAGCAGCATTTTCACCGGGAGTCCGTCCTCCTGGATCATCCGGTGGATGCGCTTCGCCACCGCGATCTCGGCCCAGCGGACGTCGGCGGGGCTCAGCTCGATGCCCCGGGTGGCGGCCTCGGCCGGCAGGTCGCCCTGCGATCCGAACCGGCCGATCATGTGGGTGAAGACAGCGCGCCACCGCGAGGTGTCCGTGCCCTCACGGCGGGCCTGCTCCAGCCCCTCCCGCACGGCGCGGGCGCAGGAGACGAACTGCGGCACGGTGTAGGAGAGGGTGCTGTTGACGGAGATGCCGCGGGCGACCAACTGCCGTACGACGTCGTACCCCTGCAGCGTGCCCGGCACCTTGACCATGAGGTTGGGTGCCCTGCGGGCGAGCCGCAGCGCCTGGTCGAGCATGCGCTCGGCGTCGAACATGTGGCGTGGGTCGAGCTGGCCCGACACCCAGCCGTACTGCCCGTCGGTGGCCTCCCACAGGGGCAGCATCGCGGTGGCGGCGCGGCCCACGGCCTCCCCGTAGAGGAGTGCAAACGTCCCCTCGATGTCGGGTGACCTCTGACATCGGATCTGTTCCCGGATCTCGGCGGCCCACAGGTCGGGGGCGGCCAGGACGCTCTTGGCGACGAGTGAGGGGTTGGTGGTGACGCCGCGTACGAGCGAGCCGGTGGGCCTTCCGGGGATCAGGAAGCGGTCGAGCTGGGCAGCCCAGCGGCCGCGCGCGGTCTCGTCCCGCGCCCCTTCGAGGAAGGAGGCGCGCCAGCGCGGAAAGTCCAGCGGCGAGGAATCCCACCAGATCTCGGCGGACGGGTTGGTCTGCTGGAGTTGTTCCAGGATGCTCAGCACGTGCCGTGTACCCTTTCTGGGCTCTGTTGGGGCGGCCTTGGCTAAGAGGCGGCCCGTCTTCCGCCGCCGGTCCGCCGTGTCGTCATCCGCGCGTGCCACGCGTCGAGCAGTGCGGGGAGCCGTTCCATCGAGGCGAAGGTGAGGGCCCCGGCGTCCCGCAGCGGCCCGTCGGTGCCGCTGCCGGGCGGCGCGTATCCGAAGACGGTCATGCCGGCCGCCACCCCCGCCTGCACCCCGACCAGGCTGTCCTCCACGACCGCGCACCGCTCGGGGGCGACCCCCATGTCCGCGGCCGCGTGGCGGAAGAGACCGGGATCCGGCTTCCAGGCGCCGACGTCGTAGGCGCTGTAGATGCGGTCCTCGAAGTACGGCAGCAGGCCGGTGAGTCCGAGCGTGAGACGGACCTTCTCGGCCGGTGCGCTCGACGCCGTGCAGAACGGGAGGGCGAGTGCGCGCAGGACCTGCTCGACATTCGGCACCGCCCGCAACTCCGCGGCGAATGCGACGGCCGTGCGCCGGCGGAATTCGGGAATGAAGGTGTCCGGCAGCGGGCGGCCGAGACCTTCGCCCAACTCCGCGACCCATTCGGCGACTTTCCGCCCCCGGATCAGCGGAAGGGCGTCCTCGCGCGCGACGGTCAGGCCGGCTTCCGCCGCCATCGCGCGCATCACCTGCGCGCTGAGTGTCTCGCTGTCGACGAGCACACCGTCACAGTCGAAGATGACGAGACAGTCGGGCATCGGCGGGACCTTTCATTCCGTCCGGGTTTGCGCCCGGCGCAGGCGGTGGGCCCAGCGAATCAGCAGCGCCTAACGGTTCCCTACTTTTTGGATTACGACGGCCCGCGGCCGGTACGGGCGGGGAAACCCAGGCGTATACCCAGCCGTCCGGGCCCCGATCTATGAGCATGATCACGATGCGTGCACATGGCATGCGAACCGTCGGCTGACCTATGGTTACAGCAAGTGAGCAAACCGCTCGGGCGGTTTATGGGCAGTCGGCCCGGGGTTTTCCCGGCTCTCCCCCGCACACACCGGAAACGCACACACCGAAAACCCCTCCCCCACACCTCGAAATCGGAGATCCCCTTGGTCGGCCGCGCCGTTCCACGGTCCGGGAATTCGACGGAGTTCGCAGTGCTCGGACCGCTCACCGCCTGGGACGACGGCGTGGTCGAGCTTCCCACCGCCCCCAAGACCCGGCAGCTCCTGGCGCTGCTGCTGATCAACGCCAACTCGCCCGTGCCGCTGGAGACATGCCTCGACGAGCTGCGGCCCTCCGGCGCACCCCGCAGTGCGGTGCAGAGCGTCCACACGCGTGTGTTCCACATCCGCCAGGCCCTCGCGGCGGCGCCGTCCATCGGCTCGCTCGAAGCCGCCAAGGACACGCTCTCGACGCGGCCTCTGGGCTATCGGTTGCGGGTGGCCCGCGGTGCGCTCGACGTGGCGCTGCTCGAGGAGGCGCTGGAGGAGGCGCGGCTGGCCCACGCGGCGGGCGACGACCGCCGGCTGTCGGGGGTGCTGCGCAGCGTCCTCGGCCTGTGGCGCGGGCCCACACTGGTGGACGTACGGCCCGGTCCCCAGCTGCAGGCGGCCGTCGCGGGACTCGAAGAGCGCCGGCTGACCGCGCTGGAGCAGTGCGTGGAGACCGAGCTCCGCCTGGGGCTGCACCACGAGCTGCTCTTCGAGCTGGGCTCGCTGGTCGCGCAGTACCCCACCCACGAGAACCTGCACGCCCACTACATGATCGCGCTCTACCGCTCGGGCCGCGTCGGCCAGGCGCTGGAGATCTACCACCTGCTGCGCGAGGCGCTCCGCGACGATCTCGGCATCGAGCCGTCGCCCAGGCTCAGGCGCCTGCAGTCCGGCATCCTCACGGCCAGCCCCGCGCTCGACGTCGCGATGCGGTCCGGCCCGGAGCTGTCATTGAACCTCCGGGGCGGTTGAGGACCTCCCGTCCTCAACCGCCCCGGAGCGTCTGCGTGCGGCCGTGCTCAGTCGTTGGGGACGACCTCGTAGCGCGGCGTGCCCTCCGCCATCTGGCGAAGCGCGTCCTTGCGGTCGCGCTTGGAGAGGCGGTCGATGTAGAGGTAGCCGTAGAGGTGGTCCGTCTCGTGCTGGAGGCAGCGCGCGAAATAGCCCGTGCCCTCGACCGCGATGGGGTTGCCCTTCGCGTCCTGGCCGCGGACGACCGCGTAGTCCGGGCGGGCCAGCGCGGCGTAGGCGGTCGGGACGGACAGGCAGCCCTCGTTGGAGTCGTCGAGGACGCGGCGGTCGGCCGGGACCTCGTCCAGGACGGGGTTGCAGACGGCGCCCACGTGCCGCACGCCCTCGTCGTCCATGCAGTCGTAGACGAAGACCTTCAGGTCGACGCCGATCTGGTTGGCGGCCAGGCCCACGCCCTCGGCGGTGCGCTGGCTGGCGAACATGTCGTCGATGAGCTGCGCGAGCTCGTCGCCGAACTCGGTGACGTCTTTGCACTCCTTGTGCAGCACGGGGTTGCCGACGACGGTGATCGGGCGGGACGTGCCACGCTCGCGGTGCGCGAGCTCGCGCTCCTCGCAGTCCTCGGTGTCCACGATGAACTCGCCGGTCACCGGCTGATCGGTCTCTTGCTGCGCCATGCCGCCGTTACGCCTCTCTGCAAAATTCGGAAGTCAAAATCCGGAAAAAGGATGCCTGTACAGAGTAAGGGGGCCACGGGCGCACCTCAGCAGACTTCTTCCAGATCCCGCCACTCCCGGGTGTCCGGGCTGTCCGCGACCCAGCCGTCGAGCAGGCCGCGCACGAGGCCGGCCGGGGCGGCGATGCCGCACTCGCGCTCGGGCACCCACAGCGAGCCGGAACCGGCCGTGCGGTGGCCCAGCGGGCCCGGGTGGCCCGGCTCGCTGTGGTCGTGCGGGTCGAGGTGCTCGCCGTCGCCCTCGTCGCTGGGCATCCGGCTCTCGGAGCAGGTGCGGCACAGCAGCCGCACGGAGGAGGACCAGTCCTCGGCGGCGAAGCCCGCGTCGGCCGCGAGCCGCTCCAGGGCGTCCCGGTCGGCCTCGGTGGCGGCCTCCAGGAGGACCACCCAGGTCGGCACGGGCGAGGGGGCCCACAGCTCGATCTCGTCGAAGACCGGATAGGAGGGCCCGGCGGCGGTGACCCGCTCGCCGTGCGGGACGCCGTCGTGCAGCACGACCTCGCCCCAGCGCCGCCCGGACGACGGCAGCGGGATGGAGAGGACCTCCATCCGGGCCGGGTCGAGCCGGCGGCCCCAGACGACCTCCGCCTCGCCCTCCGGCGAGAGCCGTACGGCCGCGCTGCCCAGCTCCATGCCGACCGGCTCACCGGCCGGGGCGGCCTCGCCGGGCACCCGCAGGCCGTACGCCTGCCAGGCGCGGCGGGCCAGCGGCCAGTCCTGGAGGGCGGTGGCGGCGATGCCCACGTTCCACCAGTCGGGGGCGCCCGCCTCGCGGTCCAGCAGGGCGACGGCCCGCAGCCCGGCGGCGCGGGCCTGCTCCCAGTCGTGCCGGAACTTGTGCAGCAGTGCGAGGTTGAACCACGACTCGGACAGCCACGGCTCCATGTCGGCGGCACGGGTCAGCAGCGCGCCCGCGTCCTCGTACCGGCCGTCGCCGATCAAAGTGAAAGCACGGTCGGTGGCCTGCCGCCACGAGGCGGAAGGCCGATGCCGTACCTTGCCGAAGATCCTCACGATTCCCGCCTGCCGGTTTCTGCGTGCGACCACGCCGGATGACCCAGGTGACGGTCGCCGTCCTCCCTGACGACAACCTGCCACATCTCTTCTGCTCCGGGAAGCTGCGCCCGCCACTCCTCGAGGGCGACGCGCGCGGCACCCCCCGTAGTCCGCGCTCTGTGTGTCGTTTTCTTCTCTTCGCATCCAACCATGCCCCTTTGGACGCCCGCTCATTACCCGTGGGTTCAGCGGCCGCGCGGGCTTTGCCGGGACTTCTACGGGTCCGGGGGCGGGGTCCTGGGCGGGCAGGGGGCCCGCGCCAGCACCCGGGCCAGGGCCTCGACGACCTGGGGATCGTGGTCGTGGGCCGTGGCCAGGCGCAGCCGCTCCAGGGCGCCGAGCGGGCCGCAGGCGGCGCTCCCGGCGAGGTCGTCGTAGGCGTTGACGGTGCGGACGATGCGGGCGGTGAGCGGCTGCTCGCGGAAGGGGTCCGCCTGCCGCTCCACGACCACCGCGACCTCGGAGGGGACGCCGGTCTGCCGGACGACCGCGCCGCCCAGCAGGGCGATCCGGCGGCGTTCGGCGGGCGGCAGCGGCTCGGTCGCCCCGGCGGGCAAGGGGTCCAGCAGCGAGAGCTGGCCGATGTCGTGCATCAGCGCCGCGTACTCCAGAACGGTGAGATCCGCCTCGGCCAGACCGAGCTCGCGGCCGGTGGCGCGGCCGAGCGCGGCGACCCTGCGGGCGTGCCCGGCCGGGGTGTGGCCCGCGATCTCCGTGGAGCGGGCCAGGGAGGCGATGGTCTGGTGGCAGGTGGCGCGCACGGCGGTGTAGCGGCGGAAGGACAGCTGCGTGAGCAGCAGCGGCAGGCAGAAGACGGGCAGCGCCCAGAGCCCGGCGACGGCCACGGCGAGCGCCATCACGACGCCGGTCGCGCAGATCGCCGTGCCGATGCCGGGCAGGGCGCGCAGCTCGTCGCGCAGGGCCGGGCCGTACGGTCCGCCGGTGCGGGCCCGGGACAGGGCGGCGGCCAGGACGGCGTCGCACAGGGCGGTGAGGGCGAGCAGGAGCAGCAGGAACGGCGCGTAGTACGGGCTGTGGCCGGGCCAGCGGTCGAGGACGCCGGTGTTGTGCAGAGGCTGGAAGCAGACGGCGGCGAAGCCGGTGGTGAGCAGGCGGCGCGCGAGGTGGTCGCGCGCGGGCGGGCGGCCGAGCGCGCCGGCGAGCGTGGCGGCGAGGACGACGGCGACGACCTGGGCCGGGCCGTGCGTGGTGGGCCGCCCGCCGACCTCGCCGAGCAGGGCGTACGCGAGGGCCCCGGCGGCTCCGACGGGCGCGGTCTCACGGGCCTCGGCGGCGGCCGTGGGGCGGCGCCGCACGGCCTCGCCGAGGGTGATCAACACGCCGTACGCGAGGGCCACTTGGGGCTGCGCCACGCCGCCGCGCGCGGTCCACGCGAGCGCGGTCACGGCGGCGGCCGCGGCGGCGGCGTGCACCCAGCGGACGACCAGGGCGGCGTTCGAGGTCTTCGTCGGTTCCGACGGTGCGCTCATCATCCCTCGCCGCCGTGAAGGGTCGCTCCGGTGACCGAATCCCGCGCAGAAGGGACGTTTCCGCTGGGCAGAATTATGCATTCCGTGAGCAGAGAGCCCTCCGAGGTGACGGTCGGGTGCCAGCCGTGGCGCTCCAGCGCGGCCTCCAGCGCCTCGACCATGTGCGGGTCGAACTGGGTGCCGGAGCAGCGGTGCAGCTCCGCCATCGCGGTGGCGACCGGCCGGGCGCGGCTGTAACTGCGGGTGGAGGTCATCGCGTCGAAGGCGTCGGCGACGGCCACGATCCGCGCGAACTGCGGGATCTGCCGGCCGCTGAGCCCGTACGGATAGCCGCTGCCGTCCAGCCGCTCGTGGTGGTGGAGGATCGCCGCGCGCGCCTCGTCCAGGAAGCCGATACCGCGGACCATCTCGTGCCCGTACTCCGGGTGGAGTTCGATGACGCGCCGCTCCTCGGGGGTCAGCGGTCCGTCCTTGCGCAACAGCCGGGTGGGGATGCCCAGTTTGCCGATGTCGTGCAGGATGCCCGCGAAGCGCAGCGCCTCCAGCCGCTCCCCCGCCATGCCCAGCTCGCGGGCGATCAGCACCGACGCGCGGCCGACGCGCTCGCTGTGGCCGCGCGTGTAGCGGTCCTTGAGGTCGACGGCCTGCACCAGGGCCCGGATCGTGGCCTGATGGGCGGCGCGCTCGCGCTCGTAGCGGTCCAGGAACCAGGACGAGACGGACATCGGCAGCAGGACGAGCAGGGCGGCCAGCGGCCCGTACGCGCTGCGCCAGAGCACCGCCGTCATCAGGCCCGTCGGCCCGTGCACCAGCGCGGGCAGCAGCGCGCCCGGCAGCAGGCCGCCCCAGGCGGCCCGGGGCGAGCGGCGCTCGGCGGTGTACCGGATGACGCCGTCGAGTACGGCGGCGACGAGGGAGAAGGCGAGTGCCGCCGCGAGGGCGGGCGGCAGCGCGGCGGTGAACGCGGCGCCGGACGGGGCGGTGAGCGCGAAGACGTACGAGGCGGCGCACGCGGCGAGCGACAGCTGGGCGGCGTGCCACCAGCGCCGCACCCACACCGGGCGCTGCTCGACGCGGCCCGCGAGGGCGCCCGGCACGGCGACGAGCGCGGCGGCGGCCGGGGGCAGCAGGAACGCGCCGGCGAGCAGGACGGGGAACGTCAGTGTGCGGCGGGGCAGTCGCTCGCAGGCCGCGCAGACGGCGGCGAGCAGGGCGGTCGCGGCCCAGGGGGCCGCGGTTCCGGCCCGCACGGCGGGCGCGGCACAAAGGGCCGCGGCGACCACGGCGCAGGCGACACAGCCGCGTGCCACCGCCGGAAGTGCCCACATGGCGCGTCCTCCCCGTCCCGTACGAAGCAGGCCAGCTTGCCGTCAGGATGGGGAGAATAGGCTGAGGGGACGCCCTGGAACGGCGCATTCGGGTATTACCCCGGCCGAACCGACCGGTTGCACACCTTCGGGTGATGTTGCCCCAGGAGGGTGTTTGCCCAGGGGACGGGCCGACCGAAACGGCTCCTTGCCGGGCCCGGGGAGCGCGCGGTCAGTCCTGCGCGACCTTGCGCGCCGCCTCCGCCGCCCGGGCCTCGGCCACCACGTCGTGGTCCGGCACCGCCTGTCCGGCGCGGATCATCTCGATGCGGCCCATGACCTTGGAGCGGAGGTCGGCGGGGACGTCGTCGTGGCCGCAGCAGCGCTTGACGAGCTTCTTCACCGCCTGCTCCAGGCCGTACTTCTCCAGGCACGGGGAGCACTCGTCGATGTGCACCTCGAACTTGGCGCAGTCGCCGTCGGGCATCTCGTGGTCGAGGAACTCGTAGAGATGGTCGAGGACTTCAGAGCAGTCCGTCTCGTGCGGGTCTCCGCAGCTCATGAGTCCGAGCCTTTCCGATTGTGCGACTCGTCGGAACCGTTCGGCACCGGAGCTGTACCGGCCGGGACCAGACCGCGCTCGCGGGCGTAATCCTCCAGCATTCCGCGCAGCTGGCGGCGGCCCCGGTGCAGCCGGGACATGACCGTGCCGATGGGCGTACCCATGATGTCCGCGATCTCCTTGTAGGCAAAGCCCTCCACGTCCGCGAGATAGACCGCTATGCGGAATTCCTCGGGAATGGCCTGAAGGGCCTCCTTGACATCGGAGTCGGGGAGGTGGTCCAGGGCCTGGGACTCGGCGGACCGCAGACCGGTCGACATGTGCGACTCGGCGCGGGCGAGCTGCCAGTCCTCGATCTCCTCCGACGCGCTGCGCAGGGGCTCACGCTGCTTCTTGCGGTAGGAGTTGATGAACGTGTTGGTCAGGATGCGGTACAGCCACGCCTTGAGGTTCGTACCGTCGCGGAACTGATGGAAGGAGGCGTACGCCTTGGCATACGTCTCCTGGACCAGGTCCTCCGCGTCAGCGGGGTTGCGCGTCATGCGCAGGGCGGCCGAGTACATCTGGTCGAGGAAGGTCAGAGCGTCCCGCTCGAAGCGGGCGTTGCGTGCCGCGGTGCTCTCGGCGGCGGATTCGACACCGGCGCCGCCATCGGTCGTCCCCTCGTCGGTCCCAGCGACCGGACCCACCTCCTCCAACACCCTGGCGGATCCGGAAACGGGTCCGCTCGAATCGGAGAATAGACGACGATCCGGCCCGTCCGCCGCTCCAGCGGAAGCGGGCTGCGCCACATGCAGTGCGGACCATCCCAGGTCAGCCGTCTGCGGGCGGGACAGGCATGCGGTCGAACCCATGCTGCGAGCTCCCATTCCTCTGTCGTGCCAGTGCGTGGTGACGTTGTGCACAACAGCGGTATCCGGTCGCGCATTCCCGGAGCGCGGGGCGCTTTCCGCGGCGTCGGCCGAACGGGTCAGCCGGGCAGCCCGGCGAGCCACGCGGCGACCGCCTCGGTGATCACGGCGAGGGCGCCGTCCTGGCCGATGGCCGCCTTCTTCGGTACGGCGAAGCCGTGGTCGCCGTCCGGGACGGCGACCAGCCCGGTGCCGGACGGGAATTCCTCCGGGCGCCCGAACGGATCCTTCGCACCCTGGACGACGAGCGTGGGCAGCGGCCCGGTGCCGGCCAGTTCCTCCGCGCGGGACTTCTCCGGCCTGCCCGGCGGGTGCAGCGGGAAGCTCAACGCGAGCACGCCGACCGCCCCGAGCTCCTTCGCCGTGCGGCACGCGACGCGGGCACCGGCGCTGCGACCACCCGCGACGACCGGCCGCCCCGGCCCGGCCAGCGCGGGCCACAGCGCTGTCCAGGCGGCGTCGAGCGTCTTCGGCGCGGGGGCAACCTTCTTGCCTGCGACGCGCCAGGGTTGTTCGACGAGGGCGACGGTGATCCCGTGTGTGGGGAGGGTGGCGGCGATCGCTTGGAGGTCGCGGGCTTCGACGCCGCCGCCGGCGCCGTGGCCGAGAGCGAGCGTGAGCCTCGCTCTCGGGGCGCGGAACCAATGGATTCTGGCTTCGCCGGTGGGGGTCTGCGCTGTCTCGATCACGGATCCATGGTGCGGCACGGCTGCGCCTGCGGCGGGCTTTGTCCCCAGCCCCGCCCCTTCCCGAAACTGGGGCGCGTGCCCCAGACCCCCGGCTGCGGGTCCGTTGCCGCCTGCGGCGGGAGCTCCCTGCGGGAGCGTCCTCAAACGCCGGACGGGCTGGA